>JAIVJM010000113.1 GCA_020199995.1 Acidobacteriota bacterium | reverse complement strand
CGACGCCGTCTCCCGCGCGAGCGCGTCGCTGGTCGTGATCAACATGGCTGAGGCGTCTTCGCCGTGCTCCGCCTGCGCGAGCAGGTCGGCGGCGATGAAGTCGGCGCGGGCGGTGTCGTCCGCGATGATGACGATCTCGGTCGGGCCCGCGATGGAGTCGATGCCGACCGCGCCGAAGACGATCTTCTTCGCCGCCGCCACGTACTTGTTGCCGGGGCCCGTGATGACATCGACGCGCGGCACCGTCTCGGTCCCGAAGGCGAGCGCGGCGATAGCTTGCGCGCCGCCGACGGCGTAAACCTCCGAGACGCCCAACTCGACGAGCGCGGCACTGACCGACGGGTTTTCGTTGAGTGTGCGCGGCGGAGTCGTCACCACGATGCGGCTGACGCCCGCGACCTGCGCCGGCACGACGTTCATCACCACGGAAGACGGGTAGCTGGCAGTCCCTCCGGGGACGTAGAGTCCTGCGCGCCCGACCGGCGTGATGCGCTGACCGAGGCGGACGCCGCTTCCCGTCTCCACCTCCCATGAGACTTGCCGCTCGAACTCGTGGAAGGCGCGAACCCTCTCGATGCTCTCGCGCAGCGCCGCGAGCACGCCCGCGTCCACCCGCGATGCCGTGCGGCGCAGGCTCTCTTCGTCAACGCGCAACTCGTTGGGCTTGAGCACGACGCCGTCGAACCGCCGTGCGTAATCGACGAGCGCCGCGTCGCCGCGCCGCCGCACGTCCTCCACGATCTGCGCCGTGCGCTCCAACACCGCGGCGTCGAGCGCGATGTTGCGACTCGCGATTCGCCGCAGCACGCGCCCGCGTCCTTCGGCGTCCCCCCGCGCGACTACCTCTATCAAGCTCTTCGCCAGTTCCTGCACTTACGCGCCTCCTTCGGCGCTCTCGCCGAGCATCTTGATGAGTCGGCTGATCGCGCCAGCCTTTAACTGAAAGCTCGCGCGGTTGACGACGAGCCGCGCCGTACAGTCGGCGACCACCTCGATCTCGCGCAGCCCGTTCTCTTCGAGCGTCCTGCCCGTTTCGACCAGATCAACGATGCAGTCGCTCAAGCCGAGGATGGGCGCGAGCTCGACCGATCCCGCCAGCTCGATGATCTCGACGGGGATGCCGCGCGATCCGAAATACTCCGCGGCGATGCGCGGGTACTTCGTCGCCACCCTCAGCACGCCGAAGTCGTCCGAGAGCAGCTCCGGCTTGTCTGTCGCCACGACGACGCGGCAGAGGCCGATGCCGAGGTCGAGCGGTTGCAGGAGGTCGGCTTCGGATTCGAGCAGCACGTCGAGCCCGACCACGCCGCAGTCCGCGATGCCGTGCTCGACGTAAACGGGCACGTCCACGGGTTTGACGAAGATAAAGCGGTAGCGTCCACCCTCGTCTCGCACCGACAGACGCCGGGACGCGAGCGCCTCGTCCGGCGCGCAGATGCCGACGTGCCGCAGGCGTTTGAGAGTCGCCCCCTGAAGCCGACCCTTAGCGATGGCGATGGTCAACTCCCGCATCACGCCTCCCCTTTTACGTTCAGCAGTACGCGCCCGCCGCCGGCGCGATGCTCCAAAGCCCTGAGGAAGAGCGTGCCGGTGTCGCCGCCCTCCAGTCGCTCCGCAGTTCTTTCCGGCTCCGACGCGGGGGCGAGCCCGGAACTCTGCGAGAGCGCTTGGGCAATTGCGTCCAGATCGAGCACGAATCCGACGGCGGGCTCCGACCGCCCGAAGTTGGCTATCAGAGTGTCGTAACGTCCGCCCCCCCCGGCACGCGAGCCGACGCCCTCAACGTAAATTTTGAACGTCAGCCCAGTGTAGTAATCGAGCCCCGACAGATCGCCGAGATCTACCTCGAACTGATCAGTTAATCTGAGCGACTCGACGACGCCCCACAAGTGTCCAAGGCGTCCAAGCGCCGCGGCCGAGCGCGGGTTCTTGATCAGCCGCGTGGCGTCAGCGAGCACTTCTGATTTGCCCGGCAGCTGGACCAGCCGCGCAAACGAGCAAGCCTCCTCGTCGCGCGTGTGCGGGGCGAGGAAGCGTCGCAACTCCGCCGCGTCACGAACGTCTATGAGGCGGCGCATCTGGTCGCGCCCATCGGGGTCGAGGGCGAGTTGCTCGGCGACGCCGTTGAAGACGCCCACGTCGTTGAGCGTGATGGAGAAGCGTCCGTCCAGCCTCAACCGCTTGAGGACTTCGACGGCGATGGCGAGCGCCTCAACGTCCGCCACGTCCTGCATGGAGCCGATGTGTTCGCAGCCGACCTGCTCGGATTCGCGCCTCCACTGCGCGTGCGACGGCGGTTGCTGCCGGAACACTCGCCCGGCGTAGCACAGGCGCAAGGGTCGCGCCCGTCTCGCCAGAAGCGTGGACGCGGCGCGTGCGACCGATGAAGTCACGTCCGGCATGAGGGCGAGCATTCTCCCGTCGGTGTCCGTGAACCTGAAGGCACGACGCGCCTCCCTGTGCCCCATACCGAACTCGAACAGGGAGTAGTAATCAACGGAGGGAGTCGTGATCTCCTCGTAAGACCAACCGTCGAAGACCGACATCGCGGTGTCTTCGACGTGACGGCGCAGGCGCGCCTCCGCGCCGAAGTAGTAACGCATTCCGTTCGGCACTTTTGAAAGTGATTCAGACATGAATTGCGACTGTCACCCCGTCGGTCGTATGCCGTCCGTCTCTTCCGCCATTCGCCAAAAACAAAACCCGCCGCCGGACTTCCTCAGTCACCGGCGGCGGGCTCGTTCGCGATCTGGTTGTGCGATGCCTTGCTAGTCTCGCAGATGTTCTTCGCCGAAGAACGCAGTCGCCAACGCGCCGCCGCCATGCCGATGATGGGCATGGTGGTGCGCGCCGTTGACGTGATGCATTCTCTGGGGGTTCATAAATTCTTTCCCGTCTCTCGTAGAAGGGTGACCTTTATAGCCGGGCAACACCCCCGTTGTCAAACGCACGGCAATATTACGCGCACTCGCTTTGCCCAACGAATCAAAATCGCTGCTCGATATGGTGAGCCTTTGAGAATAGACCACCAACATCTTGTATTAGCAGCGTCTCGTTGGGCAAAGCACTCTGGCATCAGATTATCAACCGGCAGCGAGGGCATCTATCGCGGGCGAGATTGAAGGTCTGCGACTAGTCGTTGCAGTGGGCGGAGGTCGAGAGAGGATCGCGCGCTTTTCAGATAATCCACCAGCCTTTCGAGTCGTGGCAGTAAGGCGGCGCTCTGCGGCATATCCAGGATCGTTTCGGCACGTGAAATGAACACATCTATGTCGGCCAGCCCTCGGTCCACCAGTTCCTTAATGAATGTGAAATCCTTCTGCCTGCCAGCCATTAGCTTGCTGACGCAAGTGTCGTGAACTTCCAAGCAGTAGGCGTGCGTCTTTCCTTCTTCGTCCGTCAGGGGCACGAGGCGTTCCTGCCAGCCCGCCGCCAGCACGACCGTGGCGAGGCCGACCGCATCGGCGTAGTAGCCGTGCGTCTCCTGGAAGCTGCTGGCGAATCCGATCTGCTCGATGACTGCTCTGAAGGCTGGAGTGCCGACAGCGAGTAGGAGGAAATCGCATTCGACGGATCGCCTGACGCTGTCGGGAACGTTAGAGGTGATGGCGTAGAGCGACTGCGAGCCGACGATGACCGGCAGTTCAACTCCGGCCACCAACTTCACGCGCTCGGTCAGGTCAAGCAGTTGCTCTTTGTTCACAGGCGGCGAGTATCTCCAGTCGCTCTTCGGGCGTGAGCGCGCCGACGAAAGGCGAGGACGAACGCAGGCGCTGGCCTTCGTCGGAAGGATCGGTGATGATCCGGATCAGACGCTCGGCGTCAGACCCGTCCAGAATCTTCAGCCACTCCTCGACGGACTGCCGCTCGCCCGGCCCGAACGCGTCGCCCTCCAGCCAGCGGTTAAGGTTCTGACGTGCGCGCTCGATAACTGCGTCCGGCCGCTCGCGCAGACGCTCGGCCACGGCGAGATGGTAAGCCAGGGCGAAATCGTCGAGAAACTGGTGCGATCCCAGTGCGCCGGCCCCGGCCGAGGCGACGAATGTAGAGGTGACCTTTTCCCCTGCCTCCATGATCATTACTCAATTCTAACTCATCTGATAATTGCCCGCAGTAGTCAAAGTCCGATTTTGTGTCCCTGCCAGTAGCAAAAGGGCATTAGAGTGAGTGGGCGTTGCGGCGTATTGACGGCTCGGACTTCCTAAAAAAGGCCGGTTAAGCCTAAAACGGATTCCGTTTCTGCGCCTTTCTCTTCTCGTACTTGGCGTAAAGTTGGCGTAGCGACATGACAGGAATTGCCAGGATGGGCTATGCTTTGATGGCTGCGGGTTGTTTGAATTCCTAACAATTCTTACCAGGTCTTTGCTAAGCGGAGGGGATAAATCGGACTCGAAAACCGGAGTGGGGGAAACTCCACCGTGGGTTCAAATCCCACCCCCTCCGCCACTAATTCAAGCTGTTAGCGATTAGCTCTTAGCTCTTAGCCAGACATAAAAGCTAAGAGCTAAGAGCTAATCGCTAACGGCTTTTTAGGAGAGGTGCAGGAGTGGTTGAACTGGCAGCACTGGAAATGCTGTGTACGGGGAACCGTACCGTGGGTTCGAATCCCACCCTCTCCGCTCGAATCGCGGGGCGATAACTTGAAGGCGGGGCCGTGGATCGCGATCCACGGCCCCGCCTTTTTGCTTTCCGCCCCGCGGAAGCGTCGGCACGACCGCCATCGTTCCGTGACCGACCTCTGTTCAACTAATCAGGGCTCTCCCAAACCATGACACTATCGGAGGTACTTGATGGAAGACGATAAACTTGCCGCGGACGAGATGCGCCGCGAGGTGCAGCACGAGTCCGTGAAGTCGCAGATCGAGTCGGACGTGAACTCGGAGATCGCGGCGCGGGCGGATCGGACGACGCGACCGGAAGCCGCGAGGATGGACGCGGTCGCGGGCGAGTTCCGCACGAAGGCGGTCGACGAGGTGGTCGACACCGAGCGCGAGGTGGAGCGCGCGCGGGGGGTGGCGCGCGTCTCGCAGATCATCGACTACGTCTTCTACCTCATCTACTCGCTGCTCGGGCTGCGCTTCTTCCTGAACCTGCTCGCGGCGCGGTCGGGCGCGGGCTTCGTGCAGTTCGTCAACGCCGTGACGGATCCATTCCTCGCGCCCTTCAAGGGGATCGTGCCGACGCCCTCGACCGCCGAAGGCTTCCGCCTCGCGCTCCCCATCCTCGTCGCGCTCATCGCCTACGTCCTGCTGCACCTCGCCATCAACGGGCTGCTGCGCCTGTTCGCGCACCGCAAGACGGCGATCTGAAGAAGGGGGATGGGGG
>JAIVJM010000277.1 GCA_020199995.1 Acidobacteriota bacterium | reverse complement strand
TGCTCCGGGCCGAGCACGCGCTCCCTGATCTCCAAAGCCTTTCGGGCGAGCGGCTCGGCGCGTGCGGCGTCGTCCTGCTCGGCATAGCTGACGGCGAAGTTGCTGAGCACCGTGGCGTAGAGAGGGTTTTCCGTCCCTCTCGCCTGCTCCACGATCTTCAGGGCACGCTCGTAGAGGGGGATGGCCTGCGCATACTCCTTCCGGTCGTTGTGGACGGCGGCGATGCTCACGAGCGTCGCGGCGACCGAAGTGTGCTGCGGCCCCAGCACCTTCTCGCGGATGGCGAGCGCGCGGCGGAAGAGCGGCAGGGCGCGCTCGTCGTCGCCCTTGTCGCTGTAGAGGAGTGCGAGGCTGTTGAGCGCGATGGCCGTGTCTTCGGCTTCGGGGCCGAGCGCCTTCTCGACAATCGCGAGGCCGCGCTTGAAGAGCGGCTCGGCGCGCAGGTAGTCGCCCTTCTGCCGGTAGAGCGCGGCGAGGCTGTTGAGCGGCGTGGCGACGTTCGGGTTTTCCGGCCCCAGGAGCTTCTCGAAGAGCGCAATAGTGCGCAGGAAAAAGGTTTCCGCCTGCTCGTAGTCGCCCTTCTCAGCGTAGAGGTGCGCGAGGTTGTTGAGCGTCAGCGCGACGTGGAAGTCTTCCGCCCCGAGCGCCTTCTCCTGAATCAGGAGCGCCCGCTTGAGGAGCGGTTCGGCCCGCCCGTACTCGCCCCGCCGCGAGTAGGCCGTGGCGAGGTAGAAGAGCGCCTCGGCGACTTCCGGGCGCTCGGGGCCGAGCGTCTTCTCGCGGATGGCGAGCGCGCGCGCGGACACCGCCTCGGCTTTGGCGAACTGCTCGGTCGAGTTGTATACGGCGGCGAGCGTGAGGAGCGTGTCCGAGACCTCCGGATGTTCCGGCCCATGTAGTTTCTCTTTGACGCCGATGGCGCGCAGGTAGAGTGCTTCGGCCCGCGCGTGGTCGCCCTTGCGCGTGTAGAGGAAGGCGAGGAGCGGGAGGTTGAGGGCGGTCAACATGTCGTCGGGGCCGAAATTCTTCTCGATGAGCTGCTGCGCGCGCTCCCTCGACTCGATGGCCGCGTCGAGTTTCCCTTCCCGCTGCGCCGCGCTCGACTGCGTCATCAGCGCCAACGCCTCGGTCACGGCCTTCGACTGCTCCGGCGTCAACTGTCGGTCGCCCTGCTGCGCAGCACCGGCGCGCGCCGCCGAGCCCGCCAGCAAGACGATTGCCAACGCCATCGAGACCACGCCCGTCGGCCCGCGCTGCGTCGTTCGTCTGTTCGTCATCGTCCCTCCGGTAAATTGTGGGTCGGCAAGCGCGCGCCCGTCGGCGCAGTTTTGGAAAGGGCAATTACATCTCGGGAGAGGAGACTCAACTTTTATTTCAAACGCGATGGGAAGTCAACAGGAGCACGAAATAACGAGTGCGGAATGATGAATGGAAAGCATGCTGCCTTTCATTCATCATTCCGCACTCATCAATTTCTTTATGAGTCGGCCTGCCCCGCGTATTGCGCGGTGGAGGCGTTGGAGATGAAGGGGGCATCCGCCGTGAGCGCGTCGTCCACGAGCTGGCGCTGTTCGAGTTCGTGGATGGCGTAAGAGCCGGTGGCGGGGCTCGCCGAGGCGGCGCGCCCGACGTAGAAGGGCCGCTCGCAGCCCGCCAGCATATTTATCAAACGCTGCTCGACGAAGCCCCAGCCGCCGTAGTTCTTCGGCTCCTCCTGCGCCCAGACGAGCTGCGCCGCCTGCGGGTAGGAGGCGAAGATTTCGCGCAAGAGCCGCTCGGGGAACGGGTAGAACTGTTCGAGCCGAAGGATGGCCGCGCGCTTGTCGCCAGACTTCTGTCGCGCCGCCGAGAGATCGTAGAAGACCTTGCCGCTGCACAGCACGATGCGGCGCACGGCGTTGCGGTCCTCCACGCCCGCGTCGTCAATGACGGGAAGGAAGCCGCCCCGCGTCAGCTCTTCGACCGCCGAGGTCGCCGCCGGGAGACGCAGCAAACTCTTGGGCGTCATGACGACGAGCGGGCGCGCGCTCGGCTGCCTGACCTGCCTCCGCAAGAGGTGAAAATACTGCGCTGGCGTAGTCGGGTAACAGACCTGCATGTTGTTCTCGGCGCAGAGCTGAAGGTATCGCTCGAGCCGCGCGTTCGAGTGCTCCGGCCCCTGCCCCTCGTAGCCGTGCGGGAGCAGGAGGACGAGCCGCGAGGGCTGTTGCCACTTGTCCACACCCGGCGCGATGAACTGGTCAATGATGACCTGCGCGCCGTTCGAGAAGTCGCCGAACTGCGCCTCCCAACAGACCAGCGCGTCCTGTGCCACGACCGTGTAGCCGTACTCGAAGCCCATCACGCCCTGCTCGGACAGAGAGCTGTCGAAGACCTCGACGCGCGCGCGCCCCTCCGCAACGCAGGTCATCTCGGTGAGGGGCGACCATGCTTTGCCGGTCTGCGTGTCGTAGAGGATGGCGTGACGCTGCGAGAAGGTTCCGCGCCCCGAGTCCTGTCCCGAAAGGCGCACGCGCGCGCCTTCCAAACCGAGCGAGCCGAAGGCCATCAGCTCGCCGAAGGCCCAGTCGAGCGGGAGCTGCCCCTCGCCCATCTTCGCGCGGCGCGCGAGCTGGCTGACCATCTTCGGGTTGACGCTGAAGCCCTCGGGGACGACCGCGATACGGTGCGCGATGTCGCGGATAATCTCAGCCGCGACCGGCGTCTCGACGAGCGCCGAGCCGTCCTCCTCCTCAATCGCCGGGGGCAGCTCCTTCATCTGCGGCTTGGCGGCGACGATCTCCTTGGCGCGCGCGAGCGTCGCCTCGAAGGCCGCGACCGTCTCCTTAATCATCCCCTCGACTTCCGCCTCGGTGAGCACGGCGTCGCGCACGAGCCGCTCGGCGTACTTGGCGCGCACGCCCGGATGCGCCTTGACGCGCGCATACATAAGGGGCTGCGTGTAGCTCGGCTCGTCGCCCTCGTTGTGCCCGAGCTTGCGGAAGCCGACGACGTCGAGCACCACGTCCTTGTTGAACTCCTGCCGGTAGTCGAGCGCGATGCGCAGGACGCGGAAGGCCGCCTCGGGGTCGTCGCCGTTGATGTGGAAGATGGGGAGCTGCGTCATGCGCGCGACGTCGGTCGAGTAGATGGTCGAGCGGCCCGCCTGCGGCGAGGTGGTGAAGCCGATCTGGTTGTTGATGATGATGTGGATGGTTCCGCCCGTGCGGTAGCCCTTGAGCTCGGCGAGCTGCAAGGTCTCCATCACGATGCCCTGCCCGGCGAAGGCCGCGTCGCCGTGCAAAAGCACGGGCATCGCGCGGTCAATCGCCTCCTCGCGCGGCGTCGCTCCATCGAGCTGCAACGTGTCCTGCCGGGCTCTCACCATGCCCTCGACCACGGGGTCCACGAATTCGAGGTGACTCGGGTTCGGCGAGAGGTTGATGAGCACAAGCTTGCCCGCGGCGGTGGTGCGCTCGCCCCTCGCGCCCTGATGGTATTTGACATCGCCCTCGTCCGCCGGGAAGTTCGGATGGACGCTCCCCTCGAAGGAGGTGAAGATTCTCTCGGCGAGGCGCACGTCAATGATGTTGGCGAGCACGTTCAAGCGACCGCGGTGCGCCATCCCGAGCGTGATGTCTTCGACGCCATGCTCGGCGGCGCGCTCGACCAGTTGGTCGAGCAGCGGGATGATCGTCTCGCAGCCTTCGAGCGAGAAGCGCTTCTGACCCAAATACTTCGTGTGCAGGAAGCGCTCGAACTGCTCGGCCTCGGTGAGCTTCTGAAGGAGCGCCCGCCTGACCTCCGCGCCCAGCGGCTCGGGGTGGACGAATTCCTGCCGGATGCGCTCGCGTATCCAGACCTTCTGCTCCTTGCTCTGGATGTGCCGGTACTCCGTCCCGACCTTGCCGCAGTAGGCGCGCCTCAGCACGTCGAGGATTTCGCGCAAACGTGCGCTCTCTTTCCCGGCGAGCCCGCCCGTGATGAACTCGCGGTCCAAGTCCCAGATCGTCAGCCCGTAAGTCTCGATGTCGAGCTCCGGGTGATACTGCACGGGGATGGCGTTCAAGGGGTCAATGTCGGCGATGAGGTGACCGCGCACGCGGTAGGCGTTGATGAGTTCGAGGACGCGCGCCTCCTTCTTGACGTGCTCGCGCGTGTCGCGACCGCCGAGGAGCGCCGGGTTGCGATCAATGGCCCAGCGCATCGGCTGGTAGTGGATTCCGAGGGCGCGGAAGATGCGGTCGTAGAAGTCGTGCCGCCCTGTCAGCAGCTCGTGGACGTAGGCTAGAAAGGCGCCCGACTCCGCCCCCTGAATGACGCGGTGGTCGTAGGTCGAAGAGATGTTGAGGGTCTTGCTGATGCCGAGCTGCGAGAGCGCCTCGGGCGTCATGGCGTGATACTCCGCCGGGTACTCAATCGCGCCGGTGGCGATGATGACCGACTGCCCGGCCATCAGCCGCGGGTTCGACGAGACCGTGCCGAGCGTGCCGGGGTTCGTCAGCGTGATGGTCGTCTCCTGAAAGTCTGCCAGCCCCAGCTTGCCCCCGCGCGCGCGTTTGACGGTATCGTCGTAGGCGGCGAGGAACTCGGCGAAGTCGAGCGCCCCCGCGTTCTTGATGTTGGGCACCAGCAGCGTGCGCGTGCCGTCCTTCTTCTCCAGATCAATCGCGAGGCCGAGGTTGACCGAGGGGCGGCGGACGCGCGACGGCGCGCCGTCAACCATCGCAAAGCCGTCGTTGAGCTGCGGGTACTTTTCGAGCGCGCGCAACAGCGCGTAGGCGATGAAGTGCGTGTAAGAGGCTTTGCCGCGCTGCTGCTCTTTCAGATACTGGTTGACGATGAGGCGGTTCTCTTCCAGAACCTTGACGGGGAGCTGCCGGTTCGAGGTCGCCGTCGGAACCGTGAGGCTCGTCTCCATGTTCTCGACGATTTTGAGCGCCCCGCCCCGGATGGGCGCGGCCTCGTTCTGCGCCGCCGCCGCAGCGGGCTGAGCTACCGCCGCCGTCGCCGCCGCCGCCGGCTTCGAGGGTTGCGCCGCTCCGGGCGCAGGCTGTACCTGCTCGGGCGAAGGCGATGCCTGCGGCGGCGTCTGCGTCTGCTCTACGGGCCACGCCTGCGATGCCCCGGCGGTCTCGCGCGCCGGGCTCGACGACGTTGCCGCCGCTCCACCGTTACCGCCCGACACCGCGCGCGCGCCGTCTCCCGCCGACTCGCCGAGCAGTTCCATGAAGTAGACGCGCCAGGCCTCGTCCACCAGCGCCGGATCGCTGCGAAAACGACTGAACAGCCCCTCGACGTAAGTCGCGTTCGCCCCGAAATTCTCCGCAAAAACTTGCGATAAATCGGCTCCGTTTCGCTC
>JAIVJM010000112.1 GCA_020199995.1 Acidobacteriota bacterium | reverse complement strand
ATTACAAAGTGTGAAAACCAAAGGGAAAGCGCCCGCGCTCCCGTCTCCTATTTTCGTGGCCGCGACCGGTAATTACAATAGGCCGTCGGTAGATTTCCCGGCCGGATATGATATTACGGTTGCCGTTGGAGCTTTGAACAGCAAGTTTGAAAGGACAAGTTTCAGCAACTACGGTAAGTCTTACGACCGTTTTGTGATGCTACCCGGCGGAGACCCGACGCCTGACACACAGGGCAACCCGACTGAGTCGGTGGGTGAGGGAATTGACTCCAACGGCAAGTCTGTTCCTTGTCTAGGAACATCTCCGGCTACCGCCTATGCATCAGGCCTGCTGGCGCTCTATTGGGCTGATCCGAGGTATAAGACGAAACCTCCGAACGAATTTATTGACGATATGCTCGCTTTATGCGACATCGGCCTCAAACCTTTCTATAACTCGAACGAGCATGGTAAGGGTCGTCTGTACTTCCAGTAGGCATCGGCTTTTACTCTTAGCCTCGCCAAAAGATAATCCGTGTTTACACGAGAGCCTTCAGATCCACATAAGGAATACAAATTGTTCATATAATTTATACTATTCATATTTCCCGCAAATAACGCTCTTATTCGTCGCGGCTGAACCAATCCACAATGGGCTTACCGCTCTAAATGAGAGCAAACGACTCGCCGGCCGTGGATTCCTCAGTACAGTAAGAGCGATCCATCTTTAGTGCCCTCTCGTAATCTGCGTGAGCTGACCCTTCTGGCGTTTCTCTTCACCCTGCCTCCTCGACATGATTTCGCAGGCCAGAGTCTTGAACGGGCAGTTGTCACACACCTGGCAGAAGTCGGTTGGGTCTTCCCTCGTCCCGATAGGCACGACCGTTCCCTGCGCCTCATACCAGCCCTTCACCTCATCAAGGTAGGAGTCGCGGATCGGGTAAAAACGCAGGTTCGCACCGTACACACGCATCCTCTTCGACCGCTGCGGGTCGGTATCAATAAGATCAAAGCTGCGGAGCGTTCTGCCCACCCACTCGGGCCGGGCCCATTCCGGGATCTCGTTCGTAAACGACTTGCCGTAGTCATGGCTGATGAGGCTCCGCATCTCGAGGACGAGGTGCGTGATGCTGATCATGTCGTAGCCCTGCGCGACCAAGTTCTTGAGGGCCTCATGGAGCACCTCTTTGGGATCGTCGAGGTCCAGCGTGTGCTTTTTCTGGCGGGTTAACGCGATCTCCAACTGCGACCGGAGCTCAAGGTCGCCGGCGAGCGAGGCCATCACGCGCAAAGGGGCCGTGATCTCGTCCGAACGATCCGTACCCTTCGGGTAGAGAGCCTTATACTCGGTCTCCATCAGAGCCACGTTGTCGAACGTCCAAGTGTGCAGCTCGTCCCGGAGCTCGTTCAGCTTCTGCGTCGCGGTCGGGAGCAATCCCCCGAACTCTTTCCTCATATTTTCCGGCAGCTTCCGGGTCTGGACCCGCAGCATGCGCGTGCTTAGAATGTTGTCGGCACCCTGCGTGTTATTGATCATCTTCACGCCGTAGAAATCCAGAAGCTGCGTGCGCATCGTCTTCACGTCCGTCCACAATTTCACGGCCGTGGTCTTGTTGTAGCTGAGTTTCAACGCCTGGATGAGTTCGGTGAATTCGCCGCCCTTCTCGCCGATGATTTCCAGGTCGTCGAGCACGACGAACCCTTGGGATTCGTCGATGAAGCGCGCGATCGAAGCGGCCGAAGATTGGCCGCAGACGTAAGCGTTGGCGCAGATGCGCGCCATCGCCCGCCCCATCTCGCTCTTACCGCTGCCGGCTGGACCGTTCAGGAAGATGAGCGGCACCGAGTCAAAGATTCTCTGCGCGAAAGTGACCGCCACGACGAGCGTGAGGATCGCGTAGTCTTCTTCGTAAGGCAGCCAGACGCTCGCCTTCAAATGCTGCGTCACGTCCCGGAGAATCTCGGCCAGCGGCCTGGGCGCCGCCCTGCCTTCCAGGTAGGCATTGATGGCGGGCCACGACCAGGTGCCGTATTTGTTGGCCTGCGGCTCCCGGTCGATGAGCGTGCCGTCCGAGAGGCGCAGCACACGATCCTTATCGCGCGTCCCCTTCGGGGCCTGCGCCCACTGGGCGGTGTGGACGGTACGGTCGCTCCGGATCACCACCGTCTCCAACCGCTCGACGTCGACGACGACCTCATCGCCGTTCTCCTTGCGCTGGAGATCCACCTCCCGGTACAGCACCTGCGCCGTGTAGTAGAGATGGCCGTTGTGGAAGGCGCCGTTGATGTTGAGCGGTTTGTAAGCGAAACGCCCGTAGCCGAGCGACGGGTCGTCGTCCGGCTGAACTTTGAGCGAAACGACGGGTGCCGCCTCGAGCAGCCCCGCGAACTCACCCAAGTCGCCCCCACCCTGCCAGAAATCAGTCCAGTCCTTACCGAACCACTTCGGCACGACCACGCGCAGGCACTCGCGCCCTGTCAACTCCGAAAGCTTTACGGCCACATGTTCGCCCGCCTCGTCGTTGTCCTGCCCGAAGTAAACCCGCTCCCACTTCGCCCAGAACGCGGGATCCTTCCACGAGTCGGGAAACGCCGCGCCGTGCGTCGAGGTGACCAGGAGAAGCTCGTCGCCCAGCTCTGTACCCTGCAGCGCCTGCCAGTGGCGCCACACGTCCTTTGCGCCCTCGCAGACGAAGATGCTCTTTTTGCCCTCTTCCGAAGTGGCGTAGTAGGTGCGGACCTCGCCGGCCATCCAGCCATTCTTGTCGACCGGATTTTTCGTCACGGCGGGGATGTTGTAATAGCCGTACTTGTTGACAAGTCTGCCGTCGCGACCCCGCAACGGGTAAACGAGCGCGTCCGCCTGCTCCTCGCCGCTCTTCCGGTTGACGTAGGGTGCTGACAACCCCAAGCCGAAATAGTTGACGGTCTCCGCCCCCAGCCCGCGGTCCGCGAGGTACTGGAGCGACCGCGGATTCTCGCGCAGGCGTTTCTTCAGGGTGCTGTGGTAATCAGGGTTGAGGGGGCGGGCCTGTCCCTCAACCCTGATCGTCCTTTGTGCCGGCACCCGCGCCACCGACCCCCCGGCCCTCGGCACGTAGTTCCTGACCTGGTTGTAGCCCTCGGCGGTCAGTTCGCCGAGCCGGTAGAGTAATTCCTCGTACTCGGGCGTGTCGGTGCCGAGGCCGTTGTCGGCCACGTGGAAGCATTTGACCCCGTGATAGAGTTTGCCGTCGCCGCCGACCGATTCAGAGACCCCGCACTGGTAGTTCTCGTGGCCGCAGAGCGGGCACTTGTCCATGTTGTACCAAGCTACTCCGCCCTTCTGGCTGACGCGGTGGCGGATGCCGTGGCGGCTCAAGACCGCCGCCACGGCATCATGCATTACGTCGAAAGGGTTGGAATTTTTCATCTCCTCCTCCTAACCCTTTAGACCGGACTCGCTTCCCCGTCGAACTGCCTCCTGAGGCTTTCGTGGTACTCCTGCCAGGGCTTGATCTGGTCGCAGGGCCTGACCCACGCGTAGTGCTTGCGCACCACCGCCTCGGTGATGTTCAGCGCCGCCGCCGCGACCGCGTAGCCGTTCGGGTAGTTCTTGATGTACTCGCTGGCCACGATGTGCCTGACGGCGTGAGCCCTGAAGCCCTTGCAGTCTGCGATGTACTTCTGGCTCAGCTTGAACACGAGGTAGGACAAGCTGTTACTGTCCATCTGCTCGACACCCTTGCAGCCCGCCAACTTGGCCGGGAACGTCCGGTAGACGTAGATGATTGACGGCCGGAACACGTAGGGGCAGAGGTCGATTGCGCGCTCCTCCGCAGGCGTGAGCGCCGGCAAATTCTTCTGCGCCCTGCGCCTGATGATCGCCCGCTTGAGTTCCAGATTGAGCACCGGGCGGTGGCGGAACAGATACTCCTTCAGACTCGGGAGGACCGAGTCGACCACCGGAACGTCTATGCCCTTGGCATTCTTGATCTCCCAAGGCTTGAATCGGAGCCACCAGCCACCGTCGGGCTTCTGGTAGAGGTTGCTGTCCGCGGTGGTCTCGACGTAATCCTTATCGCAGGTGATGAAGTCGGCCGGGTCAGTCGGTATCCACGTCAGCATTGAGAAGTTCTCGATGCGCATCGGGAACGAGGTGATCAGCTCGGCGAAAGCGATGTCGCGCATGAGGATGTGAAAACGCTTGGGCTTGTACTTCTCCTGCCACGGGATCAGAAGTTTCATGCTGGCGGCCATCTCCATCAGCGCGCTGATGGGACGCTGCCTGCCTTCAATAATGTTCCGCACGGCGTCGAACGGGTCCCGTGACAGCTTGAGCGGGCGATTCTTTGATTTCTTGAGCACCTTCAAAAACTTGAGCATCCGCTGGCGGTTCGCCTCACACCACGCGTCCCACTCGTCCGCAGGGACCGGCGTCGGGAGCAGGCTGCCGTACCGGGGCTGCTGCCTGAGGAAGCCCGTCTCCGGCTTCAGCAGGGTCTTGCAATGCGCGATGAAGGTGACGACGCCGGTGTTAAAACACCTGGAGTACGACCGCTCGCGCATGAATTCGGCGTAGGCGAGGACCAGATCCGCGTCGCCGCAGAGCGCCAGCGTCAAAGACTGGAGCGAGAAGCCCTTGCCGCGTAGCCAGAGATGATCAGCGTCCGGGGGCAAGTGCAGGAAGCTTAAAAAGCATTTCGTGGCCCGGTAGAACACATTAGCCGTGGGGGTGGTCCCGCGGTTCTGCCTGATCCGCCACTCGCTGTCACACACAAGTCCCTGCTGCTCGACCCACACGTCGTCGGTTTTGAAGCGCACTAGGTCGCCGAAGTCGGCCTCGACCGCGAGCGGTAGCTCTCGGAGGTTATAAGGAAACTGCTGCAGCAGACGGTGGTGCGCGCGCCACGGCGTCGTGCAAGTCCGGGGCCGACTATTGCCGAAGACGATTGAGATATGCGGGAGCCGGTTTGAAAGCGCGCCGGGCTGAAGTCTGAACAGTTCCTCCAGACGCTCAATCGTGGGCAACGACGAGAGGAAGGGCAATGTCCTGCCAAGTCTCCATTTACGGAGGGTGCTCAAATCCATGGCGACTGCTTCGGTGATCGCCAAGCTCGTCATGCCGGAGTTCTCCACGAGGTAACAGAGCGCCTCGGCGAACCCCTCTGGCAGACCGTCTTGTTTAATCAGTTCCGAGGCACTCTCTCGCACCAGCCACATGATGTATTTGCGGTCGGCGATCGTGCTTTTCTTCTTCTTCTGTACTTTCTGATCGTCCAGGTATTCATCTAGCTCGGTGAGGAAACGTACCCCCACCTCTTCGCCGAGCGCGAGCAGATCGCCTGAAGCTTCTGCCTGCGGCGCGCCCGCCACCCCCTGGCGGAATTTGATCCAGCTATTGATGACGCTGCCGTGGTTTTTCAGGATCGCGTTCGAGCGCTCCTCACCCTCC
>JAIVJM010000276.1:5421-6465 GCA_020199995.1 Acidobacteriota bacterium | reverse complement strand
GGCGAGCAGCCCGCAGAGTTTCAACCGCTACACTTATGTCAACAACGACCCCGTCAATCACGTTGACCCGACGGGGCTCAGGCTTCAGGACATCGGCGTGCATCAGACTGAGAACCCGGCGGTGGCGGGAAGGCTGGAGAGGGCGATGGTGACGTATGTCCGGCGCTATGTGGAGGGCCAGACGGGCGCGGCGCAACAGCAGCAGCGGGCGCAGCAGAATAACGCGAGGTTCATGGCGTCGTCGCAATCCGCGGCGATAAAGAATAATTCCATGTCCTTTTCCGGCGAAACCGGGAGCGCTGGAGCAACTGATCCGCAGGGGCCATGTCTAGGGACATCATTCGTCGCGGCTGTTGGTGATATTGACCTCGGCCAAGGATTCACTCAAGATATAGTGAATGCACGCGGTCAAGGCACTTACACCGCAGGTGAACTGAATACGGCGATGTATACGGTTTACGGTGAACTCTCGACAAGACAAAGTATGGTATTCAGCCTTGAAATTTCCACGGATGCGAACGCAATCGCTGCTACGATTGTCAATCGCTCCCAAGCCGTGAAAAATAAGGCTGAAGGGTATAGGCAATTTGGTGAGTCTTCCAATCTAATAGATATCATCGCCAGTGGTGGCTATGCCGGTGATGATAAGGGGAGAAGGACGTGGAATCAGGGGCAGGATATTAACCAAGGAGGCCGCAACTGTGTGCGGATGATTGCCGCGTTTAATGCGGTCGGGACCGCTGCGAAATGGGGGGCTCAATACAACTACTTATTTATGTATTCAGCCTCATATGCTTTTCCAGGCCAGAATGTGGTACGACATGCGGACAATGTCTTCTCGACTACTTTAATTAGAGGTAGAACCGCTCCTAAACCTTGATGCACTTTCAGCACATAAATTGCGTTTCCGCAGGCAGACTTCGGACTAAACCACTATGCACTGAAAGTGCATAGGTTGCCGTGGGACTGAAAGTCCCACCTCATTCGAGGATGAACGGGTCACTTTCCTGATTAGACGGATGCCGATGATGCTCAAGGTACTCC
>JAIVJM010000276.1:0-5414 GCA_020199995.1 Acidobacteriota bacterium | reverse complement strand
TGTGCCCACTGTGCCGGTTGTCCTTCACGGGCGCGACTTCTACCACGCGGCGGAAGTGTGTAGCAACTGAAAGTCTTGCGCTGAAAGCGCATAGTTTCAACTAGCGTGCTGGAACAATGAAAAAGGCTTCTCCTGTAATTTTGCTTATCTCTCTTTCAGTGGGCGTCTCGGTATGGCTAACTACACACTCCCAAATCCCTCAAACTTCAGATGGTCTAAGTAAAGCGGCACCAGTGGAGCAGGTGAGGGCCATTGTAGATAAAGAGCAGGCGGCTGAGCACACATCCAATATTAGGTCAACAGGTGTTGATGCGGCATTCAAAAAGATTGACTTCATTGACAGGAAAAACGGCTGGGGCATTACTCTTCACGGTTTGTGGAAGACCCTTGACGGTGCCCAGAGTTGGACCCTTCAAAAACAAGCATACCCCAATCCTGTTTTACAGATGCCACGCCAGGCGATAATTAAAGACGTGCAATTCATTAGTGGGACTGTCGGCTGGCTTTTAGAGGACGATTATCTCCTTCGCACCCAGGATGGCGGCAAGTCTTGGCAGAAGAAAGCCTTTAAAGATACAGACATTAACTCATTTATATTTATTGACGACAAGAGTGGATGGTGTGTCGCACAGCGGCAGATTACTCCAGCAACACCGGACGGCGAGGAAAGATTTCAGGGATTGATATATGCCACGGACGATGGTGGAGATACATGGGAGTTGCAGTTCGCGGGCAAACCCGGCGATTTATACTCATCCCGCTTCGAGGGCGTGTTTGCCATCTCCACACGAACCGTGTGGGTAGTCGGTTATGACCTTCTACATACTAAAGACGGCGGCAAGACGTGGAAGCAAGTATGGGTTGATAAAAGGGATGAGCTATACGGTCGTAATAACCGCATTGAATTTGCCGATGAAAACACGGGCTGGATTACGGCAAATCAGGGCGGGCTGTACTTGCTTACGAACGATGGCGGGAGGTCGTGGGAGTTGCGCTCAGGGCCGCATTCCGAAGGGTTTTATGATTTGATTTATATATCCTCATCCGAGGCGTACTTGGTGGGAGGGGGCATCTATAAATCTTCCGATGGTGGCAAGTCGTGGAATAAAATAATCGAAGGCGACAATTCCAGTTATATGGACGTGAATCATCTCAAAACCAACAATCTTCTTACCGCGGGCGGGAGCAAATTTGTGATTTACCCCTTAAACTGATGCATTTGTTGCAGGATGCTGTCCACTGTCCAATAGCTCGTCATTGACCAATACGAGCAGGTCAACACGGCGACGGGAGCGGTGGACGCGACGAAGAACAACGGCCAGATCGCGCGCATCGAGGGCTTCACGGGGGCGCAGAAGCAGTGGCAGCAGCGGTTCTCATACGACTCCTTGGGGCGGCTCTCCTCGGCCAGAGAGGTGCGCGGCGACGACTCTCAGCAGTCCTACCTCCTCAACTACGACTATGACGTTTACGGCAACCGACTTCAACGACAGTCGCAGAACCAAAACAATCCGCTGACGCAAGTCTGGGTCGAGGCGGGCGTTTGGGCATCGCCGTGCGTGCGGGATTCTGGCGGAGGTGGAGGCCGAGCACGGGCTCGCGCATCAGCCACTGGAAGAAGGAGGCGAGGAGAGAGACCCGGGTGTAGACGGTGTTCGGCTTGAGCCCCTGCTCCTCCATCCGACCGCGCCAGCTCTCCACGTCCGTCACGGCCACCTGCTCCGGTGATTTCCCGACCCCGTCTGAAAAACGACTCGACCGCCGTGCGCTTGTCGCGGAGTAGGGCTTCCGGGTTGTGAGCGAACTGTCCCGTCGTACTCTGGGCCCAGACGCGGATCGCGTTGCGGAGCGCGACCGATTCCTGTCGCTCATCAAGGGCGGATATCTGGAGTGCCGTGTCGCTCATACGTCCCGCGGGTTGACGGCGGTGATCTGCGAGTAGCGCTTGAAGTCGTCCGTGTTGAAGGTCAGCAGGTGCGTGACCTTGTGGGCCAGCATCGACGCCACGATCCGCGCGTCGTGCGCCTCCTTCCCCTTCACCTGATGCCGACTGACGAGCCCCTCCCACTCGGGGAAGATCGCCGCGGTGTCATGCAGTAACGGGAAGAGGGATTTAAGCCTGACGAGCTCCCGCGCCGCCTCGTCCACACTTAAGCCGAGGCCGTTCGATTCTGTCGGGCGCGTCGCCACGGCCCAGAACTCGATGAGGTTTTGCGGGACGATTAAGAGTTGCTCTCCTTGCGTCGAGAGCTTACCGACCGCGCCTGCGGCGTCCACGTGCATCGGGTGAGAAGGCTGGACGCTCCGCAGCAGGATGTTCGTGTCGACCAAGTAGCTCATAGCTGCCGGTCTTCCCGCCCTCCGTAGATACTCTTGCGGCTGATCGCCTCGTCCGACAGGGGCGGTGCGGTGCCGCCGGCGTGGCTCTCAACCCACTCGTCGAAGGCCCTCAACCACTCATCGCTCGTCGCGGTGGCCCAGAAAGGCTTCTCCCCGCCGGGTAGGAGCCGCTCTTCGAGGAGTCTGCGGGCGTACTCTTCGGCGGGGAGCCCTTCGCGGGCCGACTCCTCTTGGAGACGTTCTTCGAGCTCCGGCGGCAGATCGATTGTCAGCGTCATCCTTGCTCCTTCCGGGCGGGGTATAGCACTAGTTTACCCCGGCGATCATGCGCCTTGCGCAGACATGATTTGCGCCGGCGGCTAATTCCCCTGAGCGTTCATTCTAACCTCTACCTCTCTTAGTTTCATCCCCAATGGGGTAGTTGGCAGGCGCTTCCACCCGCGCAGCTTACCTACCGGGACGTGAGGTCGCGGGCTAAAGACTTTGGCAGAATCATGCCGCCGGCAGGGCGGGGGAGTCGGGGTGACTGTCGGCGTCGAGACACTACCTGTGCGGGGGTGGCCACCGTGCGACCGAGCTTAAAACGAGGAGGCGGGCGTCATCATCGCCTGAGCCCTTTGGGCCTGACGGGCCCGGGCGTCCGCTTCTCTCATTTGCCCCGTGATCGCGTCGGCACGGGATGGCCGCGGCCGTGGTCTACCCTAAAGTAACCCTAAACTCGACAGGCGGATGGTCATCGCCTGCTCGCTCACCCGGAACGCGCCGGCCAGATGACTCACGTGATGATCCAGGAGCGGGCCGCCGCCGAGTTCCGCGACTTTCTCGCGCACGAGCCTCATGGGCATCAACAGACAGGCCGCGAACCGATTCGCCTCGACCTCTTTCGGGTCGGCGCCGTCGGAGGCGCGCGGCCCGCGCTCGCTGACGTAGTGCCCCCGGTCGACGTGCACGTGGTGGCCGGGCTCGAACTGATGCCGCAGGTGGTGGTGGCCGATCTCGTGCGCGATGGTGAAGCGCTGACGTACCGGCGCGTCCCGCTCTTGGACACAGATGTGCGCCTCAGCCCCGTCCGAGATAAGCAGCCCAGACACGCCCGCGCCCAGGTCGGCGTACATCACCGGCAGGCCGAGCTGCTCGGCGATCTTCTCCACGTCCACCGGCACGGAGCTCATTCCCAGCCGATCCACGAGCTTCTCCGCTTGCGTTCGGGCGTACCTCACGCTCATGACTTCCTCCCACCCGCTGCCTTCTTCAGGCGGGCCGCGAGTTGCTTGATGTCCTTTTTCGGCAGGCCGAGTTTCTCAGCAAGTTCCTCTTCGACGTTCCCTCTGCCGGGGCTCGATGCCTCTGCCCGTTTGTGCCGCGGCGCCGGAAGGAGGGCTCCTAACTCGACGTCGAATGCTTCGGCCAGTTGGACTAGCGTGTGCGCGAGCACCCTCTGCTTGCCGGCTTCGATATTCGCGATAGACGCCCGCGTTACCGGAGGGTCTAGGCGACGCCCTAATTGTTCCTGAGACATCCCGTTCTGGTTGCGGAGGGCCTGAATGCGTAGGCCGACTTCAGAGTAGAAGGGCTCGACCTGATTCATAACCCTATTTTTTACACAACCCCCATTCGCTGTCAAGTAATACTTTCGAGCTTTTAGTCAGTAATACTGACGTTAAATTATTTCTGTCAAAAAATAATTGACACGGGCGGCACTGACTGAGAAAATGCGGCCATCAGTCTGGTCGAAGGAGGCCATCATGGAACGAACTCATCCGGGGCAGGAGCGCCCCCCGCAGCCGCAGCACATCGGCGTCGCTGTCATCACCACCAGCGGCATTTGGCCGCCGGACGGGTACGACCCCACGCCGCCCCACCAGAAGGTGCGCGTCCAGCTGGAGCGCGCCGCGCGCGAGCTGAGGCTCACCGACACGAGCAACTGGGTGGCGAAGGTGGCGGGGAGGGAGTTGGACATCAACGCCAGCTTCATTGACAACGGCCTGAGCGGCCAGGTCGGGATCGACTACGGCCCCCGCGAGGGCGGAGGCGGCCGTGAATGAGACCCTCTCCCGCGCGGTCTTCGACGCCCAGGTACGGGGCCTGACAGAGAGGCTGCTGACCTTCAGGGGTTGGTCCCTGTTCGCCAGGGAATACCCCGTGCTCGACGTGGGCTTCGAGGCCGAAGGGCGGACGCCCCTGCGGGTTCGTTTCGACTGCGCGGGGTGGAACGAAAAACCGGCCGCGATACAGCTCTTGATGCTCGACGGGCAGACCGTCACATACGTGCCGCTAGACACCTCCGGCCTTATTAACCGGGGGCCCCACCCGATCAGTCGCAGACCCTTCGTCTGCCTGCCCGGCTCCCGCGACTACCACGCGCACATTCATCACATAACCGATAGGTGGGAGAACTACAAGGACAAGGACGACTTCACCCTCGGCGGGATACTCACGAAGATCTGGTGGACGTGGGGGAAGGTGAAGGGATGGGCGCGTTAGTGGTTGTGTCGGCCCCGGTGGTCGCTAAGACGCTCCTCGAACTCCGCGGTGCCGGTACCGAGAACTGCGAGCGGGTGGTGCTCTGGCTCGGGGCGCGGTCGGGTAACTACGTCAACGTGAGTGAGGCGTTCGTGCCGCTCCAAGAGGCGGAGGAGGACTACTTCTGGATCCCGCAGAGGGGCATGAGCGAGTTGCTCTCGCACCTGCATCAGAACCGCCTGATGACGGCCGCGCAGGTGCACTCGCACCCCGGGCACGCCTTCCACTCCGAGGCGGACGACCGGTGGGCCATAGTGCGGCACGAGGGGGCGCTCTCACTGGTCGTGCCGTTCTTCGGCCTTAGTACGACCGAAGAGACTTTCACCGGGGACGCCGCAGTATTCCAGCTGTCTAAGGGTAACCGCTGGCTAGAGGTGCCCCCCGAGTCCGTCCACAGGCGGTACCGGATCGAGTGATGCACAAGAACGCCGCCCAGGAGAACGCGAGGATGCTGGCCGCAGCCGCCGGAATCAACGAGCGGGCAGCGGCCACCATGCTCGACACCGCCGTCCTCATCACTACGTCGGACGACGAGCCCCCGAGTCTCACAC
>JAIVJM010000275.1 GCA_020199995.1 Acidobacteriota bacterium | reverse complement strand
ACGCCGTCTTGAATCATGTAACCTTGCGTTTGGCCTTGCGGCGGGTTCGCCATCATATCGACCCACCAGCCGACCATCAGCCGAAGATCAGGCGTCGCTCCGTTATTCATCGAGGAAAAAGCATCAATCTCCGACGCGCCGTCTTTTCCGATCGTGATGCCTCGCATCGACACCATCTGGTCGTAATCGTGGTAACAGCCGAGGATCGTACCGTCGGGCAAAATGCGCTGCAGCGTCTCCCACGTATGACCCGGATAGCGCACGGCTTTGAATTCGCCTTTTTTTGTGAGCAGAAATCCGCGAGATCCTCTAGCAGGATCGCCCGTCAACCAATAGTTGCCGATAATATCGCCGTCGGGACTGATGCCGCGTGCGACGGTGCCCTGGGCAACGGTGTCTTGGGCGTCGCGGAAATCGATGACCGTGAATTTGCCCTTCCTCAACAAGAAGCCGTGCTGGACGGAATTCTTATCCACAAACGTCCCTACGACATCGCCTCGGGCATTGATCCCGAAGGCGGTGGCGGCCAGAGTTCCCTGAGGAGTAGGAATGGTTGAATACTCCCGCTCCTGCGCCCGCACCGGTGCGACCAGCGTCAGCGCGAGAGCCAGGGCAGCAAGAAGTCCTGAAATGCCAGACATTGACGACCGTGTGTTCCTGATGACGTTCATTTTTCTTCTCCTTTGCGCCGGGCCAAGTCGGCGCGTCTGATGAGTGAAAGTTTGTGGCCTCACTTAATAAGAGCGAAATTCAGTTAAGAAGGGGGACAAAATAAATATGAGACGCGGCACAATGGGGTTAGGGCCTCGCCGTAAGTAGGCGTCAGGGGGCGGATGCCGGCAGCTTTGTCGCGACGGGTGACGGGGCCAGACTATTGATTGGACTCGAACCAGGGAGTAAATTTGGTCCGAAAGGAGAGGATCGAATCTCCAGAAAGTCCCTGGTCTGATGCCAACACCTTCACGAACGGACGTGACCGACCTTCTCGTCGACTTGGGCAGGGGTGATCAGGACGCGCTCAATAAGCTGATGCCGCTGGTCTACGATGAATTGCGTAGACTGGCCAGCCGCCACCTACGTCACGAGCGGCCCGGTCATACTCTTCAGACCACCGCGCTCGTTCACGAGGCGTATCTGAAACTGGTGGACCAGAAGAACGCGAACTGGCAAAACCGCGTGCAGTTCTTCGCCGCAGCCGCGCAGGTGATGCGTCACATCCTGGTGGATTATGCGCGAAGCCGCAGGGCATTTAAGCGGGGCGGAAACTATTGTCGGTTATCGCTCGACGAGGCGGTGTTATCGTCTGAGGAAAAGGATGCGGATTTGTTAACCCTCAACGAGGCGCTCGACGGCCTGGCGGCGATAGACCCACAGCAGAGCCGTGTGGTCGAGCTTCGCGTGTTCGGGGGGCTGACAGTAGAAGAGACCGCTGACGCTTTGGGGGTCTCACCACGGACGGTCAAGCGGGAATGGAGCATGGCCAGGGCGTGGCTCCATCGGCGGATCAGAAATCAGTGACGCAGTTATCTGACAGGCAAAACAAAACTTTGCCTTGCGACCTGTCACACTTGCCGGTGTAAATTATGACGCCTGAGCGGTGGCAGCAGCTCAAACAGATTTTCCAGTCCGCGCTCGAGCGAAACCCGGCGGAGCGCTCCGCGTTTCTGAGCCGGGCCTGCGCCGGCGATCCGGCGCTTCGCAGCGAAGTCGAATCGCTCATCTCTTCACACGATCAGGCCGGAGATTCCATCGAAGCGATGGCCGTCGAAGCGGCCACCGAGATGCTTGCGGACGACCGCGCAGGTTCAACAGTAGGCAAGCAGATCGGCCGTTACCAGGTGCTGGGCCTCATCGGGCGGGGCGGCATGGGCGAAGTGTTCCTGGCTCAGGACGCGAGCCTGGGTCGAAAGGTGGCGCTCAAACTGCTGCGCGCCGAGTTCACCGGGAATCAAGACCGCCTGCGCCGCTTCCGGCAGGAGGCGCGCGCCGCTTCTGCACTGAACCACCCGAACATCCTGACCATCTACGAGATCAGTTCGGAGGACAGCACCCACTTCATGGCCACGGAGTACGTCGAGGGCGAGACTCTGCGCCAGCGTCTGGCGAGCGCGAGGATGAAGCTCGGCGAGGCGCTCGACGTGGGCATCCAGGTGGCAAGCGCTTTGGCGGCGGCGCACGCAGCGGGCATCGTGCACCGCGACATCAAGCCGGAGAACATCATGGTGCGCCGTGACGGCTACGCCAAAGTGTTGGACTTCGGTCTGGCGAAGCTCGCGGAACAAGCAGCGACTGCGAGCGGTAGCGCGGGGCCAACGCTCGCCAAGGTCGAGACTAATCCGGGGATCGTGATGGGCACGCTACACTACATGTCGCCGGAGCAGGCGCGGGGTCAGACGGCGGACGCGCGCACGGACATCTTCAGTCTGGGCGTAGTGATCTATGAGATGGTGGCGGGCCGCGCGCCCTTCGAGGGCGCGACACCGAGCGACGTGATCGTCTCGTTGCTGGATAAAGAGCCCGTGCCGCTCTCGCGTTACTCGCCCGAGGTGCCGGCCGAGCTACAGCGAATCGTCGGCAAGTCGCTATGCAAAGACAGGGAGGAGCGTTACCAGACAGTTAAAGACTTGCTGATTGATCTGAAGAGCCTCAGGGATGAGCTGGCGTTCGAGGCGAAGCTGGAGCGTTCCGTCCCCCCGGAGGTAAGCAGCGGGGCTGGAGCAAGCGGAGCGGTGGAGCCGGTCGTCCTCCCGACCGGCAGGGTGGAGGCGGCGCACCCGACCTCAAGCGCCGAGTACATCGTCACGGAAATCAAGCGCCACAAGCGCGGCGCGGCGCTCACCCTGACCGCGCTGGTGATGGCAATCGCCGCCTCCGCCTACTTCTATTCTCATCGCGCCCGGCCGTTGACCGAAAGGGACACGATCCTGCTTGCTGATTTCGTCAATACAACGGGAGACGCGGTATTCGACGGAACATTGAAGCAGGCGCTAGCGGTCCAGCTTGAGCAATCGCCTTTCTTGAACATCTTCTCGGATCAACGGGTGCGGGAGGCGCTGCGCTTCATGAACCGCTCGCCGGATGATCGAGTGACGAAAGACGTGGCGCGGGAGATATGCGAGCGTCAGGGTTTGAAAGCATATCTCTCGGGCTCGATTTTAAATCTCGGCAGCCACTATGTCATCACGCTGGAAGCCGTGAATGCCCAGACCGGAGACACGCTGGCCCGGCAGCAGGTCGAAGCCGAGAGCAAAGAGCAGGTGCTGAGCACGCTCGGAAAAGCGGCGACCAAGCTACGCGAGAAGCTTGGTGAGTCGCTCGCTTCCATTCAAAAGTACGACGCTCCGATTGAGCAGGCTACGACTTCCTCGCCAGAGGCTCTGAAAGCCTTCTCCTTGGGAGATGAGCAGCAAGACAGGGGCAAGGTTCTTGAAGCGATTCCGTTTTATAAACATGCGATTGAGCTTGATCCCAACTTCGCGCTCGCCTATGCCCGCCTGTCAACTGTTTACAACCACAGCGGGCGACGAGAACTTTCTATTGAATATGCGCAAAAGGCATTTGAGTTGCGCGAACGGGTAAGTGAACGTGAAAGGCTCTTTATTTCTTCGTATTATTACAACTACGCAACGAGAGAAATAGACAAGGCTATTGAATCGCTAGAGCTATGGAAGCGGACGTACCCGCGTGACTTCTTACCGCGTGATAACCTTGCTCGACAATATAACCGGACTGCTCAATTCGAAAAAGCCATCGCAGAGGCCCGCGAGGCCATTCGTCTCAACCCGAACTCGGCTTCCGCATATGCGAACCTAGGAAGCGCTTTTGAAAGCCTTGACCGTTTCGATGAGGCCAAGGCGATCTACGAGCAGGCGCGCGCGCAGGGGCTCGATGTCTTTCAAGGTAGCCTTTATTGGATTGCCTTTGTCCGCGGTGACCAAGGGGCGATGCGGCAACAAATTGATCAGATGAACGGGAGACCGGAGGAGTACAGGGTACCTCATTGGCAAGCTGGAACGGCAGGCTTTTACGGCCAGTTGCGAAAGGTTCGTGAATTCTCCAACCGGTCCGTTGAGCTGGCGATGCGGTGGAATCTGAAGGAGCTTGCTTCCGCCTATGCGTCCGGGAATGCGTTGAGGTATGCAATTGTGGGTGATTGTCAGCAAGTAAAGGACGATACTGCGAAGGCCCTGGCCATTGGACGGACTGACATCTCTCTGATGCATAACGGCACTGCTCTGGCCTTCTGCGGCGAACTCGGGCAAGCGCAAGCTCTTACGGACGAGCTTCTCAGACGAAATCCCAAAGACACCTTAGTTAATGACATCTGGGTACCCGTGCTGCGCGCCTCAATGGAAATTCGTCGTGGCAACTCCGCCCAAGCGATTCAGTTGTTACAATCAGCCCGCCGGTATGAGGGAAGCGACTTTTCTTGGCCTGCTTACCTTCGCGGACTAGCCTACCTTCAACAGCGCGCCGGGACGGAGGCGGCAACTGAGTTCCAAAAGATCCTGGATCACAGAGGCTGGGATCCCGGATCCCCCTTATATGCGCCCGCACATCTCGGGCTGGCGCGCGCTGCGGCAGTCGCGGGCGACGCGGCCAAGAGCCGCAAGGCCTACCAGGATTTCTTTGCCCTCTGGAAAGACGCCGATCCAGACATCCCCATCCTGCGAGAAGCCAGACAAGAGTACGAAAGATTAAAACAGGAACCCGGATAGGTTCGGCAATGGAGTTACGATCTCCCGTGACGACCGCCAGATCTATTTTAGTCTCGTCACCACCGAAGCAGACATCTGGCTGATGACGCTGGAATGAACGATAGGTCATACCTGCTCCGCGCCAACGCCTGCCGCATACAGCCGACCGAGCGGCGTAGTATGTTGTGAGTTCGGCTTAAAACGGTGCGGACGCTGCTCCTCCGCACCGGGCACGAATAAACTTTAAAGGGCGTGAAGAGTCGTCGGACGCGTCCAACGACTCTTCACGTCCAGTAGGTGCGGTCGAGCGAGCGGTAGCCGACCGCCTCGGCGACGTGCGCCGGGCGGACGTCGCCCGCCGCGTCGAGGTCTGCGATTGTCCGGCTCACCTTCAGGATACGGTCGTAGGCGCGCGCCGACAGGCCCTGGCGCGCCATCGCCGATTCGAGCAGCCGCTCGCACTCAGCGTCGATCCGGCAGAAGCGCCGAATCTGGCGCGGCGACATCTGCGCGTTCGCGAAAATCCCCTCGCCGCCGAAGCGCGCGAGCTGGCGTTCGCGCGCAGCCGCGACGCGCGCGCGAATCTCCTCCGAGCTCTCGGTCGGCGCACCCTCGCCCGCGAGCTCCTTGAAACGCACCGCCGGCACGTCGACGTGAATGTCGATGCGGTCGAGGAGGGGGCCCGAGATGCGACCGACGTAGCGTTGAATCTGCAGAGGCGTGCAACGG
>JAIVJM010000013.1 GCA_020199995.1 Acidobacteriota bacterium | reverse complement strand
ACTTCGCCAAACGTCTCAAGACCCTTCGGGGGCTGACTCCCTACGAGCACATCAGCAGATGTTGGCAAAAGGAGCCGGAACGCTTTAGGCTTAATCCGCACCATCACTCTATGGGACTAAACAAGTGATGATCACTTACACAAACTTCTGGACACCCTCTGAGCGGTTAATTTGAACCCCCACTTCCATATTAGCTCCGCATGCGTTCCTGGGGTCCCGCCGGTCTGAGATGACCTGTTTCGCCACAACCATTTGACCTCAGGGTATCTTCCTGTAGCAAAGGACATTTGAACTCTTGTCCTGGTGCGGATCACTCGCCGCCTTTTCGCGAAGCATGACTGCAATCTCATCATCCTGCGTCCCCGTCCAGAAGAAATGCCCTGCCAGTGCATGCACGTCTTTTACATTCCCCCTGGATTCGTTAATCCTTCGAGCGAGCTCGAGGCATGTTTCGAAAGAGTAGCTGGAGAGCGGCTCTCTACGTGTCGGCGATGCACCGTCAGGATTAGGCTTGGTCCGCGTCTTGGAGGGATCCTTCGGGCGCCTCGCGTCATTCAATCCGTCTTCACTCTTGTCAATTAGCCCACGCTGCTCAAGCTCATGTAGATACGCCTTGATACTCTCCTCCTCGTCTCCCATCTCGGCAGCTAACTCTACCGGGCTAATTGCCGTTCCTACGCTTCCGCGTGTGGAATGAAGAACAAGTGCGCAGGCGACTTTGGCACCGTAACTTAACCCCGGGTAGGCAAGCAGCCAATGGGGCAAAAGTACATCTGCCTTGACCGTGTATACATCTGGGTTTGTCCTCATCATTTCACACCTCTATCAACGGTTCCTTTAACCCGCCGTGTCTCAAACCGACTATGCATAGCCGTCTCTAACCCTTTAACCGTCTAATACGGGCTTACCGTTCTGCCTGTCGTACCTTTGGCAGCACAGTCCTATCTGGGCCTTATCGGTCTCATACCCTACTGCTTTATTAGCGAGGCTGGGCTCCCCGCGTCCGTAGGACCTAATCCATTCGCGCAGACACCTCCGTCTCATGGCATACTCAATCAAGAGCCATAAGTTTTTGCCGCCAACAGGATCTCTGAAAACGTCTCCCAATCAGTCCGGTCTGGCAGGCTGTACCGGTCATTCCCGCCATTCGCCACGAACGTAGCGACAGCGTCGAGAAACGAGACGAGAGACTTGTTAGGCCACCTTTCTGGATGGTCCTCGAGGCCACAACGCATCTCAAATACAAGATGGGCAAATTCCGTGTGCGAGGTGATGACGTGCCTGGCCCTCCCTATACCTATATCGCGGGCGTCCGCGCCCCCTTGATCCTGACCCACCGTTTCCGGCAGTAACTGTGGGGTGCGATTCGACGCCTGTGTAACATCTGGAAGACCTGTTCGGACTGCGCCTGCGAGTTGAAGGCCTTCGCCACTTGCCGATGAGGCCGTTAAGCCTTCTCCTTGCCCGGACGGCGCATTAAAGCCTGGCAACGAGTTTTGCCTCTCTCTAAATAAATATGGCTTCGGTCGTTTCTTCCTCATCGGGATGAACTATCTTTCATTCCTGGGCTGTCGCCGTTCGGAGTCAGGGGCGTGTCCGTTTAGACGCACCCACCCTAGCCTGAGCGCCGACCAACGTACAGAGCCACCGGTTTTCGTGCGATTCCGCGATTATCGGCGTCGAGACGTCGCCGAGCGTTTCGCGGAAGTGTCCGCCAAAGGCTCAAACAGGGACGGTGTCATCAACGCTGCCTGAGAATTCCCGGACGTTTTGGCACGCGCGCGTTTCCTCTCACCGAGCAACTTTTTTATCTGTGCGCATAAATCTCCAGCGTAGCGCGCGACATGCTGCAACTCGCTGTCGGTCCGGCCTTCGAGACACACTGCAACGTCATGTCCCTGTGAATAATGGCGCGCGAATGAGGCCATGGCCCCCATTCGTATGAAAGCGAGGAGCACACCGGCTGGATCTGCCGAAGCCGCGCCGTGGCCGGCCTGGACGTTGGTATTACCTGACGTCTTCTCTGGTTTAGCTTTTCTGGAGCCGGACTTGTAGATACTTTGCTTGCGGCTCTCCTCTTGAGCGCGGGGGCTCACAAGATAATGTTTCTTCCAGAAGGTCTTGACCTTCTGCTCCCCGGTATAAAAATGGGTAAAGTCCTGCCAGAGATCACGGCGAACCGCCTCGGATACCGCCTCTGCAAAACTTTTGCCCTTCAACTCCTTGAAATCCTCCCGCAGCTTTTCGACTGCGAAGAGGAGGCTCGCATGCGCCCGCGTATAAGTCGGTTCGCTCACGCCGCACACCCGCAGAATCGGCTCGACCCTATAAGTCCCCCCAAGGCTCTCGTGGGTTTTTGCCAGGACGATCGTCTGTACCAGATTCGCTTTAGCCACGGCCCCTCTCCGATACAGGTTTGCTTCGGCTACATACCTGAAGGCTTCCTCGTCGTTCATCTCCAAGATGGCGGCTGAAATCTTTTCCACTCCTGCTTCTCTTGCGATAGTCACACGTCCTAGGCCGTCAATTACTTCGAACCTTTTGCCTCCCTGTCTGCACGGCCGCGCCACGATGGCGTGCTCCAGCTTATAGCCATTCCTATTGATCTCTTCTCTCAGGTCACTCCAATCCCGTGCGCCAGGGAAGAGTGTCTCCTGAACTGCGCCTCTGAAAAGGTTCTCAACAGGAACCATCAACACCTTCTGCTCTCCGATCGTTCTTTCGGGGGTCTTCATCTTCCCTTCATCCTTTCTTTGCGTCTCTCAAGAAGTGGTGTCTTCAGCGACGGCTTTGACTTAACAAACGGTGTGCCATAAAGGGGCAGGCCGTCTCGAACTTTTCATCCCCGGCGCATCGAACTGCGCGCTTCCTACCCTGTCGTCGGATCGCTTCTAGCCGGCCGGACCAAGCACACTTCAAAAAGGTAGAGGGGGTGTCCCGGGACACCCCCTCTACCTTTTTATGTCTGGCCCGGCGCGTTCTCGTTACACAGATAAAATAAAGACGCAGTCGGCAGCATGGGATCGATGGTTAAAGAGTTCGGCAGTGGACCTGATGCGGGTTAATCCTATGCCTACCCTTTATGGTTTGCGCCGACTCCACGTTCCACAGGTCTTCCGGTTCTCTTTTGGATCGATTGACTCCCGGTTACTACCGGCTGTTTTTGGACCGATCATGGCATGACTATTGCTCAACCTAAGGCTGGCTGCGCGTCCGTTCCGGAAAATATTTCGCGGCTCAAAACGGCTCTTATCGAACTTGGCCGTCACAAGCGAAAGCTCGGGATGTTGTAGGCCGTGTGCACGGCAAGTACACCTTGCCTGTAGATATGAGTGAAAAGATTTGTCTTTAGGCCGTAAGTGTACTTACTACACCTTTGCTGATCATCTCGGCCATCAAAGAGAGGAACACATGCCTAATTTCGCCATCGCCCGCCACGCGAAGCTGAAGGGCTCGGCCGTCAGCTTATCTGCCCACCACAACCTTCGAACGCGCGAGACGCCCAACGCGGACCAGGAGAGGACCGGCGAGAACAGAATCCTGTATGGCGACGAACGCCCACTGCGTGAGAAGGACGACGAAAAGATTCAGAAGACCTCAGCCAGAACTCGCTCGGACAACGTCGAGTGTGTGGAGTACATGTTGACGGCCACGCGGGAACACTTTCTAGACGCGCGCGGCGAAATCGACGAGGGAAAGCTCGAACAGTGGATAGGGCTTAACATGCAGTTCCTCCACGAGGAATGCGGCGCAGACCTCCTCGGCGCCGTCCTGCACATGGACGAGACCACGCCGCACATCGCGGCTTACCGTGTGCCCCTCAAAGATGGGAAATTGAATTGCAAAGCCTACTACGGGACGCGGGAGTTAAACCGGCAGTTTCAGGACCGGTACGCAGAGAAGATGAAGCCCCTCGGATTGGAGCGCGGCGTCGAGAAGAGCCGCGCTCGTCATGAGGACGTCCGCCGTTTCTACGGCTCGATCACTCAGGAAGTAAAGGTGCAGCTCCGCGTCCGCGACATCCCAGATCCGCCGCGAATGTTCGTCACCAAGGCTCAGATGAGTGAATACAAAGAAACTGTTAAAAACGTCTTTGTCGAGCAGTTGACCCCACAGATAACCATCCTCAGGGATCAGGCTTTGATGGCCGAGACTGAGAAGAAGAGGCGGCTGGCGGCGGAAAAACGCGCGGCCGAAAAGTTATCGGTGGCCGAACGCGAGCGTGACCAGGCCGTGCTTAAACTTGATGTAGAAAAGGGGCGAAACCTCCTGCTGCTACGGGAGCATCAGAACCTGGTGAAGGAGCACGACGGGCTGCAGCAGCGAGCCGCCGGACTGGAACGGCAAGTCGAGGTTGAGCGCGTGCGGGACATTCCTCTGGTCGAAGTCATGCACAAGTTCGGGTGTGTTGGGCAGGAACGCCCGGATAGTTCAACCGCTTACTTGAGCGAAGAAGGAATCACCGCGCTGACCATCAAAGACAACTGTGCCCATAATCACGAAGGCCAACTGGTCGCGAAAAACGCTATAGAGATGGTCCTTTACATGACGAACGTCAATAACGGCGTCGAGACCACGCGCGCGGGCGCGCTCGAGTGGCTGGCGGACAACTTCGGCGAGAAGAGGGCCGCCGACGCTTACCTCGCAGAGCAGAAGGACGCATTGGGCGATTATTTCAAGTCCAGGCGTGAGCGCGAAAAGAATCCATCTGAACACCAGATAAAGCCGCCGGACTCGCACGAACACGAGCGTTTAGAAATGCCGCCGCACACTGGGTCAGGGTACTCGCTACTGGAGCAGGTGGGTGATAACCTTCATCTACACTGACTGTGAGCGGGAACCCCTGTAGTTCGTGAGCTCTTAGCGCCATTCGGCTCTCCCACAGTTCTGTTCCCGCCGCGCCGCCACAAGGCGCGGTGTCGCCCATGTTAGAAAATGATTTGCCCTCTGGGTGTGCTCAAACGAACACACCCGGTCTTTTGACCAAGTAAGACAACGCCTATAGCTTCTTCCCGCGGCCCGCCAATACCACAGATTCCAACGGGTTTTCGCTAACAATTCAGCCTAATCCCTTATAGCCAGTACACCGGGCCTAGCGAGAGTGGGGTGTGCTCGTTCGAACACGGGGGTGTCTTCGAAGGTGTTTGCCTAGTGGCACAGTTCACAGTTGCGGAACCACGGAGAGGCCAGCCAGAGATGTCTGTTTCCGCATGTGACCCCGCCCGAGGGGTCTTGCGTCTTAGATATTTAGCAGTCCCCTGACGATACGGCGCCCGAAAATATATGTGAAGCCGAGGAAACTATCCGCGATTTGCAGCCGGTATGGGACTGACGGCGACAGGGCCTGTCGAGGTAAGGCTTGTGGCACGAGACATGCACTAGGGCTATGCAGAAGGGCGGGGCGAAGGTCACTTAGTCCTTGCCCCCCGTCATAGATGTGTAGTTCACAAACGAGGGGCGAAGCCTTAAGGGATTCGTGTGTCTTCTGCCGGTCTTAATTTTTAGAAGCCATCCCTAAACCGGTTGACAAGTAGTTTTGATTCGATAGCTTACCAAGTCATGGAGGTGCTCTATGGCTTGGCGAGCGGTGACAGATAAACAGTGGAAGTTGATCGAAGCCCAACTTCCCAAACGCAAACCAGAGAAGCGCGGCGGTCGTCCACCATTGAGTGACCGCCAATGTTTTGAAGGCATCCTCTGGATTCTCTGGACCGGTGCTCCGTGGAGCGAGTTGCCTGAGCGATACGGCTCGAAGTCAGCCGTCCATCGCCGCCTCTCGCAATGGGCAGAGAGCGGAGTCCTCTTGGACCTATGGCGTGCTTTGCTTGACCAACTCAACGACGCCCGCAAGATACGCTGGAACGAGTGCTTTGTTGACGGCATGTTCGTGACGGCGAAAAAAGGGGCGACTGTGTGGGCAAGACCAAACGCGGTAAGGGGACAAAGCTTATGGTACTGGCAGATGGCAAGGGTACTCCGCTCGGAATATGCGTGGAGGCGGCTTCCCCCTCGGAAGTGAAACTCCTCGAACGCACGCTCGACGCGGTGAAGGTCAAACGGCGACGCGGGACCAGACGCCGCCCGCACAAGCCTGAGCGCCTGATTGCAGACCGCGGCTACGACAGCAACCCGGCGCGGGCGCTCCTTGTTAAGCGCGAAATCGAGCCGATCATCCCGAAGCGGAAGAATAACCGAGTGGCGACGCATCAGGATGGACGGAAACTGAGAAGGTATAAGCGCAGATGGATCATCGAGCGGACTAACTCGTGGCTGCAAAACTTCCGTCGGTTGGTCGCCCGCTACGAGCGCCATGTGAAGAACTTTGAAGCAATGGTGCATCTGGCTTGTGCCTTAGTCACTCTTAAAAGGGTTTAGGGATGACTTCTAGATTGGGTTGCCAGAAAGATTAACTGACCAGCGAGCCGGAAGCCGCCGGCTGAATGGTTTACTCAGGAGCAAGACGATGAGCATGGAAAGTAAGGACGACTTTGTGACCGTCATCGACGAGCGCATCCGCAGGATTTCGCGTGAGGTCACCGAGGAGATGCTCGGAATAGCACGACAGCCAGCGGAACTACTTGTTAAGGATGTCGAAGCGCTAAATATACGTGAGTCGTTGCAGCGGATAATGGTGAAGGAGTTCATCTCCATTAAAGAGGCGCACCTGCTCCTCGGCTGCTCCGACGGCCACATCCGCAATCTCGTTGACAAGGCCCGAAAGAAGAAGACGTCTCACCCTATACCCTTCGCTAGGTGTTGTCCGACGGGTGCTAGGGGCGGTACACTCCGGGTCGCTTCTTTCGACCGCGACCCCGGAGAAAGGAGCAGATGATGTACGTTAGGAAAAGAGGCCTGTTCTGGCACTACGAGTTCTTTGTCAACGGAAAGCGTTACTCAGGCAGTTTTAACGGTAAGGACGGCAGCCACATAGCCAAGGACAAGGCGGAGGCCCGCGAGTTCGCCTTCAAGGAACGCCGCAAAGTCCTCGACGGCAGTTACCGCGACGCCGCGGAGCGCGAGGAGTTGAAGTGCTTCTCGGTCTTCGTGGATAAGGTCTTCCTACCTTTCGCCCGGGAGAACCACTCGTCTTCGGATCACGACGAGTTCCGCTGCGAGATGCTGAAAGAGCATTTCAAGGATAAGGGCTTCGACGAGATCACGATGATGACGGTCGTTAGGTTCATCAACCAGCGCCTGGACAGCGAGACGGTCAGGAAGCGGGCGCTGGAGGATGGAACGTCGGTGAACTGCAAGCGCAGCCCCACCACGGTGAACAAGGAGGTGACGCTACTCTCTTCCATCTTCCGGATGGCGATGAAGGAGAAGGTGGCGTCCGCCAACCCTTGCGACGAGTTGCCGAAGTCGGTGCGCGGCAAGATTCCGGCCCGGCGCAAGCGCAACCGCCGTCTCTCGCCCGAGGAGGAGAAGGCTCTCTTCGGCGTGGGTCTCGTTGGCAGGCGTGAGCACCTACGGCCGGTCTCGGAGGTGGCTCTCTGCACGGGGATGCGCAAGGGCGAGTTGTTCAGGCTCAAGCGCGAAGACCTGAACTTCAGCCCCGTGGCCCTCACCCGCGTCATTAAGGGTGAGGTATGGGAGGTGCGGCCCGGCTGGCTCTTGATTGAGAAGAGCAAGAACGGTAGGCCGCGCGTAATCCCGATGAGTCAGAGGGTGCGCAAGATCCTGCAGGCGCTCTGCGAAGACGTGACCACAGGCGAGTACGTCTTCAGGAGCATCCGCACGGGCGAGCGCATCAACGACATCAAGAAGGGGTTCGTGAGCGCATGCCTTGAGGCCGGACTTGACAACCTCACCTTCCACGACCTCCGGCACACGTGGTCATCGAGGGCTGCCGAGGTGGGCGTGCCCGAGCACGTCCGTCGCGACATCCTCGGCCACACGCCGAAGAGCATGACCGGGGACTACACGCACGCCTCACCCGAGGAGATGGAGCGGGCGATGGAGTTGGTCGCCTCCTACGCGGGGCGGGGTTCTTCCGGCCTCGGCAAAATCTCGGCAAACCAGGAAGCGGCGGCGGAGTCGCCTTCCGCCGCCGCCTCGTAAACAGTTGTAGCTTAAGGGAAAAGTTGGTAGCGGGGGGGAGACTCGAACTCCCGACCTTGGGGTTATGAATCCCACGCTCTAACCGGCTGAGCTACCCCGCCATTTGAAGGGAGAGTAATTATAAGGGTTGATGGGGAAAGGTCAAGTTGGGGGTTCGGGATGATTCGGAGGTCGTGGGGGTTCCTTTTTTATTGCGATGGGGACGTAAATGGGAGGGGATGGCGGATGCGTTTGCGCGGCAGATGAGGGAGCACGTATCATCGTGTCGGGGTTAAAATTATTGTCATGGGAGGGATTTTTTGCCGATGACCGATCTTGTCCATCGTCCGCGGAGGCTGAGGCGGCGAGAGGGTCTGCGCGCGATGGTGCGCGAGGCGCGACTGTCGAGAGAGAACCTTGTGCTCCCGCTGTTCGCGTGTCGGGGCGCGGGCGTGCGGCGAGAGGTGCCGTCCATGCCGGGAGTCTTTAACCTCTCGGTTGACGAGGTCGCGCGCGAGGCGTCGGCGGCCTTCGACCTCGGGGTGCCGGCGGTGCTCCTCTTCGGTCTGCCGGAGTCGAAGGACGAGACCGCTTCAGGGGCTTACGACCGGCGCGGCATCGTGCAGGAGGCCATCCGCGCCGTGCGCGGGGCCGCGCCCGAAATGGTCGTCGTCGCGGACACCTGCCTGTGCGAGTACACCTCGCACGGACACTGCGGGGTGGTGCGCAACGGTGAAGTCTTAAACGACGAGTCTCTGGAGTTGATCGCACAGACGGCGGTGAGTCAGGCGCGCGCGGGCGCGGACATCGTCGCGCCTTCGGCGATGATGGACGGGCAGGTGGGCGCGATCCGCGAGGCGCTCGACGGCGCGGGCTTCTCGCACGTGGCGATCATGTCGTACGCGGTGAAGTACGCCTCGGCCTTCTACGGGCCGTTCCGCGAGGCGGCGGACAGCGCCCCGGCCTTCGGCGACCGGCGCGCTTATCAGATGGACGGGGCGAACGCGCGCGAGGCTTTGCGCGAGGCGGAACTGGACTACTCGGAGGGCGCGGACATCCTGATGGTCAAGCCGGCCACGCCCTTCCTCGACATCCTGCGGATGGTGCGCGACCGCTTCGATTTGCCGCTCGCCGCCTACCACGTCTCGGGCGAGTACGCGATGATTAAGGCCGCCGCCGAGCGCGGCTGGATCGACGAGAAGCGCGTGATGATGGAGACGCTGACGAGCATCCGTCGCGCCGGGGCCGACATCATCATCACTTACTATGCGGCGGACGCGGCGCGAGAGCTGAAATAAGAAGTAATGAATGCGGAATGATGAATGATGAATGAAAGAAGGCGGCTTACTTTTCATTCATCATTCATATTCCGCATTCATTACTTCTTATGGTCGCGGGTCGGTGAGGCGCGTGAAGCCGATGATGGTGCAGACCGCGCCGAGCACGACGAAGACATTCAGGAAAGCGCCTAAGCTGAGCACGAGGTCGCTCCCTTGTGCGAGCGCGAATCCCATCACAAAGATGTGCAGGTGAAAGAGGATGAGGCACACGGCGGCGAGCGCGAACCAGCGCGCCGATGAGCCGAAGACGCGCGCGCGGGTGAAGCCGAGCACCGCGGCCACCAGCCAGCCCAAGCCCCCGCAAGCGAGCAGCAGCAGGAAGACCCACTGAAAATACGAAGGCGCGCGAAACGCCTGATCTCCCTGCGCCTGGAAGGCCAACAGCGAAGCGTTGAGCATCGAGCAATCTCTCCTGTCAATTCCGAGCGTCAAAAAAGCCGCCCGCACCCTCGGGCGAGGCTCCCCGCCGGAGAACGCGAAACGGCGTCTGAATGAGGTCGCCGGGCGGCGCGGAACAGGTCTTCAGCGGCCCCGCGCCCAAGCGCGCCGGGGTCGAGACCGAGTCTTCACGAAAAGCCCCTTCGGGGCGCGAGACGTGAAGCACTGTCTGCTCTTACTGCGTGATGTGTATCTCTTCTTCCGCGCCCGAGTGTCGGAGGAAGATGGCGAGCGCGCAGACGCACAGCACGACGCCGCCCGCAATCGCCTTCCACAGGTGTGGCGTGTTCCCCTGCGGGTCGTTCGTCGCCGCGAACAGGTAGAACTGCCAGCCCGCGAAACCTAGCGCAGCCACCGCCACAATCCCCAACACAACATCTAACAAGCTTTTCATGTTGAACCTCCAGCGTTCGATAGCTCGGAAAAAGTCGGCTTCTGAGATCGAGCCGGTCATGTCTTCTGTAGAATTTGCCGGGTGTTAAGCTACGGCCATTGGGACTGCTTTTTTGCGGCCCCATGTTACAGCCCTCCCACGCGAGAAGCAAGAGAGTTTTGAGAGCCGTTAGCTTTTAGCTGTCAGCTTTCAGCTTTTATCCCGTACCCGATAGTCGAGGTTTTTTGTGAACGCGACTGCCCGGGCAGGCGGAAGGCTGACAGCTAAAAGCTAATAGCTTACAAAATTATTCTTTTGTCTCCGGCGCGGCGCGTGACGCGCGCGCGGTCGAAGTGTTCGAGCAGCGGGATGGCATACTTGCGCGAGACGCCGGAGAGCTCCTTGAAGGCCGCGACATCTATCAGCCGCTCGGGCTCGTGTCCGGCGGCGTACACGCCGAGCGAGGCGACGAGGCGTTCGAGCGCCTCGCGGTGGAAGAGCAGGTCTTCGCGCACGCGCACTCGACGACCTCGCGGCTCACCGCCACGCCCTCGGCTTCGACCACCGAGCCGCGCCCGACCGCTTCCGCCAGCGCCGCGCCCAGCACTTCGTCGCGCCAGCCCGTGCGCGCCTCAAGTTCCGCCCGGCGCGCGCCCGCCTCGCCCGCCGACTCGACGAAGTAGGAGAGACGGCCCGCGCCGTCGGCCCCCGCCAGCGCGTCGAGGCGCGCGCGCGCGCGCTCGTGCTCGCGGCGGCGGTGGCGCGACGCGTGCGCGTCCAGAATCTCGCCGCCCGCGATGGTGCGCTGCGGCGAGTAGGAGCGGATGATGAAGCGCTCGCCGGGGAGCGCCGCCACCGGAGATTCGAGCCGCAACTGCGCGAAGCCCGACGCGCCCGCCGCGACCTCGCCCACGGCTTCCAGCACCGCGACGCGCGCCAGCACTTCCGCCGTCCCGAGGTGAACTCTCACACGCTGCCGCGTCCGCAAAGGGCGCGACGCCGACTTCAAGACTTCGACGCGCGCGTCCAGTATTTGCGTCGGCGTCAAGCGACCCGTCGGCGCGAGCATCATCCCGCGCTCGACCGCCGCGGCCTCGACGCCGCCGAGGTTGACCGCCGTCCGCTGCCCCGCCCGCGCCGTGCGCACCCCCGCGCCGTGGACCTGAAGCCCACGCACGCGCACGCGCGCGCCCGAGGGCAAAAGCTCCAGCTCCTGCCCCTCGGTGAGCTCGCCCGCGACGAGCGTGCCCGTCACGACCGCGCCGAAGCCGCGCATCGTGAAGGCCCGGTCAACCGGCAGGCGCGCGACGGTTTCGGAGGAGCGCTCAGGGACTGAGAGCGCGACACCGCGCAGAACATTCTTCAGCTCTTCGAGCCCCGCGCCCGTGCGCGCGCTCACGGCGGCGACGGGCGCGCCTTCAAGAAACGAACCGGCGACCAGCTCTTCGGCCTCGGCGCGCACCAGCTCTAAAAGCTCTTCGTCCACCGTGTCGGTCTTGGTGATGACGACGAGGCCGGACTTGACCTCAAGGAGCGAGCAGATGTCGAAGTGCTCGCGCGTCTGCGGCATCACGCCCTCGTCGGCGGCGATGACGAGGGCGACGAGGTCAATGCCGTGCGCGCCCGCGAGCATGTTCTTGACGAAGCGCTCGTGTCCGGGCACGTCCACAAACCCGACGCGCACCTCACCGAGGTCAAGCTCCGCGAACCCGAGGTCAATCGTGATGCCGCGCCGCTTCTCTTCCGGCAGGCGGTCGGCATCCACGCCCGTCAGGGCGCGCACCAGCGCCGTCTTCCCGTGATCGATGTGCCCGGCTGTGCCGACGATGATGGAGCGCATAAAGGCCGTGAATCCTAAATCGTGAATCGTAAATCGTTAAAAGCCTTGAACCGTAAATCGTCAATTGTAAACGATGAAGGGAGAACGACTGTTCTTTCCGGTCACGATTGACGATTGACGATTGACGGCTTTTCAGAGCCACCTGAAGACGCTCACGATGTCGGAGAAGTCGTCGCTCCAGACGACGAATTTGCCGTGACTCTCGTCGAGCGGGAGCCAGCGCGCGTCCGCTGCGAGCGTGCCGAGGTCTTCCTCGCGGCGCGCCACGACGACCCACTCGGAAGGCTCCTTGCCGATGGCCGGCTCGTATTCTTTATCAGCGAAGATGCGCGCCGCAAGGCCCGCGCGGCGCGCCAGTCCCCCGACGACCCTTTCGAGGTCGAGGCTGCGGTTCGAGACGTGGAAGACGACGAGGCCGCCTTCGGCCAGCTTCGAGAGGTAAAGGTCTAAGGCTTCGCGCGTCAGGAGATGCGCCGGGACGGCGTCGGAGCTGAAGGCGTCGAGCGCGATGAGCGAGTAATATTTTTCGGGCGCGTCGCGCAGGCGCAGGCGCGCGTCGCCGACGATGGTTTCGACCGGCGCGGCGGCGCAGGCGGAAAGGTACGTGAAGAGCGTGGGGTCACGCGCGAGGCGCACGACCGAGGGGTCTATCTCGTAGAACGTCCAGCGCTGTCCGGGCGTCGCGTAAGCCGCGCTCGCGCCCGTCCCTAAACCGACGACCGCGATGTTCGACGATGCGGTCGTGGCGCGCGTCCCCAGCGCCGCGAAGACGGAGCCGAGGGGCCCCTTGCGATGATAATAGGAGAGCGGCTCGCAGGCGCGCGCGGGGTCTGTGAACTGCCGCCCGTGCAAGGTGCTGCCGTGCGAGAACCATTGCATCTGCTGCGACTCGTCGCGCGTCACGCGCAGCGTGCCGAAGAAGTTGCGCTCCGCGTAAATCGTCCGCCCCGTGGACTCCGCGAAAAGAATGCTCGCGAGCGTCACCGCGCCGAGTCCGAGGGCGAAGCGCAAGGGGCGGCGCGCGAAGAAGTGATTGAGCAGTATCAGCGGGAGGCCAAGCGTGAGCGCGAGTTTCTCCACCGACTTCAAATCGAACTGCGCGGCGAGCAGCGCGAGCGCGGCGGTGAGCACGAACGCGCCGATGGGGAGCGCAAGGTCTAATAGTCGAGCGCGCGACTCATCCTTTTGAGCCTCGTCCTCTTCCGCCTCGCCCTTTACAGTCGCGCTCAGCTTCAACACCTGAGACATCCTCGTGCCGATGGCCGGACGCAGGTAACAGGCGAGGAGGATGACGAGCGGGTATTCGGCGACGGAGTCGAAGAGGAGCGGCGCAAGGATGGCGTTGAAGAACCCGCCGAGCGCGCCGCCGATGGCGACCCACAGGTAGAACTCCGCGAGGTGTCGCGCCGGAGGCCGCGCCGAGGCGAGCTGGCCGTGGCAGACCATCGCGGCGATGAAGAGAAAGAGGAGGTGGAAGAGGATCAGGAACCACGCGGGCTCGGTCGCGCCCGAAAGATAGATGAGCGCGAGGATGACGCCCGCGCCCGGCAGCAGCCGCGCCGCGAGACGCCACGGCAGAAGCGTCCGGCGCGCGAAGACCAGCACGAAGCTCAGGAGGTAGAGCGTGAGCGGGATGATCCAGAGCAGCGGCACCGAAGCCACGTCGGTCGTGATGTAGGTCGTCACGCCGAGCACGAGGCTCGAAGGCACAAAGGCGAGCAGCGCCCAGCGCGCCCGACGCGCGAAGCTCAAGCCGCGCCCGTCGTTGTCAGACGCGTCCGGCGCGTCGCCGTCGGGCGCAACCGTCCCGACGCCCGCGTCCGTCTCGACTCTCGACGCGTCGTCGTCGCCCCCTCCCCCGCCGTGCACGGCTTCGACTGACGCATCCACGAGAGTCGTGCGCGAGCGCCACGCCGCCGCCCCGCACGCCAGAATCTGGACGGCGAGCAGGCCGTAGCCAAAGGCCCACGACGCGCGCTGGCCGTCGAGCGTCCAGTTCGGTTCGAGCAGGAGCGGGAAGGCGAGGAGCGCGCAGAGGCTCCCGGCGTTACTCGCCGCGTAGAGAAAGTATGGGTCTCCGGCTGAAGCGTCGCGCGTCCGCGAGAACCACTTTTGGAGGAGCGGCGCGGTGGCCGAGACGACGAAGAAGGGCGGGCCCACTGCCAGCAAAAGCACCTTGAGGAGCCAGCCCGACGGGTTGCCCGCCGGTGGCATGTCACCCACCATCAACACCGTGCCGCCGAACGCCGTGAAGAGCGCGGCGGCCAGAAGCAGCGCGCCGTGGAGCAGAACCTGCCCGCGCGTCCCGAGCCGCCGGGTGATGACGAGGACGTAGGCGTAGCCCGCGAGCAGCATGCCCTGAAAAAAGAGCATGCAAGTGTTCCAGACCGCGGGCGTCCCCCCCCAAAGCGGCAGCAGAATCTTCCCCGCGAGGGGCTGCATCCAGAACAACAAAAACGCGCTGACGAAAAGTGTGACGGCGAATAAGAGGGACATGAGAGCCGTGAATCGTCAATCGTAAGAAAGCCGTGAACTGTCAATCGTCAATCGTTAAAGACCGTCAATCGTCAATCGTGAATCGTAAATCGAGAAAGACTGTTCTGACTATTTACGATTCACGATTGACGATTGACGGCTTTTATTATTTGACGATCTCGAAGTCTATCCACTGCGCCGCCATGCCGTATTTCCCTTTGACGAGCGGGTCGGTGACGATGATCTGGAGGACGTACTCGCCGGGCGGGAGGTCTGAGCCGAGTTGGAGGCGGCTGCCCGCCATATATTTCGCGCCGGTCTGCTGTCCGGGGTCGAAGGGATTGACGCGCCCGTTGAAGACGAGTTGGCCGTCGCGGAAGAGCCGCATCTGCGTGCGCAGTTGCGGGCGCGCGCTCGCGGGGTCGAGTCTGGGGTTGTAGATGTTGAGGAAGTAGTCAACACGCATCCCCTGCCGGAAGCGCCGCACCGCCGCGTTGCTCGATGGGTCGGGGTCGTTTGCCTGCCCTTCGCCCGCACCGCCCTGCGTCGTGGGCGGCGCGGGCGAAGGGGCGGGAGCCGTCGGCGCGGCGGGGGAGGCCGTCGGCGCGCCCTCCAAGACGATGCCCGAGAGCGCGAGCCGTTTTTTCTTGAGGTCGGGGACTTCGACGAACTGGCTGGCCGAGCCGAGCTTTTCGGTCGCCACGTCGCGCACGGCGACGCGCAACTGATACGCGCCCGGCTTTTTGACCGGGACCCTCATGGTGTAGACCAACCCGTCTTCGAGGAGGTGCCGCAGGGCCGTGCCGCGCGCGCGCACCGTCTCCGTGCGGTTGAGCTCGTCGACGATCTGGCCGTTCTCGCCGTAGGTCAGCGCGATGACGTCTATCGCCGCCTTGTGCCAGCCGTCGGCGTCCTCCGTAAACTTCACCTTGCTCATATCAATGTGCATCAGCGAGGTGAGGAAAGAGCCCTGCCCGGCATCGCCGCTGAAGAGCGAGGTGAGACGCAGGCGCACGTCGCCCGAGGCGAAGGGCGAGGTGAGCGCGCCGACTAACTGCTCGACGCGCGTGCGCCGCGCGGGCCGCGCCGCCGCCTCTTCCTCCGTGAACCCGTAGAAGCCGCCGCGCGTGCGCACGCGCAGCCCCGCGCGCTTCACCTTGACCTCGAAGTGATTGAAGCGCCGTTGGCCCTTGACCGGGTCGAAAATCTCTTCGCCGGGACGGAAGCCGATAAGGTAGAAGCCCTTCTGGTCGTCGAGCACGCGCCGGACGCCGCCGCCGAGGTCGTTCGTGTTGCGCACGGAGAAGCCGCCCGTCGCCTGCGAAAGATAGCGCATCGCGTCCTGCGTTTCTCTGAGCTTCGACGCGCGCTCGCCCAGTTCCGTCTCGATCTCCTGCGCCGTCCTCCCCGCGGTGCTGTCCGCCGCCGTCAGCCCGAGCGTCTGCAAGCCCCGCGGGTCAACAGTGTAGATGACGACCGACGCGCGGTTGGCGAGGTCGGTGAGGCGGCGCATGCCCTCCAGCAGGCGCGTGCTCAGAGACATATCATCCTTGTTGAAGAGCGTGAAGCCTTCCGAGAAGAGCACGACCGATTTGCGGCCCGGCAGCTCCTTCAACCCCTTGATGATGAAGTTGAGCGCGCCGAGCGTGCCGACGGCGAAGACCTCCTCGCGGAACTCGTCCACGCCCGCCGACGGCTGTTCCCTGTCGCCCTCCTCATCTCCGCTCATGTTCGGCATGTCGGGCAGCGGCTTGGCTTCGAGCGGCGTGAAGGAGCTGACGCCCGCGCGCCCGCCCGGATACCAGCGCACGCGCTCGATGGCGGCGTAGAGCTGTCGGCGGTCAGAGGTGAACTGCTGGAGCGCGCCGGCCGGGGACGTTCGAGATGTAAGAGAAGTTCGTGAGCTGCTGCTTCCGGCCTTCGAGCGTGACCTCGAAATCTTCGGCGCGCAGGTCGGTCACCTGCCGCCCCTGCCGGTCAACCACCACGGCGTCGAACTGCACGAGGTTCGAGGTGATGCGTACCACTTCATCTTCCGCATCATCCTGCGGCGCGGGCGTCGGTCGCTGCGGCGGCGTCGCGGCGGCAGTGGGCGGCGCGGGCGTCTGTTGCTGCGGCGGCCCCTGCGCGCGGAGCGGCGCGGGCGGAAGCGAAGTCAGCAGGAGGGCGGCGAGGACCAGAGCTGTGCATCTTTTCATCGGAAGTTCCCTGTCAGACTGAGCGCGTGTTGGCTTCCGCGCCGGTCAACTTAGATGCGCCGCGTGCGCCGCGCCGGTCTCGGACTTCCCCGCGGGCTCGCGGCTGGATTTAGCATGTTGGATGTGCGATGCTTCCGCGACATCAAAACGAACGGAGAAATTATGGCAGAGCCTGTAAAAAACGGCGACCTCGTGCGCGTCCACTACACTGGACGGCTCGCGGACGGGAAGGTCTTCGATAGCTCCAGAGACGGCGGCGAGCCGCTGGAATTCACCATCGGCAAGGGCGAAGTCATCCCCGGCTTCGAGGACGGCGTGCGCGGCATGGTGGTCGGTGAGTCGAAGACCATCGAGATCGAACCGGAGAACGCCTACGGGCCGCGCCGCGATGGGCTCATCGCCTCGATAGAGCGCGACGTCGCGCGCTTCCCCGTCGAGCCGCAGGTCGGCATGAACCTGCTCATGCCGCTCCCCGACGGGAATCAAATCGAAGTCGTCGTCACCGAAATCACCGACTCACACATCACCATTGACGGCAACCACCCGCTCGCCGGCGAGAGACTTATTTTCGACCTCGAACTCGTCGAGAACGAGCCCGTTAAGACAGACCAAACGACGGATTAAAGAGACTCGCCTATCGGCTCTATTGACTCATTTCTTCGCCGAGCAGATGGGCCGATCCGCCTTCATTCATCATCCGTCTTCATTCCTCAACGCTTCTTTTTCTTCCGCGGCTTGAGCGGCGGACGCTTGACCTCTGCGGGCGGCTCTTCGTCATCTTCCGGGGCGACGCCGAAGTAGCTCATCCACTCGCCCAGTTCAGAGGCGGCGACGCCGCCGCGCGCTTCGGGCTCGACGCCCGCGGCGGCGACGTCCTGCGCGTCGTCGAGCCGCCGCCGGAACTCGCCGGAGCGGACGACCTGCGCGCCGCACTGCCGGACGTAGGCGGCCAGCTCGCGGTCGGAGGTCACGACCTTCACCGTGCGGCGCTCGCGCGAGGCTTCGACCAAACTCTTGATGCGCTCGTCGGCGTTCGACCCGCGCTCCGCGTAGAAGACGCCGACCCCCATAAACTTCGAGCCGTCGGGGAAGTGCTCTTCCGGCGCGCCGTCGAAGACCACCTCGATGCTCACGCCCGCCGCGCGCGCGAGCCGCGCCAGCTCCGTCAGCAGCCTGCGCCGCGCCCCCGTCTTGTCGCGGTGCCATCCCACGCGCTGCCCCATCACGTTGTTGCCGTCCACGAGGTATGACACGCGCGCTCCTATTCCGCCTTGAACTCGTAGGTGAGCATGCCGCGCACCTTGACGGGCTTACCCGCGAGCAGCGTCGGCGAGAGGCGCGCCTGCCGCGCCGCCGACACGCACACCGCGCGCAGCAGCGGGTGGCCGCTCACCGCCTGCCCCTGAATCACCCTCCCGCCTTCGTCAACGACGACCGACACCATCACCACACCCGAAGCGCGGACGGCCTTCGCGACCGGCGGGTAGGCGGGCGGCGGCTTGCCGATCGCCTTGCCGTTGAGCACCCCGCCGCTTATCGTCTTGCCGCCCGGCCGGAAGATGAACCTCAGCGCGAAGAAATGGACTTGGAACCGCCACCTCGAAAAGTGTGCGGGCGGGCAGCTCTTGTAACGCTCCAGACTTTTCTCTTTCGACTTCATCCGACCGCTCACGATCTAGCGAAACGCTTCCGCCTCGCGGGCTCTGCCCAGCGCCCAGACGCCAAACCAGCAGCCCGCGCCCTCCACGACCGCCAGCAGCACGGCGGTCGCTTTGAAGCCCCAGAGCCACATACCTTCGGGGGCGTAGCAGACGTGGTCATCGCTGATCAAAACGAAGTGGTGGTAAGCGCCAAAGAGCAGCGACCCCATCATCGAGAGGAGAAAGACCCACGCGCCGGCCCTCTGCCACCGCGTCCAGAGCAGGATGGTCGCGAGCAGCGGGGCAAAGACGATGACGGCGTAGGCGTAGACGTACTTCAGCGGGGGCAGGAAGATTTGCAGGTCTCTGTGCGCGATGTCATGGAGGAGCAGAATCAGGCCGTGAGTCAGAAGGATGGCGATTCCGTAGGCGCGCACTTTGCTCATGATTTTTACCCGCGGGGAGAGGAACCGGGAAGCTCGGCTCGTGAACGGAAACCGGAAGCACGCGCTCCCGTGAGGGCGAAGTAGCCGCGTCTTTTTGAAGCGCGCCGGGGCGAATGTTCCTTTCACTCCAGCGCGCTATATATACCCCTCAACTTTACCTTGTCAATCGAAACCCTGACTCCGCGGCGTGGGCCGCGGACAACACGCGTGCGCGCGTCGAGTGGGCGTCGAGTCGGCGTCGAGTCGAACGGGCTTTTCATTTCGGAGCGGGCCGGGGTTCGCTACCAGACGAGGCGCAGCGCGCCGGGCATCAGGCGAAATTCGGCGGGGGTCTGGCCGCGCACGTCGCCGTCGGCTTCTAACACCAGCGGCTCCGCCGGGTCGAGCGTTTCGACGCGCGCGCGCACTCCTCTTTTGAGAACGACTTTCGGGTTGGCGAGGTGTCCGCCGCGGTGGATGCGCGCCAGCTCGCGCACCGCCTGTGTGCGCGTGATGTCGCAGGCCACGATGACATCGAGGAAGCCGTCGTCGGGGCGCGCGGAAGGGACGAACCACATCCCGCCGCCGACGAACTGACCGTTGACGACGGCGAGCAGGTTGGTCGCGCAGTCAATCGTCTGGTCGTCCACCGTGATGCGCACACGACGGTTGCGCCACGCGGCAATCGCCCCCACCGCCGCCCATGCGAAACGCGCTTCGCCCGGCAGACGCCGCACCGCGCCGGTCTGGAGGCCCACGCGCGTCACCACGTTCGCGCTGATGCCGAGCGTCGCCGCGTTGAGACAGACGAAGCTGCCCGCGCCGCCGCTCGCCGTCACGTAGAGCGCGTCGAGGGGGCGCGTGGTTTCCTCGGCGTCGTCCGCGCGGCAGTGCGCGACGAGTCTTTCCGCCCACTCTTCCAGAGGCGCGCGGCGGCCCGTCAACCCGCGCGCGAAATCGTCGCCGGTGCCTGCGGGCAGAATCGCGAGCGCGGCTGCCGGGTTGAGCGGCGGCGGCGAGTGCGCGTCGCCCCCCGCCGCCGCGCACTCGAAAAAACCCCTCACGACTTCGCTCAGAGTCCCGTCGCCGCCGACCGAAGCGACAGTCAGGTAGCCTTCTCGGAGAGCATCCCGCACGCGCGTCTCGCCCTCTCCCGCCGCCGTCGTTTCGTTTACGTCGAAGCCGATGCCGTGCTGCTCCAGCACGCTCCTGACACGCTCCCACGCGCGCCGTGCGCGTGCGGCGCAAGGATTGACGACGACGAGCGGGCGGTGTGAAACCTTGCTCACGGCGCGAGTGTAGCATAAGAAAAACAGACGCTTGGGACCTGTCCCCGTGCGTCCACGTAGGAGTGTCGAGGCGAGAATTTTTTAAGCGCCGGGGTCGAAGCGGTAACCGATCCACGGCTCGGTGAGGATGTAGCGCGGAGCGGCGGGCTCAGGCTCGACCTTCTTGCGTAGCTGCCCGACGAAGACGCGCAGGTATTCGGTCTGCTCCACCGACTCGCCGCCCCAGATGGCCGCGAGCAGCGTCCGGTGCGTGAGCACTTTGCCAGGATGACTGACGAGATAGACCAACAGGTCGTACTCTTTGGGCGTCAGATGCGCTTCGCGGCCACTGAGGGCGACGCTGCGGTTCTCGAGGTCGAGGCGGAAGTTGCCGATTTCGAGCACGGTCGAGACCGCGTCGCCCGGCCCGCGACTCGCCGCGCGCCTGAGCGCCGCGCGGATGCGCGCCAGCAGCTCATCCATCCCGAAGGGCTTCGAGACGTAGTCGTCCGCCCCGGCATCGAGCGCCTGCACTTTCATCCGCTCCTCCCCCCTCACGGAGAGCACGATGATGGGGAGCTGCGAAATCGCGCGCAGGTTGCGGCAGAGTCCGAGCCCGTCCATGTTCGGCATCGAGAGATCGGTGATGACGAGGTCGGGCGGCCAGTCGCCGAACGTCTGGAGGGCCGTCTCGCCATCTGAGGCGACGCGCACGTCGTAGCCGTGCGTCGTCAGGCTCCGGCGCAGCACGCGCGTGATCTGCGGCTCGTCATCAACGATTAGTATGCGCTGCTTGTCGCTCATCTTCTCCGGCCTTCAATTCGGAGGCGCTCTCGGGAGCGGCCTCGTCGCGGTCGCCAATCGGGAGCGTGAAGACGACCCGGCTTCCCCAAGCGCCGGACGCTCCGCTCCTGTAGGGTGCGCGTTCAGTTTGTAGGCGAGGAATCCTGTGCCGAGGATGAGCGCCGTCATGATGAACGCCATCCATGTGAGAGTCGTGGCGGCGTTTTTCGACTCCGGCTTCTTGAAGGCGGGAATGCCGTTCGAGATCGCCTCGACTCCGGTCAGTGCCGTGCAACCGGCGGCGAAGGCTCGCATCAGTAACCAGAGCAGGGCTCCACCGGTCAGGGCGCTGTGCGTCACTGTTCCCACGGACTGATCGAAGTGTACATCTTCGGCAGCAGGCACGGGCATGGTCTGGCCCGTCGCGTAGTAGCGAAAGAATCCGACCGCGATGAGCGCCAGCATCGAGAAGATGAACAGGTAAGACGGCCCGGCGAAGATCGCGCCCGACTCTCGCACCCCGCGCAAGTTAATCAAGGCGATAAGGACGACGATGACGATGCACAGCGCCACCCGGTGCTCGTGGAGAAAGTCCAGACGAGTGCCCTGCGTGGCCAACGTAATCGCCGCCACTCCTGCCGAGACGGAGACGGCCACCGTCAGGATGTAGTCAACCAGTAACGAGGCCCCGGCGACGAGTCCCGGCTGCGTCCCCAGATTGTCTTTGGCGACGATATACGCCCCGCCGCCCGACGGGTAAGCATGAATGGTCTGGCGATATGAGAGCGTAAGTATCGCCAAGAGGACCGTAATCCCGATGACGATGGGTACGAGATAACCGATGGCGATGGACCCCGCGGCGAGCAGGACGAGCAGGATCGCTTCCGTCGAGTAAGCCACTGAAGAGAGCGCGTCGGAAGAAAAGACGGCCAGCGCCGTCTTCTTGTTCAACCGCTCGTGTTGAGCCTGCTCGCTTGAGATGGGATTACCGACTAAGGTGCGTTTGAAAGATTTCCACATCTGACGAAAAATTCTCCCCGGTCATTTGCCGCACAGAAGGGCACGGAAGCGCGTGGCCTCCGTGCCCTTCTAGAATCTGGTCGCGGCGTCGCCCTTCTCTGAAAAGCCTACGAGGTTAGCTGATGGGCTGGGATAGAGAAGTATCCTTCGCGTGGTGTCGTCAACGACTCAACACGATTCGCCCCATGTCCCGCGATTTGTTATCGCGGGACGACGGTTCCCCCGCGTCGCCCCCCTTTCGGAATCCTTCGGCGGGCAACTTCGGCAGACAAGTTATCAACCGCCCGATACTACTCGCGCGCGCATAAGGATAGGGATAAGGGTTTTATAAGGAGTTTATAAAGACGGCGCTGCTCAAGACCCCGAGAGGGTGAAGACGATGAGCGGTGAAGAATCGTCAGCCCCCGCGCGCAGCGCCGTGCGCGCGGAGTGGGTGTCGTCCGTCAGCCTCTCGCTAGAATCATCACTACCTCACGCGCTGCGCTTCTTGCCGGTCTTTTTCTCTTCCGCCAGCTTCAGCACATCACCCGGCTGACAACTGAGCATCGTGCAAATCCGTTCCAGAGTGGCAAAATTGATGCCCACCGATTTACCTTTCTTCAGACGCCAGAGCGTCGAGTGGCTGATGCCCGTCTCCTTCGCCAGCCAATAGAATGTCCGCCCGCGCAATGTATAGCATATATAGAATATATTCTGTAATTGACATATATCTTTATCTGGCCTAAAGTTGTGTGGAATCGAGACCAGCTCACTCCCTTCTCAGATCTTCTGGAATTACCCAGACCACCTGACGCCCACAGCTCGACTGCCATGAACCGAAGTGTGTCAGTCTTCCCCTGTACGGTCTAAAACATTGAGTGGATTTCCTGACTCGGGCTTCCCTGCCTCAATGAAGAAGAGCTTAGAACTTTCAATGTACCGGGAATTTAATGCTTGGCAGCAAAACCGAAAAGGAGACCGGAGCAAGTTATGACGACGAATATCAAGCCTCTACATGACCGCGTAATCGTGAAGCGCATTGAGGAAGGCGAGCAGGTTCGCGGCGGTATCATTATCCCTGACTCGGCCAAAGAGAAACCGCAGGAGGGCGAAGTAATCGCCGCCGGTGAAGGCAAATACAGGAAAGACGGCACGCGTCAGGCTTTGGACGTGAAGGCGGGCGACCGCGTCTTGTTCGGCAAGTACAGCAGTTCTGAAATCAAGATTGACGGCGAAGAGCTGTTGATTATGCGCGAGGAGGAGATTCTCGGAATCATTGAACGCGCGGGCGCGGCGGCAGGCTCCGCCGGTGGCGGCACGACGAAGACGACGGGCGGGAGCGGCAAGAAGAGCGCCAAATAGTCCTTCGACGGCGGAGGATTTTGATCGCCCGGCCCACTCCGGGACGTCATTAACAACTTTTGATATTTAGGAGAAGAGAAAAAGATTATGGCAAAGCAGATAATTCTGGTAAAAGAAGTCGCGTCGAAGACCTCGGACGTGGCGGGCGATGGGACGACCACCGCGACCGTGCTCGCGCAGGCCATCTTCCGCGAGGGCGTCAAGACGGTGGCGGCGGGCGCGAACCCGATGGCCCTCAAGCGCGGCATCGAGAAGGCGGTCGAGCGCGCGACCGCCGAGATCAAGCGCCTCTCGAAGCCGGTCAAGGGCGACATGATCGCGCAGGTCGGCACGATCTCGGCGAACGGCGACGCGACCATCGGCGAGTTGATCGCGGAAGCGATGAACAAGGTCGGCAAAGACGGCGTCATCACGGTCGAAGAATCGAAGACGATGGAGACGGATTTGGAGTTCGTCGAAGGCATGCAGCTTGATCGCGGCTACCTTTCGCCCTACTTCGTGACCGACCCGGAAAGCATGGAAGCCGTGCTTGAGGACCCGTCCATTCTCCTTTGTGAGAAGAAGATTTCTTCGATGCGTGACATCCTGCCGTTGCTCGAGCAGGTCGCCAAGGGGGGCAAGCCGATTTTAATCATCGCGGAAGACGTCGAAGGCGAGGCGCTCGCCACGCTCGTCGTCAACAAGCTGCGCGGCACTTTGAACGTCGCGGCGGTGAAGGCTCCGGGCTTCGGCGATCGCCGCAAGGCGATGCTCGAAGACATCGCCATTATGACGGGCGGCAAGGTCATCTCGGAAGACCTCGGCATCAAGCTCGAGAACGTCAAGCTCGAAGACCTGGGCAGCGCCCGGAGAGTGTCAATTGACAAGGAAAGCACGACGATCATTGACGGCGGGGGCAACGCCGACGACTTGCAGGGCCGCGTGAAAACGCTCAAAGCTCAGATCGAGGACACCTCGTCGGACTACGACCGCGAGAAATTGCAGGAGCGCCTCGCCAAGCTGGTCGGCGGAGTCGCGGTCATCAAGGTCGGGGCGGCCACCGAGACTGAACTCAAGGAGAAGAAGGCGCGCGTCGAAGACGCGATGCACGCGACCCGCGCGGCGGTCGAGGAAGGGATCGTTCCGGGCGGCGGCGTGGCTCTGATTCGCGCGGCCAAGGCGCTCGACAAGTTCAAGATTTTCGAGGCTGACGCGGACGGCGAAGTGACCGGAGACATGGACGAGCAGATCGGCGTCACCATCGTCAAGCGTGCGCTCGAAGAGCCTCTGCGCCAGATCGTCCAGAATGCGGGCAAAGAAGGCGCGGTCATCGTGGAGAAAGTACGCGCCGAAAAGAACGCCAATTTCGGCTACAACGCCGCGACCGAGAAGTTTGAAGACCTTGTGGCCGCGGGCATTATAGACCCCGCGAAAGTCACGCGCTGCGCGCTGCAAAACGCCGCCTCAATCGCCGGCTTGATGCTCACGACCGAAGCCATCATCTCGGAGATTCAGGAAGACGATAAGTCCGGAGCGATGTCCGGGGGCATGGGCGGCGGGATGGGCATGTAAGAGCCTTCTTCCGGCGCGCCAGGAGGGTTCTCCTTGAAGGCCGACTTCTTAAGGAGAACCCTCTTGGCAAAGTCTACAGTTGAAGATGATTGTCGGTTGCCGGAGAGCCCGATCTCTTCAAACTATTCAAATCGCTCGAAGGACGTAGAATGATAAGCCAGCCGCAGAAGACTCATGCGCCGGAAACATGTGCGTGGTGCGCGGGAACGGGGACGTGGGCCATCTCTTTGGCCCACGTCATCTCGTGTCTGGTGTGCGGCGGGAAAGGCAAAGTCTCGGTGGCACAGCCGGCGGGACCATGTCGTCAATGTGAGGGCAGCGGCAGGCGGAGCGCCACCAACTCGTGTCTGACATGCGCCGGGACAGGTTGGTCGCGCGTCTTTGCTCAGGGATAAATGTTAATGACTGAAAGGGGTTATGCCATGAGCAGCCTGTACGCGATGCAACGAGCCAATGGCGACTGGTTCGCTCTTGAAGACCACGGGCACTTACGGATGCCTGTCTTTCGCAACAACCGCGAGGCGATGGCGGCGCGCTCGCGCCACTCGGGAATGATGCTCTTTAAGCCGGTGCTGCTCGACGCGCGGGCGCTCGCCAGTCTCGTCCCGAAAGACGGTCAAAGCGCCGCGCAATTTTGTCTGGTGGATGATCCTTCTCTGAGCTTGAGCCGCGGGCATCCGTTGGAGCACGCGCAGCTTGCGCTACTCGTCCACAAAGTCCCGGAGCAGTCGGAGCAATTTGATGGCGAGAGCGTGAACGAACGGCGGGAAATTGCGTCTTGAACGCGCCGTGTCAAGATGTGCTCAGGACGCAGACGTTTTCACGAAGAGAAGGGTAAATATGGCGACAGACAATTTACTGGGCTCGACAGTCAGAATACGTCGGGGCTGGCACGGAGGCAGAACCGGGAAAGTAATAGTTTTTGATCGGCGCACCGGCTCTTTTTCCTCGTACTGTGTGATCAAAGTGCAGCTCGACGGAAGCGGGGAGGTTGTGAAGATCAGCAGTGACGAGGATTTGGAGAAACTCTCCGTCCAACCGAGCGGGCTGGCGGTTTAGCGACTCGGGTAAAGTTGCTCGTAGTTATGGAAGCTGTGAAAAATCAAAGATGGTGAAGATGAACGGAATACGAATCTATACCGACGCGGGAGGCATGGATGCGCCCCTCGGGCGCGAAGTCTTCTACAGCCACCGCACGGGCGGGCCGTATTACCGCTGGTGCTTTGAGAAGCAGTCCGGGCAATGGCGTTTCTCACGCGTGCACCCGTTCGGCTCGACGCTCAAGGCGCTTCGGGCCGCGAATTTGAAAGATACGCCGACAGCATTGCGAATGAAGTTGGATGAACACTACGCATACGTTTAGTGGAAGGCGTCTTGATAGGACGAGACTAACCGCGCGGGAGAAGATTATGTCAAGCGAGAGCAGAACAGAGAATCCATTTACCGCCAGATTCATAGACGATGGATCGAAGGTTCTTTTAGAGTTGATAAATGAGGGCGACCAGACGCTCAAGTCCGTCGAGGTTCTGACCATCTTTCTGAAGGACGAAGAAACTCCGGGCGGCGGCCCCTCACAGGTCAACATTAAGTTTCAGGATACGGAGCGGATACACCCTAAAGAGAAAGTCGTCCTCTCGCACCGAACATGGATCAATGGCAAGCCGGTTGACGCCAATCGAGACCAGATAGAGAGACTTAAAATCATCGCGGGCGAACTCAAGCCTTACGTGCTGGATATTTCATGGGAGAACGCGGAGGGAAAATCGCGTTTCCAAAGGATACCCGTCGGGCACTGACGACCGCATCAGCCCCACCATCCTTCTGAAAGAGCCTGACTTCCAACAAGTTTCTTCAGATGAGCATCTGCCCGTAGTCGCAATATTCGACGACTGGGCACTGCCCGCACAGTGGTTCGCGTGGGCGACAGAGTGCGCGCCCGTGGCGGACGAGGTTGACGTGGAAAGAGTAGAATTTCCCTTCGGGCACGAGGCCGGACATGATCTCGTGCGCGCGTGCGTCGGTGCATTTCTGCGGGACGAGGCCGACGCGGCGCAGGATGCGGAAAATGTGCGTGTCGAGCGGGAAGACATTTTTGCGGCAGGCGAAGAGGAGCGTGCAGGCCACCGTCTTCGGCCCGATGCCGCGAAATCGGGAAAGATACCGCACGGCCTCTTCCGTCGGCATCTCGTGGAGGAACGAGAGGTCGAGCGCGCCGTGCTGCTCTCTGAGCTGCCGGAGCACTCCGCGGATGACGGCGGACTTCTGGTTGGCGAGGCCGCCCGAGCGGATGGTGTCGGCGAGCGTGGACTCTCTGGCGCGCAGCACCGCGTCCCACGCGGGGAAGCGTTTCTTGAGCGCGGCGAAGGTGCGGTCGCTGTTCGTGTCGCTCGTCGCCTGCGAGAGGATGATGCGGACGAGCATGTCGAGCGGGTCTGTGCGCGGCGCGCGGCAATTCTCAGGCGTGCCGTAAGTGCGCTCAAGGTTCTGGATGAGGTAGCGGAGCGGCTTCTCTTCGTGGACGCCATCTGACGATTCGACACCCGCGACGATCCGCCCGTCCGACTCTTCCGGAGACTCGCCCGCCCTCATCTCTTCCTGAGTCTCGCTTGATCTTTCAGCCCGCCTGTTCTTTCGACGCGGCGATGACACGCTCATAAAATTCTATGTACTGTGGGATGACGAGGTCTGTGCTGTAACGACTCACGGCGGACGCGCGCGCGCGGCGTCCCATTTCGCGCCGCTCGTCTTCATGCGAGAGGAGATGCGCGGCGTCGGCGCTCATCTTCTCGATGTCGCCGACTTCGCTGAGGCAGCCCGTCAGCCCGTCATCCACGACTTCGGGAATGCCCCCGACGCGCGACGCGATGACGGGAACTTCGCAGGCCAACGCTTCGAGCGCGGCGAGCCCGAACGATTCCTGTTCGGAAGGCAGGAGAAGGACATCCGCCACCGAGAGGTAATCTACGATGCGCGGCTGCTTGCCGACGAAAGTGCAGTAGGCATCCACGCCGAGGCAGCGTGCGCGGTGCTCGGCGCTGCTGCGCTCGCTGCCGTCGCCGACCATCACGAGCCGCGCCAACACCCCTCGCCCGCGCACGCGCGCGAGAATCTCCACGCAGTCCACCGGGCGCTTGACGGGGCGGAAGTTCGAGACGTGGACGAGGAGGGGCTCGCCGTCCGGCGCGAGTTCTTCGCGCAGCTCGGCCCGCGGCCTCCGGCTGTAGTCCGAGGCGCAGATGAAGTTCGGGATGACGGCGATGTTATCGAACTGGAAAGTGTCCGCGGTGGCCTGCTTGAGGTGGTTCGAGACCGCGGTCACGCCGTCGGACTGCGCGATGCCGTAGCGCGTGATCGGTAAGTAAGAGCGGTCGGCCCCGACGAGCGTGATGTCAGTTCCGTGCAGCGTCGTGATGACTGGCAAGATGCGGTGCGGCTTGAGGGACTCGCGAGCGAGGATCGCGCTGATCGAGTGCGGGATGGCGTAGTGGACGTGCAGCAGGTCGAGGTTTTCGGTCTCGGCCACGTCGGCCATCTTTGTCGCCAGCGCCAGCGTGTAGGGCTGGTGCTCGAAGAGCGGGTAGGACATCATCTCGACTTCGTGGAAGCGCACGCGCTCGCTCAACTGCGTGAGGCGCGTCGGGAGCGCCGAAGAGATGAAGTGTACCGTGTGCCCGCGCTCGGCCAGCTCCTTCCCCAGCTCGGAGCCGACGATGCCGCTGCCGCCGTAAGTCGGATAGACCGTGATGCCGATGTTCATGGGAATTAGCTGTTAGCTATGAGCCTTTAGCTTTTAGCCAAAAAAGCCGCCAGCCGTGTTCGTTAGAAGCCGTTAACTGAAAAACAAAAAGCCGCCAGCCGGAAGCGCCCGGCTAACAGCTCACAGCTAATCGCTAACGGCTTAAAAATGCAAGAGGCGGACGACCCTCGCTATCGTCCGCCACTCGTCTCAACTTGTCTCACCTGCGAAGGGGGGACAAGCGAGGGTCTAGAATATACGCCTGCTTTCGGGTTTTGACAAATTAAATTAAGGCGACTTTGACATTTTTTTTGCCGTCACCCGCCCCGCCTCGACAAACGCAGTGGGAACGCCGATTTAGCGTTTTTCCGGGGACAACCTGCGCTTCCTCCAAGCTCCGCCGGCGGTTCGTTTCACCCTCCACCCGGCGTTCAGATCGTCCGTGCGGAAAGGCCGGCTGCGACTGCGTTCGCGCGCGCGAAGGGGTATAATGTGAGGCCAGAGGAACGCTTTATCCGAACCGACTTAAACTGTAAGGCGCGCGCCCGCGCGCGTTAATTTAAAGCCACCATCACGGAGATTTTGAGATGCCCAAGATTGATAACATCGAAGAGACGCCGAACCCCAACGCCGTCAAGTTTATCCTCAAGGAGCCGGTCACAAACGGCACGACGCGCTCATTCCATAGTGCGGAGGACGCCTCAGCCGACCCGCTCGGCAAGGCCCTCTTTGAAGTCGGCGAAGTGGCCTCGGTCTTCTACATGGATCGGATGATCACGGTCGAGAAGTCGGAGGAGGCGGACTGGGACGACCTTCTGCCTCGGCTGGCCGTGCCGATTCGCGCCGCCGAGTCCGCGTCGGCGGGCGGCGCTGCAGTGACGGCGGCGGCGGCGGGCGTCGGCGGTGCGCTCGGAGCCCTGATGAGCGACGACCCGCGCCTCATCCGCATCAACGAAATCCTCGACGAGCGCATCCGCCCCGCGCTCGCGGGCGACGGCGGCTGGTTAGAAGTTCTCGGTCTGAAAGAGAACACGCTGACCATCAAGTATCAGGGCGCGTGCGGCAGTTGCCCCAGCTCGCTCTCCGGCACGCTGATGGCCATCGAGGGCATGATCAAACAAGAGGTTGACCCGGAGATCGAAGTCGTCGCACTCTGAGTTGACCATTGGCCGGATACGAAAATCGGTATTTAGTCCAATCCAACTGACACCGGGCGTCTTCGCGCGTTAAGTTTCGGAACCGGCGGCGACCGGCGCGCGTTTACCACTTCATCTCTGTTGAGTGCGGGCGGTGCTCTATCCGGTTGGCCCGCACTCCCCGAACGAATCTGTCCGACATCGTCCGCCGACACGCCGCGCGCGCCGCCCGGTGCGCGCACCCGTTCAACGGACGGGAGACGAAATCATGTCCTACTCCGCACGCTTCTTCACACTCGCACTCTGCGCCGCCGCCTCCGCCGCCTCCGCCGTCAACGCGCAGCAGCCGCAGCCGTCGCCGTCCAAGCCGCAGCCTAAGAAGGCCGCCTCGAAGAGCGCGCCCGCCGCCGCCGCCCCCGAAGTTGATCCGATGGCGGAGGTGCGGCGCACGACCGCCATCTCGCTCATCACTTCGCTGGCCGACGACGCGCGCACCTTCCGCGACCCGACCTTGCGCGCCCGCGTGCAGGCGCGAGCGGCGGACGCCTTGTGGGAGACCGAGAAGGAGAGCGCGCGCACACTGTTCCGGCGCGCGTGGGACGAGGCCGAGGCGGCGGACGCCGAGAACGACCGGCGCGTCGAGGAGGAGAAGCGCAGGCAGACGAAGGAGCGCGGCTCGTTCTCGATTCAGCTCCCGCCGAGCCTCAGGTCTGAAGTACTGCGGCTTGCGGCGAAGCGCGAGCGCGAGCTGGGCGAAGAGTTTTTGGCGCGGATGGAAGCGTCGAAGAAGGAGGAGCTGGCCAACGCCGCGACTTCCGCGCCCGACGCGAACGTCGAGAAGCAAGGGGGCGGCGGCACGCAGCAGCGCCGCCCCGACCCGAACGAAGCGCCGACAGCCGCCGCCAAACGGCTCGGCCTCGCCATCCAGTTGCTCGAAGACGGCGACGTCGAGCGCGCGATACAGTTCGCCGACCCGGCGCTCTCTCAAGTCCACATGCCGGCGCTCGAATTCCTCGCGCGACTGCGACCGAAGAACGCGAAGGCCGCCGACGAAAGATACGCGGCGCTCGTCCAGCGCGCCGTGTTAGACCCGTCGGCGGATGCCAACACCGTCTCGCTCCTCGCGTCCTACATCTTCACGCCCGCGCTCTACGTCACCTTCACCGCCGACGCCGGATCGAACAGCAACTCGTGGGGGCGCAACATCCCCGCTCCGTCAGACATCTCGCCACAGCTGCGCGCCGCCTACTTCCGCACGGCGGCGGCCATTCTTCTGCGGCCCATCCCGCCGCCCGATCAGGATCGTTCGTCGTCGGGGCGCGCCGGCTGGTATCTGGTGATCGCGCGGCTGCTGCCGCTCTTCGACCAGTACGCGCCGGACAAGTCGGCCCCCCTGCGCGCGCGGCTCGCGGCGCTCATACCCGACACACCGGAGCGCGCGCGCGGGACGAACCACAGCTCTTTGACGCGCGGTCTCGTCCCCGAAGACCCGAACCGCGACCGCATTCAGGAGACACTCAGCCGCCTCGGCGAGGCGAAGACCTCGGAGGAGCGCGACGGCGTCTACGTCGACGCCGTCTTCAATGCGGTGCGCCAGAAAGACCCGCGCGTCGAGGAGTTCTTCAATAAGATCGAAGACGCAGACCTCCGCAAGCGCCTGCGCGCCTACATTGACTTCGAGGCGGCGGAGCGGGCCGTCCGCGACAAGGATGTGGCGGGGGCGCTGCGCCTCGCACGTACAGGGAGCCTGACGCCGATTCAAAGGACATGGGCGCTGACCGAAACCTCCAAGCTGCTCGCGAAGGACGAGCCCGGACGCTCGCTCGAAATACTCGAAGAGGCTCTCACGGAGGCGAAGCGCATTGACGACGCCTCGCCCGAGCGTGCGAGCGCGCTGGTCGCCATCGCCACGCAGTTCTACGAGCTCGACCGCCCTCGCGCGTGGGAGGTGATGCTCGAAGTCGTCAAGGCGTCGGACTCCGCTGAGGGCCGGTTCTCGGGCGAGGACGGTACGCTGAGCGTCCGCTTTCAGTCGAAGAACTCGACGATCATGTCGAGCTCCTCCGTTCAGAGTTTCGACCTGCAAGGCATTTTCTCGAAGCTCGCGCGCGAAGACCTCACGCGCGCTGTTGAGCTGGCGCGCGGCTTCGGCGGCGAATCACCGCGCGCCGTCGCCACGCTGGCCGTCGCGCGCGCCGTGCTCGAAAAGAAGCAGGCGAATTAAGAACCCTCCACATAATTTAGCCACAGAGGCACGGAGCCACGGAGAATAAGAAAGAAGAAGAAAATTTGTTAGAGAGAGAGCCGGCTGGTTCTCTTTACCGCCCCATTCGGTGAGAGCGGGCTTTCTTTCCTCGACGCTCCCCCAACTCATTTCCTTTCATCTTCTCTGTGCCTGCGGTGTCTTCGGTGGCTAAGGCTTCCGGTTCGGTGAAGGGTGGTTTGAAAATGAAGCGAACGAAGTGGGTCGAAAGAAAATTCGAGTTCAACCTTCCCGTCGGCGTCTTCCCCTGCGTCGTCGAACGCCTGCGCGGGACGCCCGCGCGCATGGAAGAGTTGGTCCGCGCGCTCCCGGCCCACGTCCTCGCCGTGAGGGTGGGTGAATCGTGGTCGGTTCAGGAGCAGGTCGGACACCTGCTCGACCTTGACGAACTGCACGAGGGGCGGCTCGAAGACTACGAGCAAGGGCTGGAAGTTCTGCGCCCGGCGGACATGACCAACCGGAAGACTTACGAGGCGGATCACAACTCCGCGCCCATCGCAGGACTCCTCGCGGGTTTCCGCGACGCGCGCGCGCGTTTCGTCCGCCGCCTCGAAGCGCTGGAAGAAGAAGCGGTCGCCCGCACGGCGCTCCACCCGCGGCTGCAAAAGCAGATGCGCGTTATAGACATGGCCCTCTTCGTCGCGGAGCACGACGATCACCACCTCGCCTCCATCACGGAACTCACGCGCCTGCTGGCCACACGCTGAAGAAGGCCAAAGGAAAAAGGCAAAAGTTAAGAAGGCTTCTTACTGTTGCCTTTTTCCTTTGGCCTTAAAAAAAAGCCGCCCGGCGTTTCGTCAACGCCGGGCGGAAACCACAGGAGAATCATCCATTTACCCCCAGCCGCGACCCCACTCGCGGCTTTCGGTAATAGCTATGCTGTCTTTTCGGATGCGCGACCCCCGCCGCCGCGTTGCTCGGAAACAGCTGTTAGCTCTGAGCCGTTAGCTTTCAGCTTTTTCTTTCTAACAAGGACTGACAGGCTTCGACGAGGCGGGCACGCTTCGGGACAGGGTTTTAGCTGAAAGCTAACGGCTCAGAGCTAACGGCTAACTTACCTCACCTTTCGTAGCGGAGCACGAGGCCGTCGCCGCCCACGGCCCAGCCGGTTTTCTTGTCGAGGAAGAGGGCGTAGAGGTTCTGTTTGGTGCGGCTCTCCTGCGCGAGCCATGTCAGCCCGCCGTCGCCGGAGCGGAGGATGACGCCGCCGCGCCCGACGATCCAGCCCTCCTCGTCGTTGACGAACTTGACGCTCAGGAGCGTGGTGCGGACGGGTGCGCCCACCGCCTCCCATGTCTCGCCGCCGTCGCGCGTGCGCAGCACCGTCCCGCGCTCGCCGACGGCCCAGCCCCTCTCGTCCCCGTCAAAATCGACATGGTGGAGCGTCACCGCCGTCTTCGAGTTTTGCAGCGCCCACGTCGCGCCGCCGTCGCGCGTGTGGAGGATGCGACCTCCGGCGCCGACGATCCAGCCGCGCTTGTCGTTGTCGAAGTCGAGGTGAATCAACTCGTCTTGCACCGGCACGCGCAGACGCTGCCAAGACGTGCCGCCGTCCGTGGTGTAGAGCAAGAGGCTGTCGATGACCCTCTCGCCGCGGCTGAGCGAGCCGATGATCCAGCCACGCTTCTTGCCGGTGAAGCGCACGTTGTAAAGCTCAGGCTCGGCCCCGCCGAAGGTCGCGCTCTGAAAGCGGTTCGACAGACGCCACGTCGCGCCGCCGTCCTCCGTCGAGAAGATGCGGTCTCCGGCGAGGAGATACCCGTCCTCCTTGTTGCGGAAGTAGATGTCGTTGATGCTCTCTTTAGTCTCGACGCGCTGCGGCGTCCACGTGCGCCCGCCGTCGGTCGTGCGCAGGACGAGGCCGCCGTCGCCCGCCACCCAGCCGCGCTTCGAGTCGGCGAAGTAGACCGCGTTCAAATCCTTGCCCGCCTGCCCGCGCCGCTCGCCGACCCAGCCCGCGGCGGCATCGGCGGCCTGCGCCCGCACGCCCGAAGCCCCGAAGGCGGCGAGCGCCGACAGCAGAAGGGCCGCGCACACACGGCGCGCGGCCCGCACCACATACATCTCGTTCGGCATCATCTCGGACACGCTCTCCATCGCCAGGAGTCTCGGATAGCCCTCCTTGAACTTATTTCTCACCTTGTTTGTACATGAACTGATAGCGGCAAGACAAGCGGAAGAAGTAGGCAGGCAGGTAGACAAGCTCAAGACAGTACCGCGAGCGGTAACGAGCGGGTTCGGGTGTCCATCTCTTCAACCCGCTCGGTACCGCTCGCGGTACCGTCTCAAAACTGCCTGCCCCCTGCCTACTGCTTACTTCGTGGCGTTGACGCGGTAGACGCGCCCCTTGTAGATGACGACGACGCGCTCGCCGAGGGCGAAGAAGCGTGCCAGCTCCGGCTCGCGGCGGACGAGCGCGAAGTATTCGTCGCTCCCGAAGGTGAGCGCCGTCTCGGGCAGCTTCGCCTCGGGCTTGAACTCAGAGTCGAGCCACACGCCGTCGCGCAGGTAAAAGGTCTTCTCGCCCACCTTCTTGCGCGTGTTGCCGTCCACCCGCACCACATCGTCGGCTTCGACATCGCGCGTGGCCTCCTGCTGCGCGCGCGCCCGCCTGCTCTCCCTGACCGCCATCTCGCCCGTGACGGCCTGCGCGGCCTCCCTCTTCGGGGCGGGCGACGGAGGCGGCGCGCCGGCTGACATATCTGCCGGAGTGGCTGTTCCTCCTCCGGCGCCTCCCACCACGCCGCGCGGGCCGCCGCTCGGACGGGTTGACTTGCGGGCGCTGCGCGAGTTTAGCGGCAGTTGTCGGAGGGCGGAGTCATTGCTCGTGACCGTAACCGTCTCCGACGATTCGAGCGCGAGGTAGGAGGTGTAGGGCGTGACGATGCCGTAGCGCGTGCCGAGGTCTGTGATCTCTTCGACCAGCTCCTTCTGCTCGCCGTTGGAGCGCACCTGCTCCATCAGCCAGCCGACTCGTCGCGTGGCCCACAAGCGCGGCAGGAAGTCGTTCGCGTTGCTGTCGAGCGGGAACCTCAGTTTCGCGTAATCGTAGGTCCGCGTCTGGCTTCCCGTCCGTCCCGTCAGGCGCAGGTTCGTGAAGGGAATGTCCCCCGCGTTGCGGTAGCGGCCGATGAGCGTGACCTGCGTGCCGCGGAAGAGGTCGGGCATCTCGCGCGGGTAGACGAGGTCGGTCTCGACCGCGCCCATGTCGAGCGAGAGGTTGGTCAGGACGGGGTGGTTGATCTTGGTGAAGAAGCTCGAAACTTTGATTTCGATGTCTTCGCGCGGCTCGACATACTCGGCCACGCCGCCGTTCTCAGCCGCGAGCTTGTCCAGCAGCGCCGTGTTCACGTCGTAGCCGACGCCGAAGGTGAAGAGCCGCACGCCGGGGATGCGCGCCGCCCTCGCGTTTTCGATGATGCGACCGACGTTGGTCTCGCCCACGGTCGGCAACCCGTCGGTCATGAAGACGAGCATGCGCGGGCGCTCGCTCTGCTCGAAGAGCCGCATCGCCGCGACGAGCGCGCCGTTGATGTTTGTCCCGCCAACAGGGCGCAGGGTTTTGACGAACTCTTCGCCGCGCGCCCGGCCTCCTGCGTCGGCCTGAATCAGCTCCGAGGCCAGCAGATGCTCTTCGCCCGCGAAGTTGATGATGTTATAGCGGTCGCTGTCGCGCAGAGAGCGCACGCCGAAGAGAAGCGCGGCCCGCGCCTTCTCCATCTTCCCAGCCTCGGCCATCGAGCCCGAAGTGTCGAGCACGAAGACGATGTCTTTGGCCGCGTACTCCTGCTCTGAGACATCGTCCTTCGGCGAGATGGTCAAAAGAAAGTAACCCTGCTTGCCCGGCTCGCGGTGCGTCAAAAGCGTCATCCCGAAGTCTTCGTCCGAGACCGAGTAGAAGAGCTGAAAGTCCTGCGGCTCGCGCCCCGCCTTCGACTCGAAGGAGATGCGCGCGCGCTGACCCGCGCTCGCGGGCCGGACGTCAATCCCGTGGCTCGGCGAGTAGATGTTGCGCAAGGGCTGCCGGGCCTCGACCTCCACGACACCCGAGACCGTGCCGACCGTGTTGACGTTGCGGCCCATCCCGAGCGGGTAGCGGTAAGAGACCGTCCCGGACTCGGCCTTGAGCGCCTGCGTGTAGGTCAGTTCGAGCTTTTTGTCGGAGTGCGGCGGGATGGGGAAGATGCTGGCCTGAAAAAGGTCTCGGCCCGCGTATTCGAGCAGTCCGGGGTCGCGCTGCTTGCGGACGATCTCGTCGTAAATCCGTCGCGCTTCCTCGCGCGAGCGCACCTCGCCGACGAGCCTTTTGTCGCCGTCCCAGATGGCAAACTCAGAAATCGAGGCCGTCTCCGGGATGGGGAAGAAGAAAGTGCCTTCGAGGGTAGCGTCCGTGTCGTTGCGGAAGATTTGCTCGACGTGCGTTGTCGCCACCTGTGCCTTGACCTTGGTGTCAATCCTGATTGACTTGACGGGCAGCGCGCGGGGCAGAGGGACGGGGCGCGGCGGGCCGGGGCAGCGTACGCACGGGCGCGGGACGATGACGCCCTGCGCGCTCGCGGTCGCCGCCGCGAGCGCGAGCAAAAGGATTCCGAAAAAGAGGCACAGCAAATCTCTGGTGGTTATCATCGCTCTCTCCTCAAAAGGCTCTCGAAGGAATCGAATTTCTCTGACTGGCCGACTCATCTCAACGCGCGCCGGTCTGCTGGTAGAACGCCCGCGGTGGTCTTTCTTGCAGCTCTGAATCCGGCGGCGGGCAGAAACGTTGCCTCCGGAACATGCCCCCGCCGACCAGAGGCCGCCCGGATCGAAGCAGGTTTCCGAGCGCAACCGACCGCCTGTCCTGTCATTGACTCGCCACACGATTTCAAATATGTTCTCGCCAACTAAATGGTGATTTACCGTCACGGGCCGCGCCTGGAACGTTTTCGCTCGCCTTTACCAGTTCACGCACGGTCCGGAAATCAACCTTCGCGTTGCGCACGTCAAGTCGTAGCAACGCCCACGCCCACAATCCTTCGGCGTTCTGGCCGCTGCCTTGTGCCCGGAGCCGAATTTAACATGCCCTTCGGAGGTGGCATCTATGAAGAAACCCTGTCTCTTGCTTTCCGCGATCTGCTTTTTGCTCACGGTCGCCCCGGCGGCTCGCGCCCAGACGAGCGGCCCGTCCAAAGTTATTCTGATCGAGCGCGAGGAACTCAAGCCCGGTAAGTTTGAAGAACACTTGAGGGAGTCTAACAACTTCGCCCGCATGCTCGCCCACGCAAGGACGGTCAACGAACCCTCGTACGTCCGCGTCGGCATGTCCCCTATCGCCGGGAACGCGAACGAGGTCTTGTACCTCTACACCTTCGACTCGTTCGCGCAGTGGGCGCAGAGCCAGCGCGACATTGAGCGATGGATGACCAAGCCCGGCCCGATGAGGACTTTCTTCGAGCGCGTGACAGGCCCCCCCCAGCAGGGCGAAGACCTCCACACTTCGGTGCGGAGCATGGTCGCATCCTTCAACCCCATGCTGAGCCACAACCCTCGCGCCAGTCTCGCCAAAGCGCGCTACCTCTCCGTCTCGACGTTCCGCGTCAAGCCGGGTCACTACGGCGACTTCATCAGGGCCACGCAGATGTACAAGGGGGCACTGGGTAAGATGAAAGGCGACCATCACTTCGCCGTCTACGAGGTGATGGGCGGCGGTCGCGACGGGATGTTCCTCATCCTGTCTTCGATGGAGTCACTCGCCGAGATGGATCAGCAGATGGCAGCAGGCGACGAGTTCCCCAAGGCGATGGGCGAAAAGCTCGACGACTTCGAGAGGTTAGTGAGCGCAACCCTCGACCCGAGCGATACCGTCATCTATGCCATCAACGGGCGCATGAGCAACCCGCCGGAGGAGTTCATCAAGGCCGACCCGACCTTCTGGTCACAGGAGATGCCGGTCGCGACGACGACGACGACGGTTTCGGCCCCGCGCGCGGGGGCTGGCAGACGGCGACCGAGGTAGGATGGGAGGCGCTGAAGCCGCGACGACTGATTAAAAGAGAATTCATCTCAGGTCGTCGCGGCTTCAGCGCTCCTCTCCGGCTCAGAGTTCGCGCAGTCGGGGGTTGCGCCACCCGACCCAGACGACGAAGAGCGCGATGAAGATGCCGCAGGCGGCGAGCGTCCTTTGCGGGCCGAAGCGTTCGGCGGCGGCCCCCGACAGAAAGCTCCCGAACGGCATCGTGCCGACGAAGGTCAGAATCCACATGCTCATGACGCGCCCGCGCATGCGGTCTGTGACGAGGTGCTGAATGAGCGTGTTGCTGACGGCGAAGAAAGAGACCATCGAGAACCCGACGCCGAAGAGCAGCACAAGCGCGGGCGCGGGCCGCGACACTGAAGAGAAGCCGACGACGCAGAGCGCCGCCGCGAAAGCGCTGCACAGGACGAACCAGCCTTTGCGTCTGAAGTCGCCGCGGTAGGCCAGCATCAGCGCCCCGCACAACGCGCCCACGCCCGCCGTCCCCATCAAAAGCGAGAGCCCCGTCTCGCCCCACCCGAACACGTTGCGCGCGAACAGAGGCATCAGCACGAGGTACGGCGACCCGAAAAGACTCACCACCGCCGAGCACACAATCAGCAGGCTCACGCGCGGGCGGCGCTTCACGTAACTGAAGCCTTCGAGCAGATCACGCAGGACGGCCCGCCCGCCGCCCGACGTACGCCGCGGCGCGTCGTCAACCAACGCCGACGCGGCATCAGCCCCCGGAGACGCGACCTCCGCCGACGCCGCCGTCGGCTCCGCCCCCGCGGCGGGCGTGCCCTCCGCCGCATCGTCGCCCCTCTGTGCCGCAGTCTCGCCCGTGCCCGCCGCCTTCTTGAACTTCACCAGCGCGAGCGCGACGACGATGGCCGCGTAGGAGAGACCGTTGATGAGGAAGCATCCGGCGAGCCCCGTGAATTTGATGGCGAGCGCGGCGAGCAGCGGGCCGAAGACACGCGAGAGCTGGAACTGCGTGGAGTTGAGCGCGATGGCGTTGGCGAGGTCTTCGCGCTCGACGAGGTCAATCGTGATCGCCTGATACGACGGCCCCGCGACGGCCCAGCAGCAGCCCGTCACGAAAGTCAGGACGAGAATCATCCAGACTTGGACGGCCTCCGCCCAGACCAGCGCGGCGAGCGCGAGCGCCGCGGCTCCAGCGCCCGCCTGCATGAAGATGAGCAGGCGCTTGCGGTCGAAGACGTCGGCGTAGACGCCCGCGAGCAGCGTCAGCAGAAGCCCCGGCGCGCTCGCCATGAAGGTGTCGAGGCCGAGCCAGAAAGCCGAGTCGGTGAGCTTCAGTACGAGCCAGCTCTGCGCGACCGTCTGCATCCACGTGCCCGCGCCCGAAAGAAACGCGCCGGCCCAGAAGAGGCGGTAGTTGCGGTGCGAGAGGGCGCGGAACATCGCGCCCCCGCGCGGCCCCGTTCGTGCCGTTGACATAAACCTTGATAGATGTGGCTGGAAAATTAATAATGCTCAGCCGCCCGGACGACCGGCGGCGGCTGTCGTTTTCTACAATGCCCCTAACCGCCCGCAGACCGCAAGGAGCAGTGATGATCCGCGAGAAGTTGTTGAGTCAGGGCATCGGCGAAGAGTCGGCTTCCGCTGGCGCGGCCATCGCCGGCTGGGCCTACGCGCCCATCTTCCCGGTGCTGATGATTCACGGCGTGCTCAGGGGAAAACGAAGGAAACGGATGGAAACTCAAAATCAGAGCGTCAGGACAGTGAGCAGTGAGCAGTGAGCAGTAAGCAGTGAGAGCAGGTCAGCCTTGACTACTCACTGCTTACTGCTCACTGCTCACTGCTCGTCGCCAAGCGGAGAGCGGAGCGCCCGTGCCGCCGCGCCGCTCGGAGACGATCTCGGCGAGGACCGAGAGCGCGACCTCTTCCGGCGAGACCGCGCCGATGTCGAGACCGATGGGCGCGCGCACGCGACGCAACGCCCCTTCGTCGAAGCCCGCCTCGCGCAGCCGCGCCAGAACGATGTTCGTGCGGCGGCGACTACCGATCATCCCGACGTAGCGCGGACGCGCGGCCAGCACGGCCCTCAAGCACTCCTCATCCTCGTTGTGCCCGCGTGTCACGACCGCGACGTAGACGCCGCGCCCGTTGCCGACCGCCCTCTTCAAGGCCTCCGTCCACCCCCTGAGGGCGGCGACGAGTTCGATGCCTTCTGCGTCGAAGCGCGACGGCGCGACGAAATCCGCGCGGTCGTCCAAGAGCGTGACCCTGTATCCGACCGCGTGCGCCAGCCGCGCCAGCGCCGCGCCGACGTGCCCCGCCCCGCAGATAATGACGCGCGGCTCCGACTCGACGCGCTCAAACAAAACGCGCGCGCCGCGTAAGTCTTCCCTCTCAGGCGCGAACTCTGCGACACGCAGCGTGCGCGCCTCGGCGCGTGAGTCGAGGAACGCGCGCGCGTAGGCGGCCACGGCTTCGTCGAGCGCCGCGTCGCCCGTCGTGCCCGCGCGCGCGCCTGACTCTTCGAGCAGGACTTTCGCGCCCACGCGCGGGGCCGCCTTCGAGCCCTCGCACGGGGCGGACTTCACGGTTTCGCACGGCGCTTCGACGACGGTCGCGAGCGCCGCCAATTCGCCTTCGAGGAGGACGCGCGCCGCCGCGCGCGTGATGTCTTGGGAAGGAGTCTGATTGCCCGAGTCGCTCATCGGGTCAGGGCGCGCGTTTGTCGAGCGGCCTGCGCACCGCGGCGGGGCGCAGGAGCCCGACCGCGCCGAGCGCGCGCCGCGCGAGCCAGAGGGGGCCGACGACGAGGTAGACGGGGTTGCGGAAGAAAGCGGGCTGGTTCCCTTCAATCGCGTGCCCGACGAATTGCAGAACCCACCCGGCGACGAAGAGCGCGAGCGCCCAACGCCAGTTCCACAGGAAGAGCGGCAGCGAGACGACGATCATGGGGATGCCGACGCTATGCGTCAGCCGGTTCAAAGGGTGCCGGTGCTTCGCCTTGTACTCTTCGATGAAAGATGTCGGCATACTCTGTAACTCCGTGACAGGTAAACGGTGACAGATGACAGGTCGGAAACAAAAGATACGCTCTTTTCCTTTACTTGTCACCCGTCACCCGTCACGGCTCAAGGCTTTTCACCTTCCCACACGTCTACCAGAATCTCCATCGTGCCGCCGCAGACCATGCCCTCTTCGCTGGCCTCGTCAGCGGTCAGGCTGAAGGTGTGCAGGGCGGAGGCGCCTGTGCGCAGGGCCTCGCGCGCCTCGGCCCAGACTTCGGCCTCGATGCAGCCGCCGCCGACCGTTCCGGCGGTCGCGCCGTCCTCGAAGAAGAGCATCTTCGCGCCGCGCCGCTGCGGAGTCGAGCCGCGCGTGTGCGCGACCGTCGCCACCACGACGCGCTCCCCACGCCCCGCGGCCTCTTCGATCAGGCGGTAAAGCTCGGATTGAGAGATCGTCGTTGCCGGGGCCGGCCTGCTGCTGCTGCTGCTGCAAGTCGTTGGCGTCAATGCGCTGGCGCAGTCGCTCGACTTCGGACTCGGCGCTGGCGACGGCGACTTCGAGGCGCGTGCGGCTGTTGGAGACAAGTTCGAGCTGCTTGCGCGTGCGCTCCCTTTCGCGTTCGAGGCTGCGCTGAATCTGGTCGCGGACGACTGACGGGTTGAGCGTCCCGACGAGCGCCGCGCGGCGCTGGATTTGATCGGGCTGGAGTTCGTCTTCGACCTGCGCGAGCCGCTCCTGATGCATGAACTCCTTGTCGGTCACGTCGCGCAGTTGCGCGCGCAGCGTCTCGGCGCGCTGCTCGGCGCGGTTCAGGCGTTCGAGGTCGAAGAGCGCGCGCTGATCCGTCCTCATCTGCGAAAGGTCGTCCGTGAGCTTCTCGACCTGCGTCGAGAGGCGCGTCACGGTCGTGCGCAGGGGGTCGGGCTCCGGCTCGGCGGCGCGGCGCGTGGTGCTGCGCCCACCGGAGCGCCGCGTCGAACCTTCCTGCGCCGCGTCTTCGTCGGCTGTGCTGACGAGCCTCGGCTCGCCCGTCGAAGTCGTCGCGGGCGTGGGAGCGGTGGCCGGCGCGGGCGTGCGGGCGCGGTTCGCGGCACGGCGCGAAGTGCGCCGGCGCTGCTGCGAGAGCGCCTGCGGCGGCAGGCAGGCGGCGAAGAATAGCAGCGCGACGAGCGCCGCGCCCAGACGGCGAGCCGATCTTTCGTTCATCAGAAAACCTCCAGTACCCATGGACATAAAACTCTTACACGCCGCGCCCGCGCCTTTGTTCCTCTCGCTCACGCCGGTTGAATCTTGAAGCTGATGTCCATCGCACGGGCCGAGTGCGTGAGCGCGCCGATGCTGACGAGGTTGACCCCGGCCTCGGCGTAGGCGCGCACGTTCTCAAGCGTGATGCCGCCCGACGATTCGAGCAGGACGTTCGGCGCGAGCCCGCGCGCAATCTCGACCATGCGCGCCGTCTCTTCCGGCGAAACGTTGTCGAGCAGGAGGATGTCCGCGCCGCTGCGGACGGCCTCGCGCAGGTCTGACTCCTTCGAGACCTCGACCTCGATCTTGTGCAGGTGGCCCACGGCCTTGCGCGCGCGCTCGACCGCCGTCCCCACGCCGCCCGCGAGCGCGATGTGGTTGTCCTTAATCAGCACGCCGTCGTCGAGCCCGAAGCGGTGGTTGCGCCCCCCGCCCGCCTGCACCGCGTACTTCTCGAGCATCCGCAGGCCCGGCGTCGTCTTGCGCGTGTCCACGATCTGCGCGCCCGTGCCCTCGACGGCCTCGACGTAGCGGCGCGTCAGCGTCGCGATGCCGGAGAGGCGTTGCAGGAGGTTGAGCGCGAGCCGCTCGCCGCCGAGCAGGACGTCGGCGAAGCCCGTGGTGCGCGCGATGACCTTGCCCTCGGCGACCTCGTCGCCGTCCGAGACGAAGGCTTCGAGCTGCTGCTGCGAGTCGAGAGTCGAGAAGACCGACTCGGCGGCTTCGAGTCCCGCGACGACCATCGGCTCTTTAGCGAGAAAGCGCCCGCGCGCGCTCTGCTGCCGCATCACCGTGGACTGCGTCGTGATGTCGCCCCGCCCCAAATCTTCGTTCAGGAAAGCGCCGATTTGCGAAAACAGCGCGCCCTCGTCGAGCCAGTTCATCCTTCGAGCGCCTCCACCATCTGCCCCATCGCCTCTTTTCGTTGCCGAATCTCCGCGAGCCGTTGCCGCAATTCTTCGACCTTCTCGACGGGCGCGCGCTCGACGAACTGCGGGTTCGCGAGCTGCCCTTCGACCTTCTGCAACTCTTTATCCTGCTTCTCTATCTCGCGCGTGAGTCGCGCACGCTCCTGCGCGAAGTCAATCAAGCCTTCGAGCGGCACGGCCACCTCGGCCCCGCCCCCGAGAGCCGCCCGCGCCGAGGCGCGCGGCACGTCCGCCGCCGACTCTCGGAAAGAGACTTCCGCCGCGCGCGTCAATCTCTTGATCTGCGCGAGGCTGGCGTTGAAAATCCGGCCCAGCCCGTCGCCCTGCGCGCTGATGTAGAGCCGCACCTCCTCGCCCGGCTTGACGTTGAGCTCAGTCCGAATGTTGCGCACGCGCGAGACGAGTTCGATAACCGAACGCATCTCTCCCTCAGCCCGCTCGTCAATCAAAGACTCGACGGCTTGCGGGTACGCGGTGAGCATGACGGTCGGACTGACGCCCGCCTCACGATAGGCTGGATGCAAAGATTCGCGACCTACGCCGGGCAGACGTTGCCACAGCTCTTCCGTGATGAAAGGCATGAACGGGTGAAGCAGCCGGAGCGCCTGTTCGAGCACCGTGATGACGCGGCTGCGCGCGGCGTCGCGCGCAGGTGTCGCTTCTGCTCCGGTGACGTCCGCCTTCGACAGCTCGATGTACCAGTCGCAGAAGTCGTCCCAGAAGAAGTGGTAGATAGTTTGCACCGCCGCGTGGAAATCGTAACCCTCAATGGCCGCCGACGTGTCGCGCGTCGCCTTTTGCAGCCGCGATATAATCCAGCGGTCGTGGAGCGCCCACGTCTGAGATTCGCCCTCGAACCCTTTGCCGACCTGCGCGCCTTCGGAGTTCATCAGACAGAAGCGCGCCGCGTTCCAGATTTTGTTGGCGAAGTTGCGGTAACTCTCGATCTGGTTGTCGTTCCAGCGCGTGTCGGTGCTGCCGATGGAGGCGAGCACGAGGCGCGTGGCGTCAACGCCGTATTTGTCGAACACTTCGAGCGGGTCTACGCCGTTGGCCTTCGTCTTCGACATCCGCTGCCCGTGCTTGTCGAAAATCGTGCCCGTGATGGAGACATCGTCGAAGGCGCGCTCGCCCCTGAACTTCAAACCCGTCATCATCATCCGCGAGACCCACAGAAAGATGATGTCGCGCGCCGTGACGAGCACCGAGGTCGGGTAGAAAGTCTTCAAATCTTCGGTCTCGTCCGGCCAGCCGAGCGTCGAGATCGGCCACAGCGCCGACGAGAACCACGTGTCGAGCACGTCCGGGTCCTGCGTGAGCTGATCCTTCCCGGCCGCGCGCCGCGCCTCCTCTTCAGTGCGCGCGACGTAGACGTTCCCTTCTTCGTCGTACCACGCCGGGATGCGGTGGCCCCACCAGAGCTGGCGCGAGAGCGTCCAGTCGTGCAGATTTTCGAGCCAGCTCGTGTAGACCTTCTCGTAAGGCGTCTCGGGGACGAAGCGCGGCACGCGCCGCTCGCGCATCAGTTCGAGCGGCGCGCGTCCCAGCTCGGATTGCCGCAGGAACCACTGCGTCGAGATGAGCGGCTCGATGACCGTGCGGCAGCGGTCGCACTTGGAGATGGAGAACTCGTAATCAACGACCTTCTCAAGCAGACCGAGTTCCTCGAACTTCTGGACGACTTTCTCGCGCGCCTCGTAGCGGTCGAGTCCCTCGAACTCGGCGCCCGCCTCGGCGGTCATCCGCGCGTGCTGGTCAATGACTTTCACCTGCGCGAGCTTGTGCCGCTCTCCCATCGCATAGTCTGCGGGGTCGTGCGCGGGCGTCACCTTCACCGCGCCCGTGCCGAACTCGGGGTCAACGAACTCGTCCGCGACGACGCGAATCTCGCGGCCCGTGAGCGGCAGCTCAAGCGTCGCGCCGAGCAGGTCTCGATAACGCTCGTCCTCCGGGTTGACCGCCACAGCCGTGTCGCCGAGCATCGTCTCGGGCCGTGTCGTCGCCACGGTCACGCGGCGTTCGCTCCCCTTGACGGGGTATTGCAGGTAGTAAAGTTTCCCGGCCTGCGGCTCCTTCTCGACTTCAAGGTCGGAGAGCGCCGTCTGGTCTTTCGGACACCAGTTGATGAGCCCCTCGCCGTGATAGATGAGCCCCTCGTCGTAGCAGCGCACGAAGAACTCGCGGACGGCGCGCGTCAGCCCCTCATCCATCGTGAAGCGCTCGCGCGACCAGTCCACGCTCACGCCCTCGCGCCGCATCTGCTTCAGAATCTCGCCGCCGTACTTCTGCTTCCACTGCCAGACGCGCTCGATGAATTTCTCCCGGCCCAAGTCGTGACGCGTCAGCCCCTCTTCCTTCCGTAACTGCTTCTCGACCTGAATCTGCGTGGAGATGCCCGCGTGATCCATACCGGGCAGCCAGAGCGTGCGATGCCCCCGCATCCGGTGGAAGCGCGTCAACACGTCCATGATCGTGTGTTGCAGCGCGTGGCCCATGTGGAGCGAGCCCGTGACGTTGGGCGGCGGGATGACGATTGAGTAGACGGGGGCCCTCAGGTCTCGATTGATTTCGGGCGCGAAGCATCCCTCGGCCTCCCAGCGCGCGTAATGCGCCGCTTCGGCCTGCTTCGGGTCGTAAGTTTTCGGAATCTCCATAAGATGCCGTCAATAGTAACAAGTCCGCACGTCGCGCTCAAACCGCGCTCCAAAGAAAAAGGTAAAAGGCAAAAGTGAGAAGGCACATCCGGCCTCTTCACTTTTGCCTTTTACCTTTTTCCTGTTGCCTTCCGGTTTTTACCGTTTCTCTTCGTCGAGTCGCCGCTTGATGAGCAGCTCGGCGAGGTCGGGGACGACTTCCCATGCGATTTCGCGGACGACCTTCTCCGACATCAACTCGACGACGCGGCGCGCGATTGTTTCCAACGCCTCGGGCGATAACTGGCCGTGCGTCACGCCGCTCTCGGCGAAGACGTGTGCGGCGGAGCCTTCGGCAGAAGGCGCGGCTCCGGCAGCCGCCGTCGCTTCGCGCACGCTTCCCGTGTCGCCCGCGGCGAGAGATGCATCCGTGATGTTCGAGACATCCGCCGGCGACTTCGCCACGTCGCCCTCGACGCTGCCGTCCGTGAATTCGACCTCGGCCTCCGCCGGGGAGGGGACTTCGGCGGGCACGACCTCCGGCTCGATGAACTCGTGTCCGCGCCGCATCTGCGCGAGCGCCATCCCGCTCTCCAGATGCGGCTCAACGGCGGATGCGGTCTCCCCGTGCGAGGTCTCGGCG
>JAIVJM010000274.1 GCA_020199995.1 Acidobacteriota bacterium | reverse complement strand
AAAATAAGCGGGGAAACAAAGACAAGGCTGGCGGCGATGGAAGCTCTCGTCTTGAGTGGCGCACAACGCCGTCTGACTGTCGGAGAGCTAAGCGCCGTTCTCTCTGAGACGGCGGTGGAGCGTCTGTCTCAGCTCACGGATCAGGAGGTCGCACACATAGATAGTAATCTTCGCGGTTTCGATGCGCCGGATTTACCTGATGGGTATCGCAGGGGCCGCGAAAAATACATCCGTCCACGTGCAGATATGTTGCGGGCTGTAACATCAGAAAGGTTTGTCGCACAAATCAAGACTCTGCGTCATCTCAGCGCAAACATAGTTACTCGTGAAGTGGTCAAATATCAGGCACGTACCTTTGTCGAAAAGGACGTAAAAGAGACAGCGAGCCGCTTGAGCGAGGTGGTGCCCGAAAAGTTCGGTGGAATTTGGGATGTCGCGAATGAGCGAGAGGGAGATGCCGGCATCACCCCGCTACAGGCTTTCCTCATCGCCTATTCGGTAGCAAGTGAAGACTACTTGTGTGATTCAGAGAGTGCCCTCCAGTCCGGCATGAAGTATAAGCATCAAGTTTTGACTCAAATGGACGGACATTACCCGAGTCCTGAGGGACGTTTCGCGTATGGAACTAATGGATATGTGATGTCCACACCTCTGGACCTCGTGTTTGAAGAGCAAACGGTGAGTCGTATGCTGGACCTTATTGAAGAAAGAAGCGCAGCCGAATGACGGCGAAAACCGTTAGAAATTTGGCTATAGCGACTCTCTTCTTTGCTGTTTGCCTCATGAGCGGCTGCGCGGAGCAACCGTCGCCCCCATCCTCAAACAACGATGACGTAATAACTCCGGAGTACTCGCCCCGAGATGGCGGTGAGGTCGGTGGTGGAGTGGGCAGCAAAACTTGTGTTCTGACTGGTTTGGCACGGAGAGCTACGTACCGATTGTCATACGATGTTCAGCAGGAGGGAGGTGGAGGATATAAAGTAGTGCTCGAAGTGATTGCTAATGATAGCGGAGAAGTTGAGATACCCAACGTACCCGCAGAGATTGATTGCAATAAAATACAGGTAACACCTCTGGCTACGCCGACGCCGCTGCCACCGATAGCGGGTATGCCACCTGAAGGAGAGTAGGCAACACTCTGCGCGTCTCTTTTCACCCTCCGCGGCGACGCCCGCCGGTCATTTATCTGGTCTTAAATCCAATGCTTTAGACTTCGGCGCGCGTGAGAAGATTTTTTTAAAGCAAAGCAATTTTTAACGAAACTTCGACACCCTCTCGTCGTTTAAACGCTCAGGAAGGTGGGCTCCTCCGAAAGGGCGGGCGGACAGAAAGAAAAGCGACACTCCCTCCGTTGCTTCTCCGATGCCCGCCCGCTCTTTTTTTAACACGACGGTTATTTTCTTCCGCTGCTTCCCACGCCCCCCTTGCGACCTTCTTGACTACCTCCCATGCGCGTGTTAGCTTCCGCCCGTCTTTCAACCGAACAAATAAGATCGTGAGTCGGCCTTAATCTCGAATCTCGGACGACGTCCGAGATTCGAGATTCGAGATATCAATTTTCGCAATCAGGGGAAGCAACGAATGAGCGAACACGTTTTCAAGGGGGTCGAGATCGTCGGCACCTCCGACCAGAGTTTCAGCCATGCCATCGAGGTCGCGGTCGCGCGCGCGCGCCAGACTTTGCGCGAGCTTTCGTGGTTCGTCGTCGAAGAGATGCGCGGCGGACTGCAACAGGAGAGGCTCGAATATCAGGTCACGCTGCGAGTCTTCTTCAAGCTGGCGGAACACGAAGGCGGTGCAGCGAAGGACTCCGACTTCGTCTGAAGTTTCCAAAGGTTATCAAACCGTCCCGTTTGTGCTGAAGGCACTGCCCACCCCTTGCTCGAATGGCGCTTGACCTTCGGCCCACATCTTTGCGGCTGGACAAAGGCTCGCGGGGCTCGCTAGACTACCGGGTTTGCGAAGGCCGCCGCAGGCGACCACAGTGGCGCAGGGCGAAATTCGGGGCGCAAAACGGGCCACCAAAGTCTATATATGTTAACGGAGCTAGAATTCTCTTATGGCGATTTCAGCAACCCAACTCAGGCGCGGCATGGTCATCCTCTTCGAGGGCAAGCTATGCAAGGTGATTGAATTCCGCCACCACACGCCGGGCAATCTCCGCGCGATGGTGCAGTCGAAGCTGCGCGACCTCCGCACCGGCTCGTCCTTCGAACACCGCTTCCGCTCAGCCGATACGGTCGAGCGCGCCTCACTCGAACAGCACGAGATGGAGTACATGTACTCCGACGGCTCGCAGCACCACTTCATGAACACGGAGAACTACGAGCAGACCGCGCTTAGCGACGAAGACCTCGGCGACATGGCGCAGTGGCTCACGCCGGGCCTGCGCATCCAGGCCGAGTTCTATGAGGGCGCGCCCATCGGCATCGACCTCCCGCCCTCAATGGAGCTGACGGTGACGAGCACCGAGCCGACGATGAAGGGCGCGACCGTCTCGAACGTCAACAAGCCGGCGACGCTCGAAAACGGCGTCACGATCACCGTCCCGCCGTTCGTCAACGAGGGCGACCGCATCCGCGTCGACCCCACCGAAGGGCGCTACATCGAGCGCGCCAAGTAAGGGCCGTTAAAGGCAGTCAATCGTCAATCGTCAATCGTCAATCGTCAGGACAGGTTTTAACTATTCACGATTGACGATTCACGATTTACGTCTTTTCTTATGTACCTCCTCTACAGCATCCTTCTCGGCATCGGCGTCGCCGCGCTGTTGCCGCGTTTTCTTTTCGACGCGGCGCGTCACGGGAAGTATGCGGCGGGTTTGGGCGAGCGCGCGGGGCGGCTGCCGGGGTTCGATGCTGGCGGACGGCCCGTCGTCTGGCTCCACTGCGTCTCGGTCGGCGAGACGCAGGCGGCGCGGCCTCTGGCGCGCGCGATACTCGAAGCTTATCCCTCGCACGCGCTTGTCGTCTCGACCACGACGCGGACGGGGCAGCGCGTGGCGCGCGAGGTGTTCGGCTCGCGGGCGGCGCTCGTCTTCTACTTCCCTTTTGACTGGGCCTGGAGCGTGCGCCGCTCTCTCAAAGCCATCAACCCTTCGGCGGTGCTGGTGATGGAGACCGAGCTGTGGCCGCGCTTCTACCGCGAGTGCCGCGAGCGTCGGGTTCCCGTCGCGCTCGTCAACGGTCGCATCTCCGAGAAGTCGTCCCGCCGCTACCGGTTCGTCAAATTTTTCATCAGGCGCGTCCTCGCCGACCTTTCGCTCGCGGTCATGCAGACGCCCGAGGACGCCGGACGTATCCGCGCTCTCGGTCTCGCGCCCGAGCGCGTGCGCATTTCCGGCAACATCAAATTCGATTCCGAAGAGGCGGAGGGCTCGCAGGCTCTGACCGGCGAGCTGCGCGAAAGGTTCAGCCTCGACGGCGAACGACCGCTCGTCGTCGCGGCCAGCACGCACTCGCCCGAAGAGCGCATCTTCGTCGAGGCTTTCAAGCTCCTGTCCGACGCGTCGCCGCACAGACGCCTGCGGCTGCTCGTCGCCCCGCGCCACCCCGAACGCTTCGCGGAAGTCGCCTCGCGTCTCGAAGCTTCGGGGCTGAGCTGGGCCCTGCGCTCCGGCGCGCGGCGCGACTCCGACGCGAGCTGCGACGTGATCCTGCTCGACACCATCGGCGAGCTGCGCGCCGTGTATCCGCTCGCCGAAGTCGTCTTCGTCGGCGGCAGTATCGCGCAAACGGGCGGGCACAATGTCCTAGAGCCGGCGCTCGCGGCGAGGTGCATCGTCACCGGCGCGCACACTTTCAACTTCACCGCCATCGTCCGCTCCTTCCTCGAACACGAAGCGCTCATCCAACTTCCGCCGCTCGAAGAGTTGGAAGCGCCTGAGGCTCTGGCCCGCGTTCTGACTGAACTGCTCACGGATGACGAGAAGCGACGAGCCATCGGCGAGCGCGCACGCGCCGCACTCGAAATGAACCGCGGCGCGACCGAGCGTACCGTCCGTATGCTCGGACCGATTTTGGAACAGAGATCAGAGGCGAGAGGTCAGAGGTCAGTTAAAGACAAAATACTGGCCTCCAGCCTCTAGGCTCTAACTTCCAGCCACTAGCCTTCCAGCCTCTTCTTTATGACGCTTGCGCTCGCCCCGTTCAGTCTCCTCTACGGCGCGGCGATGCGCGCGCGGGCGGCGCTCTACCGCTCGGGGGCGCTCGCTTCGGAGAGGGTTGACGCGCCCGTCATCAGCGTCGGCAACATCACCACGGGAGGGACCGGCAAGACGCCGCTCGTCGAGTGGGCGGCGCGCTCGCTCGCTCGCGAAGGCAGGCGCGTCTGCATCCTCACGCGCGGCTACGGGCGGGTCGAAGAGGGCCGGCGGGTCGTCGTCTCGGACGGCGAGAGACTGCTCGCGGACGCGCGCGAAGGAGGCGACGAACCGCGACTGCTGGCCGAGGCTCTCGTCGGGGCCGCGTCGGTCGTGAGCGACGCCGACCGCGTCGCCGCCGCGCGCTGGGCGCTTGCGAACCTCGGCGCAGAGGTCTTCGTGCTCGACGACGGGTTCCAGCACCTGCGGCTCGCGCGCGACCTCGACGTGGTGACGCTCGACGCGACCGCGCCATGGGGTGGCGGGCACCTCCTCCCGCGCGGTCGCCTGCGCGAGCCCCCGCGCGCGCTCCGGCGGGCCGGCTGCGTCGTCATCACGCGCGCCGACCTCGTGCGCGATCTCGAAAGCCTGCGCGCGGAAGTCGTCCGGCTGAGTGAAGGCCGGGCGGTCGTCCTCACGGCGCGCACGCGCACCCTGCGCCTTCGTTCGCTGGACACCCACACGGACGCGGAAGAATTTGAGGGCGCGGCTACGGGGCGGCGGGTCGGGGCCTTGTGCGCCATCGGCAACCCGCAAGCTTTCTTCGCCCACCTGCGCCGGGACGGCCACGAGGTGTGCCACGCGCGCGCCTTCCCGGACCATCACGTTTTCGACGAATCCGAACTCGACGCCGTCGCGCGTGAAGCGGCGAAGAGGGGCGCGCGCGCCGTGCTCCTGACCGCCAAGGACGCGGTCAAGATTCAGTCGCGCCGCTTCGCGCTCCCCTTCTTCGTGGTGGAGGTCGGGTTGGAGTTTGACGACGAGGCCGAGCTGCTGCGCCTTTTAAGGGGAGCGATAACTCGCCGTGCGGATGAGATTAGAATCGGTTGACCGAGTTCCGGCGAACACTGTCAGGCTCTACGGCAGGACGGGCAGGGGCGCGTCGCTGGTTCTCGGGGCCGCGGACGGGGGGGGGTCGGGCGCGGGCGGATTCTTCTTGGCGGGCGTGGGGGCGGGCGGAGGTTCCGCATCCACGTTGGCGTTGATCGGCGGCAGGCGGCGGTCAGAGTTGCGGTTAACCGGGGTCGCCTCGGGCTCAACTCCTGCGTCGCCCTGAGCCGTGTTCTGGTTCGCGTTCTTGTCTTCCGCGGG
>JAIVJM010000111.1 GCA_020199995.1 Acidobacteriota bacterium | reverse complement strand
GCGGTGGACGCGCGCACTGACATCTGGTCTTTGGGCGTCGTCCTCTACGAGATGATAACGGGCCGCGCGCCGTTCGAGGGGGAGACGCCCAGCCATGTGATGGTCTCGATTCTGGAGAGTGAGCCGCCTCCGCTGTCCCATTACTCGGAAGTGCCTGCGGAGTTGGAACGGATCATCATGAAGGCACTGCGCAAGAACATGGAAGAGCGATACCAGACGGCCCGTGACCTGGCGCTTGATCTGAAGAGCCTGAAGCAAGAACTGGAAGTTGATGCTCGGCTGAAGCGGTCTTACCAGCCGGACGCAAACGGTAGGGAAACAACGGCGAAGAGCGGTGGGCGGGCGGCGGTTGAGATTACTTATGAGCCTGCTGCACGCACTGTTGGTGTCGCGACGGCACGCCCGACTTCGAGCGCCGAGTATTTGGTCAGCGAGGTCAAACGCCACCCGCGAGGGGCGGCACTTGTTGTCGCGACAGCCATTGCCATCGCCGTTGCCACGGCTGCTTATTTCTTCTATCCGGCCAGAGGCGGCGGGGCGTTAGACTCGGTGGCGGTCTTGCCGTTCGTCAACGTGAGCGCCGACCCCGGCACCGAGTATTTGTCGGAAGGGATCAGTGATACCATCATCAACAGTCTTACGCGGCTGCCCAACCTGCGAGTGAACTCGCTCAACTCGGTCTTGCGTTATAAGGGGCAGCAGATAGACCCGCAGGCGGTGGGGCGCGAGCTGAACGTCCGGGCAGTGTTGATGGGCCGGATGACACAACGGGGAGACGATCTGACAATCAGCGCCGAGCTGGTGGACGTGAGAGATAACCGCCGGCTGTGGGGCGGGCAATACAACCGCAAGCTGTCAGACATTCTCTCCGTTCAGGACGAGATGGCGCGGGAGATTTCAGAGAGGCTAAGGCTGCGGCTCACCGGCGAAGAGAAGAAGCAACTGGCTAAACAGTACACCGAGAATGCTGAGGCTTATCAGCTTTACATTTTGGGCGGTTATTACTTCCGTCAGAATACAAAAGAGGCATTTGAGAAGAGCATTGAATCTTACGAGCGGGCGATCGAGATAGACCCGAACTACGCGCTGGCCTACGTCGGGTTAGCCCGCGCCTATCTCTGGATGGGAAACCGCGGCTTCTGGCCCACGAAGGAGTCCGAGCAAAAGGTCGAGTGGGTGGCGCTCAAGGCGCTACAGCTTGATGACACGCTGGCCGAAGGCCATGCCCTTCTGGGGATAAATAAAAACAGTAGTTTCGACTGGGCGGGGGCCGAGAAAGAGATCAAACGGGCGCTGGAGCTTGACCCGAACTCTTCTTTCGCAAACCGAGCGTATTCCAACTATCTGGTGGGCCTGGGGCGAGTGGATGAGGCCCTTCAATATGCGATACGGGCTCAGGAACTGGATTCAATTAGCCCCGGAGAAGATGCCTTCCCTTACTTCCTTGTGCGCCAGTATGACAAGGCAATTGAGTTGTACCGGAAGGCGATTGAGAAAAGCCCGGATAACGCTCATGTGCACATTTTACTTGGGGAGGCTTATGTGGCGAAGGGTTTGGTTACGGAGGGAGTCGCGGAGATGCAGAAGGGTGTGGCCCTCGATGCTACTCTCGCTAAAACACCGGAGCGGTGGGACAGATACCCGATGCTGGCCTACGCCTACGCGGCGGCGGGCCAGCGCAGCGAGGCGCTGAAAATACTCGACGCGCAGAAGGAACTGGCGAAAGGGCGCTACGTCTCCCCCTATAACTTCGCCATCATCTATACGGGCCTCGGCGATAAGGATCAGGCATTCGAGTGGCTGGGGAAATGCGTCGAGCAGCGCACGCCGCACCTCCGGCACCTCAAGAGCCGACCGATGTTCGACCCACTGCGCTCAGACCCGCGTTACCGAGAACTGCTCCGGCGCATGAATCTTGAACCGTGAATCAGTTGGCTGAAAAGATCATTTTCGACGGATGAAATTCAACTGCGGCTCGCGCCCTGATCTTTCGCAGCGCAGCCGCTAGAACTAAAGACGACGATGAGCAGGAATCTGGCAAAACTTTTCTTCCTGGTGTTAGTCGGAGTCGGCTCGGCCCGCGCGCAAACGCCGACCGGTGCTATCGCCGGTATAGTGTCAGACCCCGCCGGGGCGCCCGTCGCCGGGGCGCATGTCAATATCATCAACCACGACAGCGGGCTGGCCCGCAGCCTCGACACCTCCGCGGAAGGCGATTACAGCGCTTCGGCGCTGCCTCCGGGCGTTTACCGTGTGACGGCGGAAGCGGCGGGGTTTAGCCTGCTGGAACGCAAGGCCACCGTCGAGACTGGGGCAACCACCACCCTCAACCTCACGCTCCAGGTCGGTGAGTTGAGCGAACGGGTGACGGTGGACGCGGCCGCCCCGCTGATGCAGTACGAGCAGCATCAGGTGGGGGGGCTGGTCGGTCGCAAGCAGATCGAGGACCTGCCGCTCAACGGTCGGAGCTTTCTCGAGCTGGCGAAACTGGAGCCGGGCGTCCAGCTCCCGGCGCGCGCCAGCAGCAATCGAACCTTTGTGCCGGCACTGGGTCAACCCGTGGGCAACAACGGGCGCGGCACGCGCGTCACGGTTGACGGCGGCAGCATCATGGCGGTGGGCAACGGTGGCTCGGCGATGGGCTTCTCGCAGGAAGTAGTCCAGGAGTTCCAAGTCGCGACTGTCAACTTCGACCTGACCACGGGTCTCACCAACGGCGCGGCCATCAACGTGACCACGCGCTCGGGCGGCAACGAACTGCACGGGGCGGGCTTCTACTTTTTCCGCGACCACGCGCTGGCTGCCTACCCCGCGCTCAACCGCGAGCCAGCGAACCCGGACCCGTTCTTCCAGCGGCGGCAATTCGGCTTCGCCCTCGGCGGCCCCATCCGGCGCGACCGGTTCTTCTTCTTCGGCACCTACGAGCGCAACGAGCAGCGGGGAGTCGCGGCGACGACACTGCTCGTGCCGGAGTTCGCGCACTTGAACCGCATCACTCCCAGCCCGTACTTCGGCACCCAACTCAGCCTGCGGCTGGACGGACGTCTCTCCAAAGCGCACACGGCCTTCGTCCGCTACTCGCACGACGGCGTCCGGGCCTTCGGGCCACCTAACTTCCAACCGAATGCGTACCCGTCCGCTTGGACGCTCCAGCCAGCCTGGGCCGACCAGAGCATCCTGGGCCTCACCAGTGTCTTCGGCGACACGCTGGTCAACGATTTCCGCTTTTCGTACTTTTACGTTAGCTCAAGTCAGGTCGAGCCGACCGAGCGGGAGTGCCCCGGCTGCCTGGGAGTCGGCGCGCCATCAATCACCGTGGCGCAGACCGGCCTGTCTCTCGGAAGACTCACGATTCAACACACCCTCGGCCGGCGCTTCCACCTTACCGATTACGTTACCTGGCAGCGGGCCGCGCACCGCCTGCGGTTCGGCGTGGACTGGGAATACAATCGCGGCGGAGCTCTCACCACGAACAACGAGCCGGCGACGCTGACGCTCTACTCGCCGCAAAGGGCGCGGGCATCCGGCATCCCGTTGCCGTCCGCGTTTCGCACGCTGGACGACATTCTTCAGCTCCCGTTGCAGACCGTCACCGTCGGCATCGGCGACCCGCGCGTGCCGCAGGCCAACGGCAGCCTAGTGCGGAGCTGGCACACCTTGCGCCTCTTCTTCCAGGACACCTGGCGGCTCCGTTCGCGACTGACCGTCAACTACGGACTGGGCTGGAGCGTTGACCGTAATCTCAACTACGACCTGACCAAGCCCGCGTTGCTTGCGCCTATCTTAGGCGCGGACGGCTTAGGCCCGACGCGCAAAGAGTGGAAGAACTTCTCCCCTGTGCTGGGGCTGGCCTGGGCGCCGGGCCGCGACGGGAAGACTGTGATTCGCGCAGGCGCCGGCCTCTTCTACGATTTTTTGTTCCTCAACCTCCTCGATACCGAGCGCGCGCTGCTCGGCCCGCCCGGTTCGGGCCGTCAGACAATCTCCGGCAACAGGCTCCGCAACTGCCTGCCGGGCATCCCTGGCATTCCCGTCGGGGCGCCTCTCAACTTCCCCAACGCGCCGACACGATTTACCGGCGCGAACCTGCTGGCCTGTCTGCCGGCGATCCGGGCCGAGTTAGCCCGGAACCTGTCCAATGCGGATCGGTCTATTCAGACGATCCAATTGACCAAGCAGGCCGGCTACTTGAGTCCCGTTGACATTCCCACCGCGTCTGCGCTCCACGTCAACCTGGGCGTCCAGCGGGAGGTCGCGCGGGATTTCGTCGTGAGCGCAGATTTTGCTTACCGGCACTTCGATCACCTGGGGCTTAGTGATCGCTTTGGAGTCCCGCTTGACCTGAATCATTTCAACAGCGCGCGCGGTCCTGTGATCCCGAGGTGTCTTGACCAGGCCCAGCGTAACGACCCGCGCGCGCTGTGCTCGACGGGCCCGATCAACATACAGACGAATGCGGGCCGCGCCACCTACAAGGGGCTGCTCGTGCGTGCCGACAAACGCTTCTCGCGCGGCTTTCAGCTCTTGGGGTCGTGGGCGTATTCGAGCAACACCGGGACCAACACCGGAAACGGCTTCGACCTGGACGACTGGCTGAGCAACCGCGGCCCGCTCGACCGGGACATCACGCATATCGTCAATCTCGCCGGCGTCGTGCAGCTGCCGCGGAGCTTCCGGCTCGGGTTCAACTTCTCGTATGCGAGCGCCCCCCCGTTCAGCACCTTCGTCGGCGGGAGCGATTTCAACGGTGACGGCACCACGGACGACCTGCTGCCCGGAACCACAGTGAACGCCTTCAACCGCAGTCTGGGGCGTGCGGAATTGGAGAGCCTCGTCACACAATTCAACCAGACCTACGCCGGCCGGGTTGACGCCAAAGGCGCACCGATCCCCCGGTTAGTGCTGCCGGAGCGTTACTGGTTCGGCGACAATTTTCAGTCGCTCGATCTACGGCTGAGCCGGGAGTTCGCCTTCGAGAAGCGGTGGCGCGTGACGCTCATCGGCGAGGTGTTCAACGTCTACAATGCCGCGAACCTTTCCGGCCACAGCGGCGATCTCACCAGCGCCGCGTTCGGCCAGCCCGGCACTCGCTTCACGCAGGTCTTCGGCTCGGGCGGGCCGCGTGCTTTTCAGTTGGGGGCGCGGATCAGTTTTTGAGTTGCCGCTAAATATCGTCTGACCCGCTCGCGCAGATCTCTCAGCATCCGCGAGTGTGAACTATCAAATCCTGGCAGGGATTATTACCAGTTGGCAAGGATTTTTGTCGCAAGTTTGTCACATGGAAGGGTTCACCGTGGACTACGGTCTGGCAGTGCAGCTTGCTTCATACACGCCGAAACTCTTGAATGAATTTCGCTTTCAATATGCCCAACGCAGGAACCCGGGTTCCGCTGGCAGAAGAAACGAATTTTCCGGCACCGGACCTTCAATCGTGATTAGCGATGTGGCGCGTTTCGGTTCGCCGGACGGAACAGGTACGAGTTTCCC
>JAIVJM010000012.1 GCA_020199995.1 Acidobacteriota bacterium | reverse complement strand
GAGCTTTTCCAACGCTACCTGCGCGCCATCAACGAGCGGCAGTCCGAAGTCATCCGGCTGCTGCCGAAAGCGGGTGCGACCGCGTGGGACATCTCGCTCGAACTCTTCCCCGGCACCGACGACATCCACCGCTTCCTCGCCGTCTCCGAGTCGGTCGCGCACCTCGACCTCGCCCACTCGGAAAACAAAATCGCCGTCGAACTCAGCAGCGACGGGCGCGAGGTCTATCGCAAGGGGTGACGCACGACGGGGCCGCCCGCCCGCCGCGAGCCCGTCGCCCGAGGGCAGTTACTTTATTCGAGAGACCTCGATTCGTGCGGCAGCCGACCGGGCCTTGCGCGCCGGGCGCTCTCTCTCTGCGGAGCTTAATGATGATATGAGGCCGCGGCGAGCGAGCACATGTCTGTGAGTTTGCTTGACGATGCTCAGCGTACCAAAGCGAACTTCCGGGAATAAGGTGCAAATCGGATGACGAAGTCAGAGACGGACGCTCGCTTCGACCTGTACATGGTTGAGAGCTTCTTCGACGCGGAGACGTGCAGGGAGTTCATCAACGAGATGCGCCGCTCCCCTGTCGGCCCGGCCACGGTCTACGGACGGGGCCAGTCGGGTTCTGTCGATGAAAGGGTGCGTAAGGCTGCGCGACTCGCGCCCTCAACGGAGACCGTCGAGCGTGTCAGGCGGCGACTGCTGGAGTGCCGTGGGGAAGTCGGGGAGCATTTCGGGGTAAGCCTCAGCGTTTGCGAAGAGCCACAGTTCCTACGCTACCGTGTGGGCGACTTCTTTGTCGCTCATCAGGACGGCAACACGGGGATGCTTCGGTCCGACCGGGAGCAGTCGCGCCGGGTCTCGGTAGTGATCTTCCTGAACCGTCAGTCCGAGGCCCCGGAGGCGGAGACTTACGGCGGCGGCTCACTCGTCTTTTCCGATTGGCGCGCCGGCCCGGGCCGCGGGGAGTTCCGGCTGTCCGGCGAGGCAGGGACGTTGGTCACATTCCGTTCGGAGACCACCCACGAAGTGCTCCCGGTGACACATGGAGAGCGGTATTCAATCGTCAGTTGGTACGGGTGAGAAGTCGGAGAATGGAGTGATCTAACAACTCATTCCAAACGATGCCCCGAGAGCATCTCTTTCATTGTCGTGTCATGTCTTCGCGTTCGAATGCTTCTTGCTCGGCGGGGTCGCTTCGGGCGTGATAGGCGATAACTGCCGCCTACGTGCGGCATGACAGCTCTTTAGGGAGGGGTCTGACTCGCGCGCGAGACTAGAACCAGAAAGGCGCGCTGGCCCTGCGCGGTTGTCTCGAAGACCTGCTCGACGCGGTAGCCGCGCTCCCTGAGAAGCTTCAAAGGCTCGCGGCCTTCGTCCCATGTCGTGTCGCGGAACGCTACCCGGAAGCGCTCTCCTTCGAGGGCGCTCGCGTCCTTTAAGGCGACCTCTTTGAACCCGCGCGGCAGGAAGTATGCGGGGTCTTCCGGGAGGCCGGGAACATTCTTCACGACCGAGACACGGAAGCGCCCCGGCTCCACGCCCAGCGCAAACCAGAGGTGGTAGGCGACGAGGTCTTCAAAGGCGTAGATGTCGGCGGGTCGAGCCTCGCCCGCCTCCGCACGCGCGAGCGGCGCGGCCAGAGTCTCCCAAGCGCACCAGACGTGCGTGCCCTCCCGACGCGCCAGCGTCAACACCCCGGCCAAGAAGAACCAGCAGCAGAGGAGTGCGAGGAGCGACCTCTTCATCCACACGGTGCGCGCGCGCGAGAGCGCGAAGGCGGCGAGCATCATGTAAGGCGCGGCGGCGACGATAAGATGGCGCGTGCCCCAGACCGAGTGCGGCAGCAGGTAGCTCGTGAGGAAGGCGAGGGCGGGCGGCAGGAAAGAGAAGAAGAACAGGAAATGCAGCGCCGCGCCGTCGTGAGTTGCCGCGCCGCTGCGCGCCGTGCTTCTCAAGCGTAAAACTGCAGAAGCGCCGAAGGGGTTGGCCGGTTGATCCAGCCGATGTTCTGCGCCAGCCCGCCGCCCTCGCCCGCCGCCGCGACGCACGCGTAGACCCACGGCGCGAAGCACACGACGAGCGCGGCTGCGCCCGTCAGGAAGGGCTTGAGCCGACGGCGGTCTTTGAAGAGCAGGAAGGCGGCCTGCGCCCCGAGGACGAGCCAGCCGTAATAGTGCGTGTAGACGAGCAGGAGATTACAGACCGTGAGCGCGTGGGGAAACTTCCGCGCTGCGCCCGCTGCGCTCAGGAACCTGACGAAGAGCCACAGCGAGCCGAGCGTGAAGAAGAGCAGCAGCGAGTACATCCGCACTTCCTGCGCATACTTGATGAGGTAGCCGTTCACGGCCAGCAGAAGCAGCGCGAGGTTCGTCGCGAAAACGCCGAGGCGCAGCTCGCGCGCGAGGAGGAGGAAGGGCACGAGGCAGGCGATGGCCGCGAGCAAGGGGAAGAGCCGCAGCCATTCGAGCGACTCGCCGCCTGCCGCGACCCAGATTTTCAGGAGCGCATAGAAGAGCGGCGGGTGGATGAGGTCGGCGGCGACGAACGACCAGAGGCCGCCCCACGTGTGGCGCGCGGCATGGACGCCGAAGATTTCGTCGAACCAGAGGCACGAAGCGTTCAGACGCCACACGCGCGCGGCGATGTATAAGACGACGAGCAGCGCCGTCAGGATGAGGGAGGAACGACTGAAAGTGCCTTCGACGCTTTGCGTGTCGTCCGCCGAGAGGGAGTTCGCTTCAGTCATCTTCGGGTTCGTCGGCCCTCAGGGTCGGGATTCCGCACTCACTCTTCCTCCTCGACGTTCAGCTCAGAAACCCTCCCGTCTTCCGCCAGCGCGAATCTCACGAGCAGCAGGTGTTCTCCGAGCACGGCCTTATAGCGCAGCGCGCGCGTCTTCTCCGAGGCGGCCTCGCTCTCGACGAAGGCGAGCGACTTGAGCGGGCCGTAGGCGGCGAGCTGTTGCCAGTTGGATTTCGCCGCGGGCGTCGAGAGCGCCGCGAGGCGTTCGGGCGTGAAGGCATCCGGGGCGGCGTTGCGGCCCGCGAGGAGGTCGCGCAGAATCGTTTCAAGCCGGCGCGCTCGCGGCGCGTCGGGGTCGGGACGCGCGGCGAGCGCGCCCAAAGAGAGCGCCGGGACGTAGAGCTTGGCGACGCCCTGATTGATTCTTCCCGCGAGGCCGATGGTGCCGAGGTTGCAGAGCACGATGACGGTCAGGCGGTCTTCGCGGTAGCGCGCGATTGAGGCGGCGAAGCCCGCGGTCTGCCCGTTGTGCCGGACTCTGCGGTGGCCGCGCAGGGTCTCAACGTACCAGCCGAGCGCGTAGGGGTGCTCGCGCCCGTCGTTGAGGCGCGTCGGCGTCCAGATTCGTTCGAGGCTCGATTTCTTCAGAAGCCTCTCGCCGCCGAGCGCCGCGTCCCACTTCACGAGGTCGCGCACGGTCGAGACGACGGCCCCCGCCGAGAAGACGTCGGTCAGATCGTAGTCGCGCCCGACGAGCGCGCCGTCCTCCCACTCGTACCCTTCGGCGCGGTTCTTCAGAACGTAGCGCGGGTCGCGGTCAGCGGTCGCGCTCATGCCGAGCGGGCGAAAGATGCGCTCGCGCATGAACTCCCAGTACGTGCGGCCCGACGCGGCCTCGATGATGTGGCCGAGGAGGTTGTAGTTCGTGTTGCCGTAGCTGTGCGCCGAGCCCGGCTCGAAGGCGAGCGGGTGCGCGCCGATGCGCTTGATGAACTCGTCGCGCTTGAGTCGCTCGGTCAGCTCGAACCCCACAAGCCCCGTGTAGTTCCTGATGCCCGAAGTGTGCGTCAGCAGATGGCGCACGGTGATCGCGCTCCACGCCTCGGGCGTCCCCGGCAGGTGCTTCGAGATGCTGTCGTCGAGCGAGAGCTTGCCCTCTTCGACGAGGAGCATGACGGCGGCGGCGGTGAGCTGCTTCGAGACCGAGCCGATCTCGAACACGGTGTCGGGCGTGACGGGCACGTCAAGCTCGACGCTCGCCAGCCCGTAGCCGCGTTCCTTGACGACCTTGCCGTCGCGCACGACCACAAGCGCGAGGCCGGGGATGTGCCGCAGGCGCATCTGCTCGCGGACGTAATCGTCCACGCGGTCGGCGCGCGCCGGCGCGGCGAAGGCACAGACAAGCAGCACGAGAGCGAAGAGAAAGTTTCGTCTCAGGTTCATTGGTTTTTTAGAAGATGACGAGAGAAATATAAACATGGATGGATGGGAAGAAGAAGGGCAGAAGTCCGCAACACCGCAACGCCGCAACGAAAAGCATCTGCCTGATCTTTCAGTTCATCGTTCGAGGCGTTCGCGGACTTCATCGTTTCAGGACAAGTCGTCCGGCGGGCCTTCGCCTTCGGCCCCTTCATTCTCGGCGAGCGCAGTGGCGGCCTCGCGCAGACGCGCCGTGAGCCATTCGAGAAAGACTCCGGCCTCGCGGCCCTTGCCCGTCCAGCGCGCGCGGTCGAACATCGTGAGCGCCATCGAGAGCGCGTGATGCTGGCCCGCGCGGTCGCCCGCGAACTCGAACTGGCGGTAGAGCCTTTCGATGAGCGCGACGCTCTCTCTGGCCGTCACTTCGTCTCGGAAGCCGAGCTTGCCCGCGAAGAACTTCGAGTAGACATTCTGCGGGTGCTCGGTCGAGGTGTAGAGGTCGAAGTAGCCCGAGACGAGTCCCGCCTCCTGCAGCGTCGAGCCGACGTAGGAGGGGCGCGCACCCGTGATGACGGCGATATCCGCGACCTCGCCCATCCCCGAGAGGAAGAGCGAGATGATCTGGTCTTTCTTCGACGGGCGCGCGGACGCGCGCTTGAGCTGCCCGCCCGCGGCGGCCTGCTCATTTTTAGCTTTGCTGCCCATTCGGTTTCCTCCCTTCCTTTGCGCTCGATCTGGTTTTGATTGACGCTTACTTTAGCACTTCAAACTCGAAATAGATGGTCTTCCCGCGAACGACGTAGCAGAGATACGACTCCCAGAAGCGACGGAAGAAGCGGAGCGACGGGTAGCGGTTGCAACTGTTGACGAGCAGCTCGAAGCCGAGCGCGCGCCAGAGCTTGAGCATCGTCACGCGGATGACGCGGGGCCGGAGGCGGACGTGGCTGTAGAAGTCGAAGTCGGGGCGCTGGCCCGTGAAGTAGGCGAAGGACTCGGTCGTCAGGTGATGCTTGTGCGTTGGGTCTGTGTACGAAGCGATGTCCGAATAGTGCGGCGTGTCGAGGCGGATCGAAGCGCCGGGCTTGGCGATGCGGTGGAGTTCGGCGACGACCGCGAGCACGTCCTCGACGTGCTCGATGACCTGATTGCCGATGATTAAATCGAACTCGTCGTCGGGGAAGGGGTACGGGACGCGGTCGAGGTCGTGGATGACGTCGGCCCCGGTGCGCGGGTTGCTGTCGAGCCCGACGGCCCCCGGCGTTTTGTGCTTGCCGCAACCGATGTCGAGTATCTTCATGGCGCGCGGTCGAAGGGTTTATTTCTGACGGCTGACTGGAGCGTTGCGAAAGTTTAGCTTTCGGCGCGGCGCACGCACAAGCGTCAGCGCGAAAGCCTCCGGGAGAGGGCGCGCGCCGTGGGGCCGAGGAGGGGCGCGGCGAGCAGGCGGTCGCGCAGGCGGATGACCGACGAGCTCTTGAAGCTCTCGCGCTCGCGCCAGATGTCGGTCTGCGCCCAGCGCAGGTAGTCGGCAGCCGCGCGCCCCTCGGTGTCGGCGTCGGGCGGCCCCGCGCCGCGGTGCTCTTCAAGCACCTCTTGGTAGAGCGCGACGATTTCGTCCAGAGCGTCTTCGAGCCCCGCGCGCTCCCGAATCCATCGCGACACCTGAGCCGCGTCCGCCGCGTCGTAGCGCGCGATCTGCGAGGCGAGCGCGCCGGCGCTGACCTCTTCGCGCAGGGCGCGGATGCCGAAGTTGAGCCGCCGCAGGCGCGCGACCTCCTCGGACGTGACGAGCGGCCCCGACCCGGCCTCGTCGCAGATCACGACCGCCGCCCCGACCGCCAGCGCTTCGAGCGCCGAGCGCCCCTTGGCGAAGACGAGGTCGTAGCGGCCTAAGAATTTCTCCGGCTCGTCACAGGGCTGGCCGGAGCGATGACCCATCACGTCGAGCGCGAGGCGCGCGCGCGCGCAGGCCTCGCGCACCGCCGGAAGGTGCGTCGCCTCGTTCGCATAGTTGCTGAAGACAAGCGCGCGGCGTGGGCGCGGCGGGAGAGGTGGGCGCGGCGGGAAGCGTTCGAGATCAACGAAGTTGAGTTGGACGCGGACGCTCTCCTCGGCGATCCCGTGCTCGCACACGAGGCGGTCACGGCACGTGTCGTCAACCGCCACATAGCGGAGGATGCGCGGGAAGAGGGGCGGCGCTTCTTCGGGCGGGAGCCAGCCGTGGCAGAAGAAGACGGCGGGCGCGTTGCGGAAATGGAGCAGCGCCGTCATCGTCTCGGCGTGATGCTGGCCGTGGATGATGTCGGGCGGCGAAGCGACGCGGCGGAGGTCTTCGACGACGGGGACGGTCGCGCGGCGCAGCTCGCGCCCGACCTTGCCGACGCGCGTCGAGTAGGCGACGGGCGTGTGCCCGCGCCTGAGCAGGCCGAGCGCGAGGTCGCGCACGTAAAGCTCGGTGCCCGTGCGCAAATCGAGCGTGCTGTTGGTGAGCAAGACCTTGAGCCCGCCCATCAGGTCTTCCTCTCGACGTTCTCGCGGAGCGCGTCCGCGAGCGGGGCGAGGTGTTCGCGGTAGCGGATGACGCTCTCGTAGAGCCCATCGGCGACCTTACCCTCACCGACTCGCTCGTAGTAGGGGGACTCGCCCTCGAAGGGCGCGGCGCACGCCGAGACGGGGCGCAGGCACTCGACGCGGAACACATCGAGCCCGCGGAAGTCGGTCGCGGCGTGCTCGTCGCCGTCGAGCTTGAAGTGCCGGCTCGCCCCGTCGAGGTCGCGCCCGCTGAGCGCTTCTTGCGTCTCGGCGGCGAGCTGCGGGTAGAACTCGAAGGCGGCGGCGAGCTTGCGCTGGAAAGCCTCTTCGTCGAGGTGGAGCCAGAGTGAGAGCGCGCGCAGATGCTCGGGGCAATGGTCGGGCCTTTTGACAACGGGGTAATCGTAGCTCTCGACCTCGCGCGCGCCTCCCGCGCGCCGCGCCAGCTCGACGGCGGCGTTGAGGACGAGGCGGCAGACGTCGTGCGTGGTGTTATAGCCCTCGGAGGCGTCGCCGACGACGCGCCCGACGCCTTCCGCGACGAGCGCCCCGGCCAGCTCTTCGCTCAAGCCCACGAAGAGACCGAAGTCGCGCCGAAGCACCGCGCCGTAGACCTCGAGGTCGGTGAGCCGCCCGTAGATGCGCGCGGGCCGCATCCGGAACTTTTTCAGGTACTCGCTCGTCGAGGCGATGCGCGGCTCGCCCACGCGTCCCGACCCGTCCGTCAGGATGAAGATGCTCGGGCGTTCGCGTTCGAGCCATCCGTGGATGCGTACTTCGTGGCCGGGATGTGCGACGACGACGGCGCTCGCGACGTGTCCTGATGCTTGCGAGGTCTGCTGCAATTGATGAACCTGCCGAAAAAAGATTAAGAATAATGCGTGGCGGCTATTCTGACAGCCCGCGGCGCTCGCCGTAAAGTCGCGCGGCGCGGGTCGTAAAGTCTTGCGGCGCGGGTTCATCGCCAAATCGTCCGGCGCGGGGAGCGGGCTTCTAACGGCGCGCGTGCCCTTGTCTGGTCGCCGGGCCCGGAAATTTTCGGAACCGGCTCCCCCGCGCGCGCGTGCAATGAGATGGAAAATTCTCTCTCTGGAGGTTGCGGTAACCATGAACGGAAAAGCTCTGCTCTCGCTGGCCGCACTCTTTATCCTCGCGCTTCCTCTCGCGGCGCTCGCGCAACAGCCGCCGCCGCCCGCCGCCACCGCCGCCGCTGCTCCGCCCGTGCCCGCGTCGCCGCCCGCGCTCTTCGCCGCGGCCTTCTACAACGGCGACAACTACCTCGGCGTCCGCGTCGAGGAGTTGACGCGCGAGAACCTGAGTCGCTACGGGCTCGCGGCGGGGAGCGAGCCGCGCGGCGTCGGCGTCGAGTCGGTCTTGAAGGGCAGCCCCGCCGAGCGCGCGGGGCTGCGCGAGCGCGACGTCATCATCCGTTTCGACGGCGAGGAGGTGACGAGCGTGCGCAAGCTGAACCGCTTGATAGACGAATCTTCGCCCGAGCACACGGCGCGTCTGACGGTGCTGCGAGGCGGCTCGGAACAGCAGCTCTCGGCGAAGCTCGGCAAGCAGGAGGGCTTTGTCCCCGCACTCGGAAACGGCTTCGAGCGGGACTTCGGCGCGGACGCCGCGCGGCGACTCGCGGAACAGTACCGGGGCGACTCCGAAGAGACGCGACGCCGTGCCGAAGAGCTGCGCCGCAGGGCCGAGGAGTTGGGGCGCGGCGGCGAGGAGCTGCGCCGGCGGGCGGAAGAGCTGCAGCGCAACAACCCCGGCGGCACCTTCGGCTTCTTCGCCGTCGCGGGCCGCCGCATCGGCATCACCACCAGCGCGCTCGGCCCGCAGCTCGCCGAATACTTCGGCGTCCGCAAGGGCGTGCTCGTCACCTCGGTCGAAGAGAACAGCCCGGCGGCGAAATCGGGCCTCAAGGCCGGCGACGTGATCGTCGAGGCCGAAGGCGAGCAGGTCGGCGAGTCGGGCGACCTCTCGCGCGCGCTCAACCGGAAAGAGGAGGGCGAAGTCATGCTCTCGGTGATGCGCGAACGGAAGCAGCGCACCATCCGCGTGACGCCCGAGCGCAGGCAGCCGCAGTCCTTCCAATTCGGCCCCGGCCAGATTTACACAGTCCCGCCCGTCGCGACAATCGCGCCCCGCGCCCCGCGTGCGCCCCGCGCCTTGCGCACCACGCCCCCTGCCGTGAGGGCGTTTCGCGGCGGAGCGGGACGGGTGCTTTAGGCAGAGTTAAGGACGTCGGAAACGCATAGCCTCAGCCCCGACAGGGGCGGAATAATTCAGCCAAGTGCGTAAGCCCTCGGCTGAATTATTCCGCCCCTGTCGGGGCTTCATGACGTTTGGTTGTTCTTACTTCTTCTCCGAAAGCTTCTTCTTTTCCGCCAGCGCCTCGCGGTACGCGCCGTTGGGGATGTCGGCGAGGGCTATCGCGGCGTCGAATTCGCGCATCGCGTCCGCGGTGCGTTCGAGGAAGGCAAGGATGCGCCCGCTCGCGACGTGCGTGCGCGACGCGATGTCGAAGCCGGAGCCTTCGAGCCCGCGCAACTGCTCGGCGAAATGGAACGAGAGGACGGCCCCGCGCTCGTATGCCTCGGCGAGCCGCGCGACCGACTCGTCAGCGATGGCGGACTGCCGCTGCTTGGACTCCTTGAGCGCAGCGTCGCGCGCCGCAGCGTCGCGCGCCGACTGGAGCTGCGCGCTCGTCTCAAGTTGCAGCGCGCGCAGGCGGGCCGTCTCGTCCATCCGCGCGTCGGCGGCGGCGACCAGAGAGCGCGCGGTGGCGAGGAAGACGTCGGGCGTGAGGGCGCGCCCCTTGCGCGCAGCCTCGGCGTCGAGAAGGCTCTTGATCTCTGGGCGCTTCGCCGCCACCTCGCGGCTGAAGCGCGCGACGAGCGGGTCAACAACGTACTGGAGGTAGCCGCGGCGCAGCTCGGATGAACGCGGGTCAGTTCCCGCGGGGACGACTACGAAGTAGTCGTCGCGGACGACGCGGAAGTTGATCGCGCCCGGCGCGGCGAGCAGGTCGGGGACGATCACGAAACGGCGCATCCGCTCGCGCAGGGGCGGGGCCTTCTGTTCCTGCTTCGGCTTCTTCCTGTTGCCCTGCGCGGCGGGGGCCGCGCTCTCGGCGCGCTCGTAAAAGATCGTCTCGGGTCGCGTGTTGAAATAGGTGAGCACGGCGCGCGCCATCTCGACGGCGGGGCCGCGCAGCTTGTCGCCCTCGGCGCGGTGCATCTGGAGATAGTCCGGGAGCCGCCCGCCCGCCGAGGATTTGAGGAGGAATTCGCGCACGAGCGGCACGAAGTCGAGCACGTCGAGCACGCCCGCCGGGAGGTCGTCCGAGCGCGGCGGCGCTTCAAACTCCGGCGGCGGCCCGAGCGTGTAGGCGAGCGAGACGTAGCGCGCCGTCTGGTCGGCTGCCGTCGCCCCTTCGTCCGTCAACTTGTAGCGCTCGTAAAAATCCTTGAGGCGCGCGCGCAGCGCCGGGTCGAGTTCCGATAAATCCTGCCTCACGACGCCGCGAAAGGCCGATGCTTCGGCTCCCTTCGGCGTCGGGTCGAAGCCCGCGGCTTCGAGCGCGGCCATGAGGACGATGAGGCGCGGGTCGGGCGCGATCTGGATGCCGTAATCGGCGAGGTCGGGGCTCGACGGGCGGCGCTCGACGGGCCGCCGCGGCGGCGGCTGCGGCTGCTGCGCGGCGGTGGCGGGCGCGGGCCTCGCCTGCGGCTTCGCGCTCTGCGCTTGAGACGCTTGCGGCCTCTCGGCGGGAGGTGAACTTTGCCACGCGAGGGCGGCGCTCTGGCCGCACAGAAGGGCGACGAGGGCAAGACTGACAAACGACTTCTTCATAAATATTCAGGTGAAAAATTGGATTCTCGTCATGGGCGCGCCGGGGCGACACTCTCAAGCTCAAGACGCACGGACGGACGCCTGTAAAGATGCCCGCGCCCGCGCTCCGGATGCCTTAAAAGCCGTCAATCGTCAATCGTCAATCGTCAATCGTGAAAAGAGAAGACCCGTTCTTTCGATTCACGATTTACGATTCACGATCCACGGCTTTTCTGCGGCGGTGCGCGCGCAGGAGACGTAGGGTAACAGGGTAGGCGGCCAGCGAACAAACGACGGAGAGGGCCGTGCCGCCGACGGCGAAGGGCAGCAACACGTCGCGCCAGTGCGAGAGGAGCTGGTGCCAGTAAGAGGCGGTCAGGAGGTGCGGGTCGCTGAGCAGTTTCATCCCTTCGGCGGGCAGGCTTAAGGGCCGCCCCAGCAGGAACGCGCCGACGGCGTAGGAGGCGAGGACGATGGGGACGAGCGTCAGGAACGGGTTGTTGACGAAGGTGCCGGTATAGATGGCGAGCTTGTTGAAGCGGAAGGCAAAGGCGAGCACCGTCGCGAGGAGCGTGTGGAGGCCGAGGAAGGGCGAGAACGCGATAAAGACGCCGACGGAAAAAGCGAGCGCCGTCCGCTCCGGCGAATCGTCAATCGCGAGCAGACGGCGGAAAGCTTGTCGGAACATGAAAGCCGGTGCCAGCTATCGGGTGTCGGGATGAAAGACTCACACCGACACCCGACGCCCGTCACCTATTTGAAGCTGTTGAGCGCCGTGGCCTCGTCGTCGTAGACGTCGAAGACGGTCAGGAGCTTGGTGATCGCCAGCAGGTCGCGAATCTTCTGGATATTCAGTTCAGCCATTGCGGAAAGTCTCCTTGAATAAAAGTTTTCAGTTTTCAGTTTTCAGTTTTCAGTTTCTCTCGGCACGAAGACAAGCGTTTTGCCTCCGGCTCAAAACTGAAAACTGAAAACTGAAAACTTTTTATCGCTTCTTCGACATGCGCACCACCATCCCGCCTTGCGGGTGGGGCTCCCAACGCACCTCGTCCATGAAGTTTCGCATGAAGAGGATACCACGCCCGGAGGTTTTGAGGAGGTTCTGCTCGGCGGTCGGGTCGTCGACCGCGCCGGGGTCGAATCCCTCGCCGCGGTCGCGGATGGTGATGACCAGCTCGGAGCCCGAACTCGTCAGGCCCAGCTCGACCGGCTTGCCCTCGTCCTCGCGGTTGCCGTGCAGCACGGCGTTGGTGACCGCCTCGCGCACGGCCATCTCGACGCCGAACAGCGCGTCATCGCCGAGCCCCGCGCGCCGCGCCGCATCCGTGGCGGCTGTCACCGCCTCGTTGATGGCCTCGATGCGGCTCGGCAGAATCAGTTCGACGGTCTCTTCAGTCACTGCTGTTCAAAGACTGGGGCTTGGCGGCTGCGGCTGCTGGCGTGGCCGACTCGTCCGGCGAATCCGGCCTGACAGACACCGCCACTTCAAAACACTGGAATGCGAACCGGAAGCCTGCACGGTGTAACACGCCCGCCGCACGCCTGTCAAGAAAGGCAAGGGAGAGGGCGAGGGATGAGTGATGAGTGATGAGTGAGGAAAAAAAGATTGACGAAAATCGCGCCTTCCTCCTTCATCACTCATCGCTCATCGCTTAGAATCGCGGCATGAGAATCGAACCGGCGAAGCGCCTGCGCGGGCGTCTCGGGGGCTTGCCCGGCGATAAGTCCGTCTCGCATCGCGCCGGGCTTATCGCGGCGCTCGCGCGCGGCACGACGCGCGTCTCCAACTACTCGACGAGCGAAGACTGCGCCGCGACGCTCCGCTGTCTCGAAGCGCTCGGCCTCAGGCTCACCCGCGAGGGCGAGACGGTGACGGTCGAGGGCGCGGCCTCCTCAGCCGACAGCCTCGCTGCCCTGCGCCGGCCCGACGCGCCGCTCGACTGCGGCAACAGCGGGACGACGATGCGCCTGCTCGCGGGCGTGCTCGCGGGGCAGCCCTTCGAGACTACGCTCACCGGCGACTCGTCGCTCAGCCGCCGACCGATGCGCCGCGTCATCGAGCCTCTGGAGCTGATGGGCGCGCGCCTCGGCGCGGAAGACGGGCACGCGCCGCTCCGCGTCGAAGGGCGGCGGCCACTGAACCCAATCGCCTACGAGATGGCGGTCGCCAGCGCGCAGGTCAAATCGTGCGTCCTTCTGGCCGGACTCTTCGCGCGCGGGACGACGCGCGTCCACGAGCCGCTCGCCGCGACGCGCGACCACACGGAGAGGATGCTCCGCTGGTTCGGCGTGCCGGTCGAATCCGGTGTGGCCGGAAACATCGAAGGGGCAGGTTCCGAAGTGTCTTCGGGACGCGTCGTCTCGGTCGAAGGCGGGGCGGCGCTCACGGCGCGCGACATCGAAGTGCCGGGCGACATCTCTTCGGCGGCCTTCTTCGTCGCGGCGGCGGCGCTTCTCCCCGGCTCCGCTCTGGAGATCGCGGGCATCGGCCTTAATCCGACGCGTGCCGGGGTGCTCTCCACGCTCCACTTGCTCGGCGCCGAGGTGCGGGCTGAGGGCGTGCGCGAGCGTTGCAACGAGCCGGTCGGCGAGATCGTCGTCCGCGGTGGCGGCGGGGGGCGCGGCGGGCTCGCGCCGAGAGAAGCAGGCGCGAACATCCTCAGCGGCCCTCTCATCGCGCAGTTGATTGACGAGCTGCCGGTGCTCGCCGTCGTGGGGACGCAGGTCGAGGGGGGCTTGGAGATTCGCGATGCCGGGGAGCTGCGCGTCAAAGAGTCAGACCGCATCGGTGCGACCGTTAGAAACTTGCGCGCGATGGGCGCGGAGGTCGAGGAGTTCGAGGACGGCTTGCGCGTGGGCGGGCCGACTCACTTACGCGGCGCGCGGCTCGACGCGCACGGCGACCACCGCATCGCGATGGCCTTCGCCGTCGCCGCGCTCGCGGCCACGGGCGCGTCCGAAATCGAAGGCGCGCGCGAATGCGTCGGCGTCTCGTTCCCGGAGTTCTTCGACCTCCTCGAATCGGTGACGGAGAGATGAAGGGGACGCCGCGCATCGTCATCACCGGCTTCATGGGCGCGGGCAAGACGACGGTCGCGCGCGAGCTGTCGCGCGTGCTCGCGTGCGACGCCGTTGACCTCGACGAGTTCATCACCGCGCGCGAGGGCCGCACGCCGCAACGGTTGATTGACGAAGAAGGCGAAGCGGCCTTCCGCGAAGTGGAGACGCTCGCGCTCGGCGACGTGCTGGCCTCGACGCGGGCGCGCGTCGTTGCGCTCGGCGGCGGCGCGTGGACGCTCGAACGCAACCGCCGACTCGTCGCCGGGCACGGCTGCCTCACCGTCTGGCTCGACGCGCCGTTCGATTTGTGCTGGCACAGAGTCATCGGCGACAAAGACGAAGAGCGACCGTTCGCGCGCGACCTCGCAAGCGCGCGGGAGCTTTATGATGCGCGGCATCAGGCTTACGGCCTCGCCGCGCTCCGCGTCCGCGTGACGTCGGAGCGGAGCGCCGCGGAACTCGCCGCCGAGGTCGCACGAGAGGCGCGCGGGATACAGTTTCGGAAAACCGGAGAACTTCGGGCAGGTGATTTATGAGCAACCAGAACGCGGACGCGAAGGCACTGAAGGTCGCGAAAGAACTGAACAGCGCGCACAACTGGAAACACCTCGCGCGCTGGCACGGCGCGGGCTACTACGAGCTCCAGACCGAGGACACCGGAGACGTTCCCGTCCGACTCTTCCTCACGCCGACGCTTCTGGCGGACGCCGAAGACATCCTCTACCGTCAGATCGTCAACGCCACACGCTTCCCCGGTACGCGGCTCGTGGTCATCACGCCTGACACTCATTATGGCTATGGTGTGCCGGTTGGTTGCGTGGTATTGACGGATACCGAAAACGGCGCGATAGCGATGGGCCCCGTGGGCTTCGATATTGGTTGCGGGATGGTGAGCGCACGGTCGGATGTTCATGCCGAGGAGGCCACTCCGGACAAGAGACTAAAATTCAATCAGGCCGTAATGGAGCGAGTGGCCTTCGGCGTGGGCGGCAAGAGTCGCAGGCTTGGCAAGTTGTCGGAGCCGGAGTTTCAAAATTTAGTCCGTGGTGGGGCCGAGTATTATGTGGAAAAATACGGCGCATCATTTGACCGGAGCCGTGCCGAACGGCACCGCATCCCGGTTGATGACGGCTGGCAAATTCCCTGGGGTGGCAAAGGGAAGCCGGAGCGTGGTTTAGAGCAGTTGGGCAGCCTCGGGTCGGGCAATCACTTCATCGAGTTGCAGCGCTCAGAGCAGACGGGCACGCTCTTCGTACAGGTGCATACGGGGAGCCGCGGGTTCGGCCACGGCCTCGCCACCAACTACTTCGAGATGGCGCGCGCGGAGCGGCCCGCGGAGATAACAGACCTCGACCTCGGCTACTTCATGCCGGACTCGCGTCACTACCGCGACTACCAGAACGCGGTCGCGGCGGGCGGCAACTACGCCATCCTCAACCGCCTCGTCATCTTCGAGCAGGTCGCAGAGGCTTTCACCGAAGTCTTCGGCTCCGAACTCGAACTCATCTACGAGATCAGCCACAACCTCGTCCAGAGGGAGCGGCACCCGGAATTCGGCGAGGTCTGGGTGCACCGCAAGGGCGCGACGCGTGCCTTCCCGGCGGGCCACCCCGCATTGAAAGGAACCTTCTGGGAGCAGACCGGCCATCCCGTCCTCATCCCCGGCAGCAACAAGGATTGGAGCTACATCCTGCGCCCGCTCGCCAGTGCCGTGAACAGCGGCTATTCGGTCAACCACGGCGCGGGCCGACGCCTCTCGCGCAGCCATGCGACGCGCACGCTCTCGCAGCGCGCGATTGACGACGAATACCGTGAGGCCGGTGTCGTGGTCAACACGGACGGGCGCGTGCCTCTGGACGAGGCCGCGCCGGCCTACAAATCTTCGCAGGAGGTGATCGAGGCGGTCGTGGGCGCGGGGCTCGCCGAGATCGAGCACCGCCTCTGGCCGCTCGCCTCGCTCAAGGGCGTGGACGAGCGCAGGCGCGGGAAGAAGGATAGAGGGAAGAGCGGAAGAAAGACGAGCAAGCATTACTGAGAGCCTTTTTTGAAGCCCCGGCAGGAGCGGAAGAATTTAGACGAGGGACGCGAGCCGTGGGAACAAGTCGCGGTAAAAAGTTTGAGCTCCGGCAGGGGCGGAAGACAGTCAAGCCTGAGCATCACGGCACTTGATTATCTTTCGCTCCTGCCGGGGCTCCACGGAATTATTATGCCACCTCATACCCACGGCGCGAGCCGTGGGCTAAATTTTCCCGCCCCTTCAGAGGGGCTCCGGGCGGAAGAGAGTTTCGGCAAAAACGCTTGTCTTGCCTTTCACTCTGGACTAACATCGGCTCGGTCGTCTCTCCTTTCTGATTTCTGTCCTCTTGATCCTTCGAGGTATAGCCATGACCAGACGCACACTTTTCGCTGCCGCGCTGCTCGCCGCACTCTGCGGGCTCCCGCTCGTCGCGCGCGCGCAGACTCAAGACCGCGCGCGGGCCGCCGCCGAGATCGAATCTCTGCGCGAACAGATTAAAGCCAGAGAGGCCCTGCTGCTCGCGCCCGCGCGCGAAGACCTCGACGCCTTCGCGGAGTTTCTGGCGCAGCCGCGGACGGGAATTGTCCGACTGCTGCCGCGCGAGAAATGGGACGGGAAATTGTCCATGCGTGGCGGCGGCTCTTACTATTCCTTCACGCGGCTGACGCATGAGTACGGCTTCGGCTCGGACATCAGTCTGGAGCAGAACCAGTTCGGCGTCGGCTTTGCCGGGGCAAACTTCGGCTTTCTCGCCAACCTCGGCACCGTCCTCACCAAACAGACTTACGTCGTCCGCTCGGTTAATTACGGCACGTCGGACGTGCTCGTCGCCTTCCGCGTCGTGCGGAAGGACTCGGATGGCAGCGTGGTTGTGCTCTGGAAGATGCTGAAGAAGTTTTCCAAACCGGAGCTGGAGAGGACGCCGAGCGCGGCGGCGGCGGCGGCAGCCGGTTCGTAAAAGTCACTCAAGACGCGCGTGAAATGTCGGAGGCCGGCGAGCACGTTGCGGCTCGCCGGCCTCCGACATTTTCACGCGCCGTCGTCTTCACACATCGCTCTTGCGCGGTCATGCGCCGCCGCCCTTGTGCGCGCCGAGCAGCTTGAGGAGCGCCAGCTCTTCCAAGTCGTATTCGGGCTGCTGGCGGGAGATGCGGCGCGAGCGGCGGGGGCGGAACTCTTCGAGCGTGCGGCCCGCCATGTAGGCTTCGAGCACCGATGGGTGGATGTAGCAGTTGCGGCAGACGGTCGGCGTGTTGCCGAGGTGTTCGGCGACCCGTCTGACGGCTTTCACAACATTGCTCTGAGCGTGCCTCTCGGCTTCGCAGTATCCAATCTCCGCCAGCTCGATGGCCGCCTGCAGCGTCCCGCCCCACGTGCGGAAATCCCTGGCCGAGAACTCGGGCGTGGTCGCCGCCTTGATGTACTCGTTCACGTCGCGCGCCGTGACGGGCCGCTTCCGCCCGTCTTCGCCGATGTACTGGAAGAGCTTCCAGCCTTTAAGTGATTTGATCTCCTGCATGAGCGCGGCCAGTTCCTCGTCCACGAGGATGCGGCGGTGCTCGACTTGATGCTTGCCGACGAAGTCGAAGACGAGGCGGCCCCCGCGCTTGACCTCGAAGTGTCGGTTGCGCAGCGTCGTCACGCCGAAGGTGCGGTAGCGCCTCACGCTCTCCTCCGAGCCGACGCGGAAATAGAGGTCGTTGATGAGGCGCACGACGACGGCCAGAACCCTCTCTTTGCCCAGCCCCGCGCGCGCGATGTCTTCGTTCGTCTTCCGCCGGAGCGCGGGCAGGCTCTGGCCGAAGCGCTCGACCTTTTCGTACTTGCGCAGCGCGCGACGCGCGACGAACGAAGGGTGATAGATGCGCTGCACGCGGCCCAAAGCGTCAACGCCGATGGCCTGCAAAGCGCCGCGCGGCGAGGGCGAGACGCGCACCTCGCGCCACGCCGGGGGGATGGCGAGCGACTCGATGCGCTCTAAATCCGCCTTGTCCGTGACTCTCTGACCGTCGGCGGTCTCGTAGCGGAAACGCCCCTTCGACCCGCGCCGCAGCCACCAGCGAGCGCGCCGCCCGCGTGTAACACTTCCACGCACCGCGCCGCCCGCGATGTCCCGTTGGGTTGCAACCTCCGCGCTCGCCATTTCGGTCACACCTCTTGTTCCACAAGCTCTTTCCGCGCCGCGCCGCCCCGCAGACCGGCCCCGCCGCGTCTTTTGCAAACAAACGGCGGGCCGCGCGGCGAGTCTGGCCGTCGCGGAGGCGCGCCGAAAATCAAAAGGACGCGGGCGGGGCTGCGTCCTTACCAATCGGTCTGTCATCTATTCCGGCGCGCGCCCCCGGTCGGGCGGCGGGCGGCCTCGCTCGTCAGGGAGTGGTCATCTGTGCCTGCTCGGCGGGGATGTAGTAGAGGATGCGGCTGCAATTATCGCAGGTGATGATCTCTTCGCCGCGGCGGATTTTGGTCATCACCTCGGGCCTGAGCGACATGAAGCAGGCCGAGCAGGAGCTTTTGCGCGCCTCGGCCACGGCGACGCCGTCGCGGATGCGCGTGCTGATGCGGTTGTAGAGACTCTTCATCGCGGGCGGGAGATGCGCGGTGAGCCGTTCGCGCTCGGCGCGGCGCGCGGCCAGCTCCTCGGTCTGCCTCTCGGTCTGCTCGCCGAAGGCGACGAGCTTCTCGTCGTACTCGGCGCGCAGGCGCGCGACTTCCGGCTCGCGCTCGCCGAGCGTCTTCTCGGCCTGCTCGAAGCTCTCCATCTGTTCGAGCATCTTGGTCTCCAGCTCGGAGATGTGCTTACGCGCGGCGTCGGCCTCGCGGATCGCCGCCTCGTAGGCCTTCGCGTTGGTCGAAGACATGAGGTCGCGCTCGGCCTTCTCGGCGCGCGCTCGCTGCTCGGCCATCCCGCTTTCGAGCTGGAGGCGAGCGTCGCGCGCCGCGTCGCGCTGCGTCTCGATGGCCTTAATTTCAAAGGCGCGCTGATCGAATTCCTTCTCGATCTCAGCGCGCCTTTCAGGGATGGCGTCCAACTCGGCCTGTAGTCTGCGGATACTCGTGTCGTTTTTCTGTAAAGCGATCAACTGCTCCAATTCCGCTTTCACTCTTATTATCTCCTTGGAAACATCAAAACCGACAGGGCGCGTCACCACGTTATGTAAGATCACGAACTCATTCTCTCAAATGCGGGCGCGGGTGACAAGCGGGAGAGGAAGTAACGGGTTAAAGCCGTGAATCGTGAATCGCTAAAAGCCGTCAGTCGCGAACCGTCAATCGTGAATGGAAAGAACGTGGATTTTCTATTCACGATTGACGGTTCGCGACTGACGGCGGGCGCAGTCTTCACAGAAGGGCGCGGGCGCGGGCGACGACGTTCTCGACGTTGAAGCCGAGTTCGCGGAGCGCCACGTCGCCGGGGCCGGAGCCGCCGAAGCGCGTGAGGCAGATGACGTCGCCCGACGGGCCGACGTATCTGTCCCAGCCGAGCCGCGCGCCCGCCTCGACGCCGAGCCGAGCCGTGACGGAAGGGGGAATCACGCTCTCGCGATATTCCCTCTCCTGCTCCTCGAACAACTCCCAGCACGGCATCGAGACGACGCGCACGGGCGTGCCCTCTTTCTGCAATGCCTCGCGCGCGTCGAGCGCGAGCGAGACCTCGGAGCCGGTGGCGAGTAGGACGAGGCGCGGCATGACGGTCGCGCCTTCGGCGTTCGTCGAGTCGGCGAGCACGTAAGCGCCGCGCCGCGCGCCCTCGGCGGGGGCGTAGACGTTCTGCCGGTCGAGGAGCGGCACTTTCTGGCGCGTCAGCACGAGCGCGGTCGGGGCGTCGCGGCGCAGGATGGCCGTCCGCCAAGCCTCTCGGACTTCATGCACGTCCGCCGGGCGAATGACGTAGAGATTGGGGATGGCGCGCAGGCCCGCGAGCTGTTCGATGGGCTGGTGCGTCGGCCCGTCTTCGCCGAGGCCCACGGAGTCGTGCGTGAAGACGTAGACGACCTGCACCTCGGAGAGCGCGGCGAGGCGGATGGCGGGCTTCATGTAGTCGGAGAAGCACATGAACGTCGCGCCGAAGGGGATGAGGCCGCCGTTGAGGCTCATCCCTGTCAGCACTGAGCCCATCGCGTGCTCGCGGACGCCGAAGTGCATGACGCGTCCCTCGTAAGAGCCGTGCTGGAAGCTCCCGCCGTCTTTGATGTCGGTGTTGGTCGAGGGGCCGAGGTCGGCTGAGCCGCCGATGAGCATCGGCAGGTGCGGCGCGAGCGCGTTGATGACTTCGCCGCTTGCCGAGCGCGTCGCGACGGGCTTCGCGTTCTCAAACGAAGGCAGGTGCTCCTCCCACCCACGGGGCAGCTCGCCGCTCATCGTCTCGCGCCACGCGCGACCGAGTTCTTCGTGCTCGCTCGCGTAACTCTCGACCAGAGCGTTCCATTCGCCCTCGGCCTGCTCGCCGCGCTCGACCGCGAGGCGGAAGTGCGCGAGCGCCTCTTCGGGAATGAGGAACTCCGCGTCTTCGGGCCAGCCCAAACTCCGCTTCGTCGCCTTGACGGCCTCAGCGCCGGGCGCGTCCGAGTGCGCCTTGCGCGTCCCGGCGGTCGGCATCCCGAAGCCGATGATGGTCTTGACGGAGATGAGCGACGGACGCTCCGTCTCGGCTTGGGCCTCACGAATCGCGCGCTCGATGGCCTCGAGGTCGTTGCCGTCCTCAACTGTCAGAATGTGCCAGCCGTAGCTCTCGAAACGTCGGGGCACGTCCTCGGTGAAGGCGAGCGAGGTGGAGCCCTCGATGGTCACGCGGTTGTCGTCGTAGAGATAAATGAGGTTGCCTAAGCCGAGGTGGCCGGCGAGCGAAGCGGCCTCGGAGGCGACGCCCTCCATCAAGTCGCCGTCGGAGACGATTGAATAGACATGCGAGGCGATGACGGGGAAGCCGGGGCGGTTGAAGCGGCTCGCGAGGTGGGCGGCTCCGACGGCGAGCCCGACGCCGTTGGCGAACCCCTGTCCGAGCGGGCCGGTCGTAATCTCGACGCCCGGCGTGAGGAAGTTCTCGGGGTGGCCCGGCGTCTTCGACCCCCACTGGCGGAAACGCTTCAGCTCTTCGAGCGGCAGGTCGTAGCCCGTCAGGTGCAGGAGCGAGTAGAGCAGCATCGAGCCGTGGCCGGCGGAGAGCAGGAAGCGGTCGCGCCCCTGCCACTTCGGGTTGCGCGGGTTGTGGCGGAGTAAGCGCGTCCACAGCACGTAGGCCATCGGCGCGGCCCCGAGCGGCAGGCCCGGATGCCCGGACTCGGCCTTTTGCACGGCGTCGAGCGAAAGCGTGCGGATCGTGTTGATGCAAAGCTGTTCGAGTGGGCAGCGTCGGGCGCGCACGCCCCGTCCGTCTCGGATGCGACTTCGTCCACACTTTTTATCGCGCCCAGCGCTTCGAGCGCAAGCAAAACCGCGCCGCGGCTCGAAGCCTCCGCGACGCGCGAGAGCGAAAGCGTGCGACCGAGCACGTCTGAGAGCACCTGCGTCCACAACGGAGAGGAGCGCAGCGCGCCGCCCGACGCGCACACGAAAGCGTTCGGCGCGTGAGCTTCGAGCGCCTCCGCGATTGACGCGAAGCGGTAGGCCACCGCCTCCAGCGCGGCGCGCACGATCTCCGATGGGCGCGTGTGCGCCGTCAGGCCGAGGATCGCGCCCGACGCGAAAGGGTGCCAGCCCGTGCTCCGCTCGCCCGACCAGAAGGGCAGAAGCGTGAGCCCGTGCGCGTCGGGCGCGAGCGCCGCGACCTCGCGCTCGAAGTCCGCGCCGCCCGGCGCGAACGCCGAACGCATCCATTCGTAGAGCCCGCCGCCGTCCGAGAGCGCGCCGCCCACGCAGACGCGCCGCCTGTTGACGCGGTAGCACCAGAGCCCTTCATGAAGCTTCGCCGGCGGTTCGCCCTCGAAGCTCACGCGCATCGCGCCCGACGTGCCGACCATCAGCGCCGCGCGACCGCGCTCCGTGCATCCCTCGCCGACGTTGTTCGCCGCGCCGTCGCCGATGGCGGGGAAGACGGCGCTCGCGCGCAAGGCGGGCCAGCGCGCCGCGAACTCTTCCCGGAGCGTGAAGCTCTCGCCCTCGCGCGCGAGCGCGGGCAGAGTGCGCGCGTCCACGCCGAGGGCTTCGACGAGCGGGGCGTCCCACTCGCAGAGTCGCTGGTCGAAGAGACCCGTGCCCGAAGCCATCGAGATGCTGGCCGCCGTCGCGCCGCAGAGCCTGAGCGTCAGCAGCTCGCCGAAAGTGAGCCAGCGCGCGACACCGCGCCACGCGCCGCCCCGTTCAAGTCGAACCCAACGCAGCTTCGCGGGCCAGTAGCTCGCGTGGAACGGGCAGCCCGTGCGCTCGTGCGTCGCTCGCTCGTCCATCTCCTCGCGCAGCCGCGCCGCCTGCCGCGCCGCGCGCGTGTCGGCCCAGCCGTAGACGGGCGTCAGCGCGCGCCCCTCTGCGTCCACGCCGACGAGGCTGTGCCAGAAACAGGCGACGGCCAGCGCCGAGACGTGCGGCGCGGCGGCGGCAGAGGATACGCGCGCCAGTGCCTCGTCAATCACGCCGAGCACCGCGGAGAGCGAGGCTTCGGCGTCAGCCTCGGCCCCGCCGTCGGCGGTCGTGCAGAAACTCAGTGCAAGGCGAGCGCGCGTGCCTTCGATCTCTTCCCCGCGCGAGTCGAAGAGCGCGGCGCGCACGCTCGATGTGCCGACGTCGAGCGCGAGCACGAAGGGCGGCTGCGGCGCGCGCGGCGGGAGGGCGTTTCCTGCACCTCTGTTTGTCACCCGCTCATCATACAAAAGTGCCCGGCGGGTGACGAGCAAGTCTCGCGTGCAAGGGGGCAAAAAGAGATGTAATACCGACTTGCAAAACAGAATAAGGTTATGCAGGCGGAGAAGAGGCGGGGGCAAGCCCCAGCTTCCTTATTTTGTTCTGCGAGTCGGTATCAGCTGAAAAGGCCACTCGGAGGCGAATGCCTCCGAGTGGCCTTGAACATTCAAACGGCGGCAGCGCCTTGCTGCTTACCGTCAGCGCGCCGCGCCGACGGCCCGCGCGGCGTTGACGCGCCCGCCCGAGACCGTCTTGCCTTGCAGCGCGTCGAGCTTGTCCACTGAATCAAGCAGGCGCTGCTTCAGCTCGGCGACCGAGAGATTAGGCTCGACCGAGAGGACGAGGGCCGCGACGCCCGCCACGACCGGCGTCGCCATCGAAGTCCCCGAGTGCTCCTCGTATTCGCCCTTGAGCCACGTGCTCAGAATCTCCGCGCCGGGCGCGGCGAGGTGGACGCTCTTCGGGCCGTAGTTGGAGAAGGAAGCCAGCTCGTCGCGCCGGTTCAAGGCGGCGACGCTCAAGACATTCGGCAGGTCGTAGCCCGAAGGGTAGTGTGGGAAGCGGTCGGCGTTCTGGCTGTTGTTGCCCGAAGCGGCGACGAACAGGATGCCCTCCTCGCCCGCCTTGCGGATGACATCGCCGAGCGCTCGCGACTTCTGCCGCGAGCCCCAACTGGCGCTGATGACGCGGACGTTGACGCCCGCCTCCTTGCGCGCGATGACGTAGTTGATGGCCTCGATGGCGTCCTTCGTCGTGCCGAAGCCGCCCGCCGACATAAACTTCAGCGGCATGATCTCGACCTTCCAGTTGACGCCCGCGATGCCCTCGTTGTTGTCCCCTTCGGCGCCGATGATCCCGGCGCAGTGCGTGCCGTGGCCGTTGTCGTCCATCGGGTCGCGCGCCTCGTTGCCGATGGCGCTGAAGCCGTGTTCGTCGTCCACCGCGCCGAGCTGCTCGTCGAAGTACGGGTCGAGCGAGTCGGGCCGCACCCACATGTTGTTCGAGAGGTCTCGGTGCGTGTAATCAACGCCGCTGTCTAAGACGGCGACGACCACCTTCTCGCTCCCGTGCGTTTTGGCCCACGCGTCGAGCGCGCTGATGTCGGCCCGGTCCTTGCCCTCGCGCTGGCCCGTGTTGATGAGCGCCCACTGCTCCGCGAGCAGGGGGTCGTTCGGCCCGCCCGGCAGAGCGGAGACGGTGCGTCCCTCGACGGCCTCTTCGCCGAGCGGGTCGAGCGTGATCTGCTCGTTCGCCTCGACGTATTCGACCTCGGGCAGGCGGCTGTAGTCGGCGACGACCTGCGCGGCCTCTTCGTCGTCCGCGCTGTCTATGCTGACGAGCCCGCCGACCGCCTCGATCTCGTCCTCGACGCGATCCCTCAGTCTCGCGGTGATCTCGCCGATGCGCTCATCAGAGACGCCTTCACGGAAACGCACGAGCACTTCGGGCTCGCCGAGTTCCGCCGGTTCGTCCGTCTCATGCTCGCGCTCGACCGTCACCACGACGGGGCGGGGCGTGACGGACTCCTGCTTCTTCGAGTCCCACCGCCGCAACTGCCCGACGAAGACGGCGACCACAATCAACATCAACGCCAGAGCCAGATGTCCCAGAAAATTCTGCCGGTTCATTGCTACTCCTTCTATTAAGTCTGGAGTCTGGAGTGTGGAGCATGAAAGAGAAAGAGTTCATCCCCTTCCTGCTCCAGACTTCTGACTTTTCAAACCCTGTAATTCGCGCCTTTGAACTTGTAGAGCCGGAGCTGATGACGGTCGGCGCGGTACTCGTAAGACTTGCCTCCGGCGCTCAGGCGGATGCGCCAGCCCGTCGAGATCATCATCCCGCTCATCTCGCCCTTGAGGGGCGCGCCGAGCGCCGCGTCGGGGAAGTCCGCCTGCTCGACCGACTCCTCCTTCACCTCGCCCTCGGAGACGCCAAGCCGCGCGGCCAAATCTTTCCGCGCCGCCTTGACCGCCTCTTCCTTGTTGTCAGCCATACGCTTCTGCTCCTTTGAGGGGGAGGGAACCGCTTTCGGCCTCCGTCCTCATCTACCCAATACGCCCGGCGGCGCCGCCGCGTTTGAGCTTTTCACCTTCCGTCCAACCCGCCCGAATATTCTGCGCCCGGCACATGAAAAAGGCAAAAGGAAAGTGAGCAGTAAGCAGTAAGCAGTGAGCAGTAAAGAAGATTTGAGATTTCAGATTTGAAGTCCTAAATCTGAGAACTGAAGACTGAAAACGGCTTCCCTCTTTTTACTACTCACTGCTTACTGCTTACTGCTCACTATTCATCTCATATCGCCGAAGAGGTATTGGAGCAATGCTGTCACCGTGATGGCCGCCGTCTCGGCGCGCAGCGTCCGACCGCCGAGCGTGATGATTGTCCAGCCGCGCGCCGCGGCTAGCATGACCTCTTCCTCTTCCCAACCGCCCTCCGGCCCGACGAGCGCCGTGATGGACGCGGGTCGCGCGCCCTCGACGCCGCTTGCGAACTCGCTCAGGCCGACGCGCCCGAACTCGACAGATGCTCCCGCGCCGCGCTCCGCGAACATCAGCCGCGCTTCGTCAGCGTCCGCGCCGTCGGCCACGAAGGTTCCGAAAACGGCGGGCGTCTCGACCGGGGGGACGCGTGCGCGCCCGGACTGCTTGGAAGCTTCCAGCGCGAGACGCCGCCAGCGTTCGACGCGTCCCCCCGCGTCCCGCTCGTCGCGCAGTCGCACATCGGCGCGGCGCGAGACGACGGGCACGATGCGCGACGCGCCAAGCTCCGTCGCCTTCTGCACCACGAGGTCGAACTTCTCGCCCTTCAGGAGAGCGACGCCGAGCGAGAGCCGCAGCGGCGACTCCGGGCTCGGCGGCTCCGCCCGCCCGCGTACTTCGAGCCGCGCCGTCGAGCCGCGCCCGCCGCCGCCGCCCGTCTCGACTACCACGCACGCGAACTCGCGCCCCTCGCCGTCGAAGACAAACGCCTCGTCGCCCGCGCGCAGCCGCAGCACGTCGCGCAGGTGTTGAGACTCTTCCGAAGATAACTGCACGCCCGCGCCGTCGGGCGCGAAAGCAAGGGGCGGCGCATAGAATCTTCGGCGCGTCATCAAATGACTATGGCGATCCACTCGCCGTCATGAGTGATTTCAATCTCGTTGACGTTGAGTTCGCGGAGGCGAGAGGTGACGAGGTCGGTCTGCGTTTCGAGGATGCCGGAGAGGACGAGGCACTCGCAGGTCGCGCCGAGCAGCGCGGGGCCGAAGGCCATGCCCGGCTCGACGCGGATCACGATGCGCCCGCCCATCACGTCTTCGACCTCGCTCCACGGCGGCGCGACGAGGAAGCGCTCGCCCGCCTCGACGGGCCGCCAGTTCTTCTTCCATTCGGCGAGCCAGTCGCGCTCCGCCACCTCTCGAAAACTCATCCCGTGCACGTCCGCGGAGTCGAGCCCGTAGATTCGCAGAGTCTCACGCAGAGCCTCGCGCACGCGCTCGAGCTCCGGGGCCGAGTCGAAGTACGCGGCCACGCGCACGCGCTCGCCCTCCTCGCCCGAGACCTCCGTCCCGCCAGCGCCCGCCTCCATCAGCGCGTACTCGACCGCCTCGCGCGCGCGCGCCGCCAGCGTCAAATCAATCGCATACCAGCTCATAAAAGCCGTGAATCGTCAATCGTGAATAGATAAGAGCCGGGAATCGTCAATCGTGAACGGAGAAAGACCGTGAGTCGTGAATCGTCAATCGTAAATAGAAAGAACTAGATTTTCTTGTCACGATTCACGATTCACGGTCTTTGATTCCCAGCTCGTTGAGCGCGCGCGGCGAGTTGCGCCAGTCCTCTTCGACCTTGACGAAGAGTTCGAGGTAGACGCGGTGGCCGACGAGCCGCTCGATGTCTTGGCGCGCGCGTGTGCCGATCTCTTTGAGCCGCTCGGCCCCTTTGCCGATGATGATCTTCTTCTGCGACGTGCGCTCGACGTAGATGGCGCAGAAGATGCGCGACATCTCTTCGCTCACCTCCTCGTAGCGCTCGGTCGCCCGTACCACTCCATGAGCGGGAGCAGGGCCGACTTGTCCGCCAGCTTGTCCGTCTTGTTGAGGAGCAGGATGGCGGGTCTGCCCGCCCGCCGGACGAGGTCGAGGACGAAGCGGTCGCCGTTGCCGGTCGGGACGCTCGCGTCGCGGATGAGGAGCAGCAGGTTGACGCCCTCGACCGCGTCGTGGACGGCGGCCATCATGCGCCGGTTGAGGAGGTAGCCGGGCTGGTGCACGCCGGGCGTGTCCACCAGCACGATCTGCCCCTCGGGGCGCGTGATGATGCCGCGAATCTGGTGGCGCGTCGTCTGCGGCTTGTTCGAGACCGCCGCGATCTTCTCGCCCACCAGCCTGTTCAAAAGCGTGGATTTGCCCGCGTTTGGTCGCCCGACCAGCGCGACATAGCCGCTGCGGCGTCCCCCCTGGACGGCTTCACTCCCCGACCCGGCTTCGCTGAACATATCTCCCCTTCCCGGTAATATTAAGCAAACGAGCGCCCGCGACGGGCGACCGCCGCGGAAGTGCACATTAATTGCATGAAATCTACGACATCGTAGCTCTCGTTAGTCGCGGGGCGCAAAATTTTTTCCGGATTTCTGCCTGAAGGGTCATTAACCCGCGACTCCTTACTACGGTTACAAGCTTAAAATAATTAAATATTTCGCTTATTTTCGCCATGTCGAAGAAGATTTCAGACGGGATGTTGAGAGACGTGGCGGCAGTCACGCGTCGAGAAGTGTCTGGTTTTAAATCTTCAGTGCTCTGGATTAATCTACGAAATCTTGGATAACGCAGTGGTCTTCACCAAGATCGCCGGGCAGCCGATGTCCGATTGAAAATTTTCCGCCCCGCCGGTAATCATCGAGCGGCGGGTTCTGATTCCAGCCGATACGCACCACGTATCACCTCGTATATGTCTCAAGATCTAGAAGGAGGAGTCTAAATGAATAGGGGACGCTTCATTTTCGGGAGCTTTCTGGCCAGAGGATTAGCAGTCGCGCTACTGCTGTGTGGCTTATTGGCCGTCAACTCTTCGGCCCAATCATCAAATACGCGCGTCAACGGGACGGTCAAGGACGCGGCGGGCGCGGTCGTCGCGGGCGCGACCGTGATCTTAACGGATAACGCCACCCAGACCTCGCAGACGACGACCAGCGACGCCGACGGGAGTTTCGCTTTCAACGCCATCCGCGCGGGTATGTACACCCTCAGCGCCGAGGGCGCCGGTTTCAAAAAGACGAGCGTACCCGACGTCCTCGTCAACATTGACCAGACCTCGACGGTTAACGTCGCGCTCGAAGTGGGCGCGCTCGGCGAGACGGTGACCGTCACCGCCTCCGACGCACAGGCGCTCGTCAACACCGAGAATGCGCAGCTCAGCACCACGGTGCAGGAGCGGCAGATTCAGGACCTCCCGCTCAACGGTCGCAACCCCCTCAATCTGGCGGGCCTTCAGGCCGGCGTCAATTCGAGCGGCCAGGGCACTCGATCCGCCTCCGTCAACGGTCTCCGCGGAACGTTCACGAACCTGACGTGGGACGGCATCAACATCAACGACAACTTCATCCGCACCGACAGCTTCTTCGGCGTCGCGGCCCCGAGCGTCTCGAGCGTTTCGGAGTTCACGCTGACGACGCAGAACGGCGGCGCGGCTGACGGCCTCGGCGTGGCGCAGGTCAAGCTCGTGACGCCCCGCGGCGGCACCGAGTATCACGGCAGCGTCTTCGAGTATCACCGCAACGACCGCTTCGACGCCAACACCTTCTTCAACAACGCGGGCGGCAGATTCGCAGCCACCGACGCGGCGGTCATCTCCGGGCGCGCGCAGGCCGGCGACCAGCGTTTGAAGAGGCCGAAGCTCAACCAGAACCAGTTTGGCGGCAACATCGGCGGCCCGATGCTGCTGCCGCGCTTCGGCGAGGGCGGCCCCTCGACGTGGGGCAAGGACAAGCTCTTCTTCTACTTCTTCTACGAGGGGACGAGGACTGAACAGGAGGGCAGCGCGACGCGCACCTTCCTCACCCAGAACGCGCGTAACGGCCTGTTCACTTATAGGGCGACTTGCGTTGATCCGACCCCGACCAACCCCAACCCCCCCAACCGCTGCCCCGCCGGCATCACGCCCGGCTCGCTCCAAACCATCAACCTGCTGGCGCTCTCGGGCCGCGCTCTCGATCCCATCACTTCGAGCTTGGCCTTCGCCGCGCCGCTGCCGAACGACAGCACGACAGGCGATTTGGCGAACGTCCCGGGCGGCGGCGCGCTCTCCAACACCGGCACCTTCCGCTTCAACACGCCGCTCGGCAGCACCAGCGACCTGTGGGGCTTCCGCACCGACTTCGACGCCTCCGAGCGCCACCGCTTCGAGGCCATCTTCAACCGCTTCACCTCCCTGTTCCCGAACTCGGGCGGCGAGCCGTTCCCCGGCGCGCCCGGAGACGGTCAGTCGTCGGTGCGCCCGCGCGGTTCGTTCGCGTGGCACTGGGCGCCGACCACGGCCCTCAATAACGAGCTGCGTTTTGGCTTCAACCACTACGATGTCCAGTTCTTCACCAACGAGCAGTTCAGCCGCGGCTTCCGCATCGTGCAGCCGCTCATCTCCGACTCTGAGGACAACTTCCTGCCGCAGGGTCGCGTCGTCAAGACCTACGACCTGATTGACAACGCCTCGTGGACGATGGGCAACCACACGATCCGCTTCGGCGGCAACTACCGCAACAACTACATCGAGCCCTTCAACGACGCGGGCACCATCCCGACAATCAACATCGGGTTCACCGCCACCGGCACGGCCACCCCTCTCAACTCCGGCCTCTTCCCCGGCGGCATCGCGGGCAACGAGTTGACCAACGCGAGCAGTGTGCTGGCGATCCTGACCGGCCCCATCAGCTCGGCGGTGCAGAGCTTCAACCCCGCCAGCCGCACCTCGGGCTTCGTCCCCGGCGCGACGCAGCGCCAGCAGTTCAAATATTTCAGCATCAGCGGCTATGGTCAGGACACATGGCGCATTCGGCCCGGCCTCTCGCTCAACCTCGGCCTCCGCTACGAGTTCATCTCGGTGCCGAGGGAACAGCAGGGCCTCGCGCTGCTGCCGACCGATCCCAGCCTGAGCGTGCTGCTCGGCAACCCCACGCTGGACTTCGCCTCGGGCGGAGACCGCCGCGGGTTCTTCCCCAACGACAAAAACAACTTCGCGCCCTCCGTCAGTTTCGCGTGGGACCCGTGGAACAACGGCAAGACCTCGCTCCGCGGCGGCTATGCGATCTCGTACGTGATTGACAACAACATCACGACCGTGCTCAACGCCATCGTCGGCAACCCCGGTCTGACCGGCACCCGCACGCTGGTCGGTACTGACGTCCGCGGCAGGACACCGGGCGGACTCGGCGGCGGCGTGCCGACCGTCACCCCGCCGGCCTTCAGCGTCCCGCGCACCGTCTCGCAGAACCTGACCGACTTCTCTTTCGGCAGTGCCTTCTTCACCTTCGACCCGAACTTCAAGACGCCCTATGTCCAGCAGTGGAACATCGGCATCGAGCGTGAAATCTTCAAGGACACGGTCATGGAAGTCCGCTATGTCGGGAACCACGGCACGAAGCTCACGCGCGGCATTGACAACAACCAGTTGAAGGTTCAGCAGAACACGGCCTTCCTGGAGGATGTCCGGCGCGGTCGGCGCAACATCATTCTTTGCGGCAGCGCGCCCAACATCAATAACAACCCGAACCCGAACCCGAACGGCACCCTCACCACCGGCCCTTGCGTGGGTGCCGAGCCCCTGACCTACATCCCGCGGCTTGGCTTGGGTGGATTCCTTCAGGACGCCGGTGTTCGCAACCTCTTCTTGCAGGGGCAGGCCGGCGCGTTGGCGGAGTTCTACGCCGGTGCCAACCGCACCTTCTTCTTCGGGGCCGGCTCGACGATCCCGGTCACGGACTTCCTTCCGAACCCGAACACGTTCATCGCGGACTACTACCAGAATGGTGCCAACTCCTGGTACAACGGTCTTCAGGCCGAAGTCCGCCGCCGCTTCAATGACGGCCTCTACTTTCAGGCCAACTACACCTACAGCAAGGCGCTCACGGACTTCGAGGGCAGCCAGAGCAACTTCGCGGGCCTGATGGATTTGACGCAGGGCACCATCCTTGAGAAGCAGCGCTCGGTGGACGACATCACGCACGTCTTCAAGGCCAACTTCCTGTACGAGCTGCCCATCGGCCCCGGCAAGCGTTTCGTTGACCGCGGCGGCTTCGTCGGCAAAATCCTCGGTGGATGGAGCCTCAACGGCCTGATGCGCTATCAGTCGGGCGAGCCGGTCTCCATCGTCTCTGGGCGCGGCACCGTCAACCGCGGCGGTCGCTCGGGACTCAACACGGTTGATTCGACATTGACCGTTCAGCAGTTGCAGCAGCGCACCGGTCTCTTCTTCGACGCCAACGGGTCGCCCGTGCTCTTCGACCCGGCGCTCATCGCCGCAGTCCGCGCGCCGCTCGCTGCGGAGCCGGACAGGCCGGGGGTCAGCAACGCGTTCCTGACCAACCCGCGCCCCGGTTTCTTCGGGAACCTCCAGCTGACCCCGGTCAGCGGCCCGTCGGTCTTCTTCTTCGACGCGAGCATGATCAAGCGCACCAACATCACGGAGCGCGTGAACGTGGAGTTCCGCATTGAGGCCTTCAACGTGCTCAACCACACCAACTTCAACATCGCTCAGTCGCAGAACATCAACTCCTCGGCCTTCGGTCGCATCACCTCGACCTTTGACCCGCGCATCATGCAGTTCGCGGCCAAGCTCAACTTCTAACGGGAGCGGGCCGTCCCCCCGCGGGGGGACGGCCCGAACCCACACTCCTGACACTTAACCGGGCGCGGCCCTCACGCGGGGGCCGCGCCCGCTCTTTACCGAACACTCACGCCGCCGCCACCACAGCCTTCGCGGCGCTCGCGCCCGCGGCCCTCATGGCGGGCTCTCTTGTCCCGGCTGCGCCCTCTCCCGAATGCGCGATCCCACATAATCATCCGGAGGATTGAAGATGAGAAACGAACGAGTCCGCGCGAGCGCCGCGAAGGCTTGCGCGATTATTTTGGTCGCCCTCTTCGGGGCTGCGGTTCTGACGCCGGCGGGCGCGCCGGCGGCTGAGAAGATGAAGCCCGAAGAGGTAGTCGCCAAGCATCTGGAAGCAATCGGCACTGCCGAATTGCGCGCGCCCTCGCGCAGCCGCGTGGCGAGCGGAGACATCTCGATTGTCCTCCGCAATAGCGCCGAGGGCGGGCGACCGCAGGGCAAGGGCCTCATCGCTTCCGAGGGCAACAAGGTGCTGCTCAACGCGGCGTTTGAGGCGGCGGACATCCCTTTCGAGAGGATGGGCTTCGATGGGAAGAAGCTGACAATCAGGCAGTACAGGCCGGGCCGGCGCACGGCCTTCGGGGAGTTCATGCTGAGCCACGAAGTGGTCTTCAAAGAAGGGCTCATCGGCGGGGCGCTCACGTCGGCGTGGCCGCTGCTGAACCTTGCCGAGCGGAACCCGAAGCTGGAGTACAACGGGACGGACAAGATTAACGGGCGGTCCGCGCACAAGCTCGGCTACAAGCCGCGCAAAGGCTCAGACCTGAAAATCAAACTCTTCTTCGACGCGGAGACTTTCCGGCACGTGCGGACTGAGTACGAGCGCGTGGTCGCGGCGACGATGGGCGGCGTGCCGGGCGCGTCCGCCGGGCGCGTGGACACGCGCTACCAGTTCGTCGAGGAGTTCTCCGACTTCAAGACCGAAGAGGGCCTCACGCTGCCGCACACCTACAGCCTGCGGTACATGGTCACTTCGGAGATCGGCCCCGTGCTGATGAACTGGAAATTCACCCTCTCGGAATTCTCCTTCAATCAGGCAATAGACGCCAAGGAGTTCGACACCGAGCGGTAACCGTCCAGTGAAGTGTCCGGCGAAAAGCGGGAAGGAGAAGAAGTGATGAGCTTCTTCCCCTTCCCGCTTTCTACTTTTTCCGTCTCTCTTTATCCTTCCGCCGTGCCGCGCGCCATCTCGCCGTTAAGGCGCATAATCTCCAGCGTCATCTCGGCGGAGGCGTACATGTCTTTGACGTCGAGCCACTCCTTGACGGTGTGGATGGCGCGCATCCCCGTGCCGAGGTTGGCGCACTCGATGCCCTTGCGGTTGAAGATGTTGGCGTCGCAGCCGCCGCCCGAGGCGAGCGTCCTGACTTCGAGATTCATGCGCGAAGCAGCGCCGAGGACGAGCTGCACGACGCGCGAGCTGTCGGGCACGTCCATCGCATAATACTCGCGCGTGACCTCAGACTCGACTCGGCCCCTTGTGGTCACGCCCTCGACCGTCACCTCGTACTTCTCAGCCGCGTCCGTCAGGCACTTGATCATGTGCTCGGTCTGCGCGTTCAACTTGTCTTCGTCGAGCGAGCGCGCCTCGCCGCGCAAGCTGACGAGGTTGGTGATGATGTTGGTGGCCTCGCCGCCGCGGATGACGCCGATGTTGGCCGTCGTCACGTCGTCAATGCGTCCAAGCTTCATCGCCGCGAGGCCTTCAGCCGCGATGCGGATGGCCGAGATGCCCTGCTCGGGCGCGACCCCGGCGTGCGATTCGAGGCCGAAGATTTTGAACTCGAAGTGGTTGGCCGAGGGGCCTTTGGTGAAGAGGAAGCCGGGGTCGTCAGAGTCAAAGACGATGCCGTATTTGGCCCTCACTTTCGAGAGGTCGAGGTGCTTCGCGCCGAGCAGTCCGACCTCCTCACAGATCGAGAAGACCGCGTCTATGGGGGCGTGCGGGATTGATTGCTCGTGGAGGCAGCGGATGGCCTCGATGATGACGGCGACGCCCGACTTGTCGTCGCCGCCGAGGACGGTCGTACCGTCGGTGCGGATGATGTCGCCGTCAACAATCGGCTTCACGCCCTCGCCGGGGACGACCGTGTCCATGTGCGCGCTCATCATAATCGGCTCCGCGCCGGGAATCGTCCCCGCGAAGCGCGCGATGACGTTGCCGGTGTTGCCGCCGACCTTCTCCCCCGCGTCGTCAATCTCGACTTCCGCGCCCATCTCCTCGCAAATCTGCTTGATACGCTCGGCCACGTCGCGCTCTTTGCGCGAGACGGAATCAATCCGGACGAGTTCGAGCAGAAGGTTTTTGATGCGCTCCTGATTAATCATGCGAATCTCCTCGAAGAGAGTTTGAAAGTCTCTAAATCATCAAAGCACGGAAAGCTGGCGGAGGAATTGTGCGGGCAATCCTACTACACGCGGCGGCCCGCGCGCCACGCGAAAGTCACCGGCTGACGTCGTCAAGCGCGCGTTGCAGCTCGGCGAGCTTCGCTTCCATGAGCGCGTCGTCGGCGTCCGGGGGGACGCGGATGGGCGGCGCGATACGGACTGTGGCGCGGGTGAAGGGTTTGGGGATTTGGAATTGGTCCCAGCTCGGCACCTCCCAGAAGCGTTCGGCGTTGACGGAGAAGGGGAGGACGGGCTGGCCCGTCCGCTTGGCGAGCATCACCGAGCCCATCTTGGCGACGTAGCGCGGCCCGCGCGGGCCGTCAATCGTAAAGCCCGTCGCGCTGCCGGCGCGCGAGAGGCGCGTCATCTCGACGAGCGCGCCGACCGCGCCCCTCGTCGAGGAGCCGCGCGCCGCGCCGTAGCCGAAGCGCTGGATGAAGCGCGCGATGTACTCGCCGTCGAAGCTCCGCGAGGTCATCACGACGATGCCGCGTTGGCGGAAGAAGTAGATGGCGAGGAAGACGCGGTTGTGCCAGGAGGTGTAGACGGGCAGGCCGCCCGCGCGCGTCGCCTCTTCCCAGTGTTCCCAGCCTTCGACGTTGAAGCGCACGGTGCGACCGACGAGGCGGATGAGCGCGTAGAAGACGAGGTCGGCGGCGCGAATCAGGAGGCGCTTTTTGAAGGGATAGTCGGAGAGGTCTGCGAAGCGGAAGGCGCGCGCGTCCGCCCGTGGCTGCTCTTTTCCCGCTGAAGCTTCCATAAAGTTTTTCCGTGGCCGAGTCTAACAAAACGGCGTGCGGAGTGTCAGTGGCCGTCGGTCGTTGGCCGAGTCAATTCATTCTCCGAAATATAGCCACAGAGACACCGCAGGCACAGAGATAAGCAACGAAAGGAAGAGGGCGGTGTGAAGGGAGGGTTGAATGACTCAACCCTCCCTTCACACCGCCCTCTTCCTTTTTCTTTTAAACTCTCTGTGCCTCTGTGTCTCTGTGGCGATGCCGTTTTTTGGTCGGGCGGCGCGACGCGGGGAGGGCGCGGGCGGTGTAAAAATTTTGCCGCCCGCTGATTCGTCACTGGCTCCCGAGCGCCGCTCTGTCGTAATATTCTGGAACCAACGCGGCGGCCCGCCTCGTACAGCGTTGGCGGAAAGCTTTTACGTCCCGCAAAGTTCAGGCTTTTCGCGCCCTCCCTGCTTTATAAAGGCTTTTGCAGAAACTGCTACCGGATGGATAGGCGACGTATACTCATCGTTGACGGTAATACCGAGCTGCGCACGGTGCTCGCCGACGCGCTCGCCGAGCTCGGCCACGACGTGGTGGCGACCGGCGACCGCTCGGAGGCCGTCGCGCGCGACGACCTCGAAGACTTCGACCTCATCATCTCCGACCTCGCCGAGTACGCCGACAGCGGCACGCAGATCATCTCGGAACTCAAGCGCAAGCGACTGCTCGTCCCCATCGTCGTCTCGTCGGAAGAGGCGCACCAGACCGGCGTCATCAAAGCCTTCAAGCTCGGCGCGGCCAACCTCCTGCGCAAGCCCTACGACAAGGAGGAGCTCAGGAGCATCGTCGAGAAGACGCTCGGCTACAAGCTGCGCTTCGTCGAAGACCTCAAGGTGCTCCCCTTCGTGCGCGAGCGCATCGAGTTCGAGCTCCCAAGCGACCTCTCGCTGATGAACGGCGTGCTCCACTACCTCATCGAGCGCGTTGCCGCTTTGGGCGTCATCAAGCCCGACAACTCGAACCTCTTCATCGCGCTCGACGAGGCGTTCGTCAACGCCGTCAAGCACGGCAACCGCAGCGACCCGCACAAGCTCGTCCGCATCACCGCCGACCTCTCGTCGAAGGAGGCGCGCTTCCAGATCGAGGACGAGGGCGAGGGCTTCGACATCAACTCGATTCCCGACCCGCTCGACCCGGCGAACCTCTTCAAGACATCGGGTCGCGGCGTGCTCCTGATTTACAACATCATGGATCAGGTCGAGTACAATGAGCGCGGCAACAGTCTGACGATGATCAAACGGCCCGAAAGCTCGCTCGACAGCGAGCTCATCGAATCGCTCGCGCCCGCCGATGACGACTCTTCCGCCCCGCACAACCGTTAGCGCGCCGCCGCCGCCGCCGCCGCCGCGCGCGGCCTCGATGCTCCGCTGGCCGCTCCTCGTCCTCGCTGGCCTCTGTCCCCTTGTTTTCCTGACGCACCTCTCGCTCCTTGATCTTCCATACTACTGGGACGAGGCCGGGTACTTCATCCCGGCGGCGCGCGACATCTACGCCGAAGGCGCGTTTGTCCCGCACTCGACGCTCTCGAACGCGCACCCGCCGCTCGTCATGGCCTACCTCGCGCTCGCCTGGAAGCTCTTCGGCTTTCACGTCGCCGTGGCGCGCTCGGCGATGCTCGTGGTCTCGGTCGTCACGCTGCTCGGGGTTTTCCGTCTCGCCGCGCGCGTGGTGAACGCGCCCGTAGCCGCGGCCTCCGCTCTCTGCACCGCGCTCTACCCCGTCTTCTTCGCGCAAAGCTCGCTGGCACACCTCGACATGGGCGTGGCCGCGCTGACGATGTGGGGACTCGTGCTCTACCTGCCGCGACGCATTCCACAAACCGGCGCGCGGGGCGACTCGACGCTCGACGCGGCTGGCGAGTCGCCGGAGGACGCGCACGGCGAGCCACACGAGTCGCAGCCTGACCATGCGAACCTGCGGCGCTGGGCGTCGGTCGCGCTCTTCGCGCTCGCGGGGCTGGCGAAGGAGACGGCCATCCTCGTGCCGCTGACGCTCTTCGGGTGGGAGGTGCTGTGCCTGCTCGCGCGGCGCAGAGAAAGGATCGCGGCGGCGCTTTGTCTGGGGCCGCGACGTGCACTCCGACGCTCCCTTATGTTGCTCTGGGCGCTCGCGCCGCTCGCTCTCTGGTTCGCCTATCACTACTCACGCACCGGCCATGTCTTCGGCAACCCCGAATACTTCCGCTACAACGTCGAGTCAACGCTCAACCTCGCGCGCACGCTCGAAGCGTTGTGGCGCAGGCTCGCGCACGTCACGGCGCACATGGAGCTGTGGGTGCTGACGCTCTCGGCGCTCGCCGCCATGCTGCTCCGCCCCTTGCGCGACGCGGAAGGCGAGCGGCGGCGCATCGAAGTGCCCGTCCAACTTCTCTTCGGCGCGCTCCTACTCGCGCACGTCGTCGCGCTCTCAGTCGTCGGGGGGGCGATCCTCGCGCGCTACATGCTGCCCGTCCTGCCGCTCGTCGTCATCATCTGCGTCTCGACCCTCTGGCGGCGCGTGCGCCTCTGGGCGCTCGTCATCGCCCTCGTGTGCGGTGCGTTCGCCTACCGCTCGGTGAACAATCCGCCTTACAGCTTCCCTTGGGAAGAGAATCTCGCCTACCGCGACTTCATCCTGCTTCATAAAGACGCGGCGCACGTGCTCTCCGACAAATACCCGGAGTCGCGCGTGCTCACGGCGTGGCCCGCGACCGACGAGCTGAAGAACCCGTACTTCGGCTATCTCGAACGGCCCCTCAAGGTCTTCCCCGTCGAGAACTTCAAGCGCGAGGCGCTCGAGCAGGCCGCGCGCCAAAAGTCGCAATACGACTTCGCTTTTCTTTACTCGACACACGGCGGGCTCGAACTGGAGGAAGCCGCGCAGGTGCTCGGCGGCAACGTCGTCTACACCGCACAGCGCAACGGCCAGTGGGCCGCGATATTAAAAGTGAGCAGTGAGCAGTAAGCAGTGAGCAGTAGAAAGCAGTTGCTTTTTTTAACTGCTTACTGCTTACTGCTCACTGCTTACTGCTTACTGCTCTCTGCTCTCTGCTCACTCTGAATTTATGCCCTACGAAATCTTTCTCGCCCTGAGGTATCTGCGCGTGCGGCGTGGGCGGCGCGTGGTGAAGCTGACGGCGCTCGCGGCGGTGGCGGGGATCGCGTGCGGGGTCGCGGCGCTGATCGTGGCGCTGGCGCTGGCGAACGGCTTCCGCGACGAGCTGCGCGACAAAATCCTGCGCGGGACGGCGCACGTCACGTTGATGCCTGACGACTCTCAGGCCGTCGCCGATTCGCGCTTTGTGGCCGCGCGCGTGCGCGGCGTCGAGGGAGTCGTCGAGGCCGCGCCGACGACCTACGAGGGGGCCTTGTTAAAAGGGCCGGGCGGGATGGCCTACACGCTCCTGCGCGGCGTTGACGAGCAGTCGGCGCGCACGCGGGGCGAAATCCGCCGGACGCTCACGGCGGGCGAGTTGGAGACTCTCTTTCGCCAAACCGCGCCCGGAGAGCCGGACAAGGGCAGTCAGAGGGCATCCGGCGCGCCGGGGGCGGCGGAGCAACGCGCGCCGGGCGTGGAGGATGAATCGGGGACGGAGGATGAAGAAGAGGACGAGCCGCCCGCGCCGGTCATCCTCGGGGAAAATTTGGCGGCGCGCACGGGGCTTAGAGAGGTGGGCCACGAGGGCTGGGTCGTGACGGGCGAGAAGTCGCCGACGCCGCCCGGCTTCAGCCCGCGCGCGCGTCGCGTCGTGGTGGTGGGTGTGTTCCGCACCGGGCTCTACGACTACGACTCGACATGGACTTACTTGCCGCTCGCCGAAGTGCCGCGAATCGCGGGCGCGGAGCTGAAATCTTCCGTCGTCAGCATCGAGGTGCGGGACATCTTCGAGGCGGAGGCGGTCGCGGGGCGCGTCCGCGCGGCGCTCGGCGAAGGCTGGACGACCGTGGACTGGCGCGAGGCCAACCGCCCGCTCTTCGCCGCGCTGGAACTGGAGCGCCGCACCGTCGCGCTCATCATCCTGCTCATCATGGTCATGGCCGCGCTCAACATCACGACGACGCTCGCGCTCGTCGTCGTCGAGCGCCGGCCCGACATCGCCGTCCTCGGCGCGATGGGCGCGCGCCCGCGCGGCATCCTGACGATCTTCATTATCGAGGGCGCGGTCATCGGGGCCGTGGGCGCGCTCGCAGGGGTCGCGCTCGGGCTCGCGGCGTGCGCCGCGGGCGAATACTTTGAGGTGGTGCGCCTGCCGCCCGACGTCTACTCGATCAGCGCCGTCCCCTTCAGGCCGCACCTCGCGGAGGTCCTGCTTCCCGCGCTTGCGGCCTTCGCCGTGAGCCTTCTGGCGACCCTCTATCCGGCGCGGGCTGCGGCGCGCGTGCGCCCCGCGGAGGCGCTCAGGTACGAATGAAAAAAAGCCTGGAGTCTGGAGTCCGGAGTCCGGAATCGGAAGAGCGCTTGCGCGCTCAAGACTCGGAGTCTGCCAATTCAGAGTCCAGACTCCGGACTCCGGACTCCAGACTCGTCGTTGAAGGCGTGCGGAAGTCTTTCCGAAACCCGTCGGGTGGCACACTAGAGGTTTTGCGCGGCGTGTCGTTTGAGGCGAGGGCGGGGGAGATGGTGGCGTTGGTGGGCGCGTCGGGGTCGGGGAAGACGACGCTGCTGCACATGCTCGGCGGGCTGGAGGAGGCGGACGCGGGCAGCGCGCGGCTCGACGATTTCGAGATTCTGCGCGCGGGGCGCGCTGAGCTGGCGCGCTTTCGGGGCCGCGAGGTCGGGTTCGTCTTCCAGTTCCATCACCTTTTGGCAGACCTCTCGGCGGAAGAGAACGTCGCGCTGCCGCTCTTGGTGGCGCGGCGCGGCTGGCGCGAGGCGCGCGCGCGGGCTGCGGAGATGCTGGGGGCGGTCGGGCTCGCCGCGAGGGCCGCGCATGCGGCGGGCGAGCTTTCCGGCGGCGAGCAGCAGCGCGTGGCGATTGCGCGCGCCCTCGTCACGCGCCCGCGGCTCGTCCTCGCCGACGAGCCCACGGGCAACCTCGACGCGCGCACCGGCGCTGAGGTCGGCGCGCTGCTCGCCGACCTCAGCCGCGCCTCCCGCGCCTGCGTCCTCGTCGCCACGCACAACGAGGAACTGGCGCGCACCTGCGACCGGCGGCTGCTGCTCCGGGAAGGAATCGTAGAGGAGTCTGGAGTCTGAAGTCTGGAGTCTGAAGTCTGGAGTCAGGAGCACGAAGTCGGAAGTATTGAGTTAAGACGGTCTTTCTTTCCGGCTCCAGACTTCAGACTCCAGACTTTTTAATTTCAAATCTGACATCCGGCAAGTGTTTCAGTTATACTGTGCGTGCGGTTTTCCGGCGCAACTCCCTGACGCCGGGGCGCGTCGGACTCGATACGACGACATCTTCCTTTTCTGCCGGAAATAGCTCTTATGTTTGAACGCTACACGGAGAAAGCGCGGAGGGTCATCTTCTTTGCGCGTTACGAAGCGAGCCAGTTCGGCGCGCCGGCCATCGAGCCGGAGCACCTGCTCCTCGGCTTAATGCGCGAAGACAAGACGCTCACCTCGCGTTTCCTCGCGCGCGCGCAGACCTCGCTCGAAGCCATCCGCAAGGAGATCGAGGGCCGCGCCCCTTTGCGCGAAAAGATTTCGACCTCGGTGGAGCTGCCCCTCGCGCCCGAGACCAAGCGCGTCCTCGCCTTCGCGCACGAGGAGTCCGACCGCCTCCAACACCGCCACATCGGGACCGAGCATCTGCTGCTCGGGCTGCTCCGCGAAGAGCGCTCGATGGCCGCCGAGATTCTCTACGAGCGCGGTCTGCGCCTCGCCGCCGTCCGCGACGAGGTCGCCCGCCATGCGGGCGGCGACCCGCGCGCCGCGCAGAAGAAAGAGACGCCGCACCTCGCCGAGTTCTCGCGCGACCTCACGGACGACGCCGGGAACGACAAGCTCGACCCGCTCGTCGGGCGAGAGGCCGAGATCGAGCGCGTCGTCCAGATACTCTGCCGCCGCACCAAGAATAACCCGGTCTTGATCGGCGAGCCGGGCGTCGGCAAGACCGCGATTGTCGAGGGGCTGGCGCAGCGCATCAACCGCGGCGAGGTCCCTTCGTTTTTGGAGAACAAGCGAATCCTCTCCTTAGACCTTTCGCTCATCGTCGCGGGCACGAAGTACCGCGGGCAGTTCGAGGAGCGCCTCAAGCAGATCATGCGCGAGCTGGTCGAGAACCCGCAGTACATCGTCTTCATCGACGAACTGCACACGCTCGTCGGCGCCGGATCGGCCGAGGGTTCGCTCGACGCCGCAAACATCCTCAAGCCCGCGCTCTCGCGCGGCGAAATCCAGTGCATCGGCGCGACCACTCCGGCTGAGTTCCGCAAGTCCATCGAGAAAGACCGCTCGCTTGAGCGCCGCTTCCAGTCCGTCAAGGTTCCGCCGCCAAACGAGGAGGAGGCGATCCGCATCCTCGGCGGCGTGCGCGAGCGCTACGAGGCTTTCCATCAGGTACGCTACACCGACGAGGCGCTCGAAGCCGCCGTCTACCAGTCGAACCGGTACATTCCCGACCGCTTTCTCCCCGACAAGGCGATTGACGTGATTGACGAGGCGGGCGCGCGCGTCAAGCTCCGCGTGCGGCGCGACCACCCCGCGGCCCCGCCGCCCCCGCCGCGCGGCGACTACTTCGACGAGCGCAGCATGTACCTGCGGACGACAATACCCGCGCTGCCCGGCTCCACAGTCCTCTCCGAAGAGGACGAGATGCTGATGTCGGTCGAGGTCTCGAAGGACGACATCGAGGATGTCATCGCGCGCTGGACCGGCATCCCCATCACCTCGCTCAAAGAAGAGGAGACCGAGAAGCTCCTGCGCATCGAGGACGAGCTGCGCCACCGCGTCATCGCGCAGCGGCCCGCCATCTCCGCGCTCGCGCGCTCGATTCGGCGCTCGCGCGCAGGGCTCAAGAACCCGCACCGCCCCGTCGGCTCGTTCCTCTTCCTCGGGCCCACGGGCGTCGGCAAAACCGAAGTCGCGCGCTCGCTCGCGGAGTTCCTCTTCGGCTCGGAGCGCTCGATGATCCGCTTCGACATGTCGGAGTTCATGGAGAAACATTCGGTCTCGAAGCTCATCGGCAGCCCGCCCGGTTACGTCGGGCACGAGGAGGGCGGACAGCTCACCGAGCGCATCCGCCGCTCGCCCTACTCCGTGCTGCTCTTCGACGAGGTCGAGAAGGCGCACCCCGACATCTTCAATGTGCTATTGCAAGTCTTCGAGGACGGCATCCTCACGGACGCGCTCGGCAACACTGTGGACTTCAAGAACACGATCATCATCATGACCTCCAACATCGGCGCGCGCTTCATCCAGAAAAAGGGCGCGATGGGCTTCCAGGCCAACGCCGACTCCTCGCGCGAGAAGCTGGAGGAGATGGTCATGAGCGCGGTGCGCCAAACCTTCAATCCCGAATTCATCAACCGCCTCGACGAGATCATCATCTTCGACCAGCTCATTGACGATGAGCTTTTGGAGATCGTCGGCCTTCAGGTTGACCAGTTGAACAAGACGCTGCAAAGGCGCGGGCTCGAAGTGCGTCTGACCGAAGACGCCAAGCGCTGGATCGTCGAGAAGACCTGCGCCGACCGCTCATACGGGGCGCGGCCCCTCCGGCGCGCGCTGCAAAAGTACGTCGAAGACCCGCTCTCCGAGGCGCTCATCCAGGGCACGCTCGGCGCTTCGCTCATCGAAGTCTTCCGCGACGGCAATGAGCTGAGCCACCGCCCCGCGGGGGTCGAGGAGCCGGGCGATGCGCTTTTAATTCACTGAAAAGCAGTGAATTAAAAAGTCACAAGGCAAAGGGAAAAAGGTAAAAGTCAAGAGGAGTCGCCTGTAGACACGGCCCTTTTGCCTTTTACCTTTTTCCCTTTGCCTTGTATAATGCGCCACTTTGCGGGAGTGACGGCCAAGGCTGCTTGGCAACGTGGCGCGGGGCGGGGCGAATCCAAGCTCTCCTGAACGCCGAAAGCTGTAGCCCTCGCGCGCGCGTGGCCGAACTGACCCCGTGCTCGGACGAGTAGCTCGTCGAAGTTTTTCTTTTCTGTCTCCCGGAATTCATTCACTCGGTAATCTTTAGAGGCGAAAAACTAAGTTTATGCGAATTCGCGCGCCGTGGATTTATCTCGTGGCCGCCCTTCTGGGCAGTCTGACGCTCCTCAATCCCGTGCTGCCCGTGGTGGCGGCGCGGGTGCGTGCGCAGGAGCCCGCCGCCCCGCCGTCGCCGCAGCAGGAACTGGTCGAACGGCTTTTGATCGAGGGCAACCGCCGCCTGCGCGACGAAGACGTGCTCTACCACATCCAGACGCGCGAGGGCGACGTCTTCAACGAGGCGCAGGTGCGCCGCGACCTTCAGGCGCTCCTCAACCTCCCGTTCTTCGACAAGACCGAGACGAGCGTCTCGACCGAGCGGGGCACGCGCGGGCGCATCGTCATCTTCAAGGTCAAGGAGCTGCCCGTCATCCGCGACATCACCTTCGAGGGGCTGAGTAGCGTTACCGAAGCCGATGTCCTCAAGTCCTTCCGCGAGCAGCGCGTCGGCATCTCGAAGGAGTCCACGTTCGACCCCGTCAAGCTCAACAACGCCCGCCGCGTCATCAAGGAGTTGCTGGCCGAGAAGGGCCACCCAAACGCGACCGTCGAGGTTGAGCCCGAGGAGATTTCGCTGACCTCCGTGGCGCTCCCCTTCAAGGTGGACGAGGGCGACCGCGTGCGCGTCGTCGAGGTTGATTTCGACGGCAATCAGGTCTTCTCCGACGGCGAGCTGCGCTCACAGATGAAGCTCGTCAAAGAGGCGGGCCTCATCTCGCGCTTCAAGGGGCAGGACATCCTCCACCTCGAAAAGCTCGAATACGACCTCCGCGTCAACGTCGTCAACTACATGCGCTCGAAGGGCTACCTCGAAGCCCGCACGGGCGAGCCGAAGGTCGAGGGCGTGGGGCCGCGCCGGACGGGCTTCCCCATCCTCCCTCTGCCCATCATCTCCTCGACTGACGAGGGCCTGCGCGTCACCGTCCCGGTCGTCGAGGGCCGCCTCTACCGCCTCGGGACGATCAAGATCGAAGGCAACTCGATCTACTCCGAGGAGGTCATCCGTCAGGTCATCGGGCTCACGCCGGGCGAGGTCGCCAACGGCCAGCGGCTCGTCAAGGCGCTCTCGGAAGACCTCGACCGGCTCTACGGCCGCTCGGGTTTTGTCCAGTACGAGTACGACGTGGCCCCCGCGTTCAAGGACAACCCGCAGAACCCGAAGGAGGGCATCGCCGACTTCACGGTGACGATCACCGAGGGCAAGCAGTTCAGCTTGCGCCGCCTTGAGTTCCTCGGCAATACCTTCACGCGCGACAACGTGCTGAGGCGCGAGGTGGCCGTCAACGAGGGCGACATCTACGACAAGTCGCTCTGGGAATTCTCGATCCTCAAGCTCAACCAGCTCGGCTTCTTCGACCCGATTGACAAGGACAAGGACGCGGAGCTGCGCACCGACGAGGAGCGCGGCGAGCTGGACATCAACCTCCGCGTGACCGAGCGCGGGCGCAACCAGATCGCCTTCAACGGCGGACTCTCGGGCGTCGGCGGCTCGTTCTTCGGGCTCGACTACTCGACCAACAACCTTCTGGGCCGCGGCGAGTCGCTCTCGTTCCAGTTCGCCTTCGGCAACCGGCAGAAGTCAATCCTCTTCTCGTTCACCGAGCCGTACATCAAAGACCGCCCGATCACGGTCGGCTTCTCGCTCTTCACCGAGTCGCGCAAGTTCTTCGGCGAGGGCACGATCCTCTCGCAGAATGTCGAGGCCATCGGCGGCGCGTTCGGCAACCAGTTCGACTTTCTCAACGCGAGCGAAGAGAACCTCTTCACGCAGACCACGACGGGCGCTTCGCTCTTCGCCAGCTCGCCGCTCTCCGAGTTCTGGCGACCGCGCTCGCGCCGCCTCATCCAGATCGCGCGCGCCTCGCGCATCGGCCTCTCGTATTCGATCTCGCGCTCCTCCATCGCGGACCCGCCGGTCAACGAGTCGGGCGATCAGGCTAACTTCATCCCGAGGGTCTTCGACCAGCCGAACATCACCACGAGCCGCCTCACGCCGACTTTAGTCTACGACACGCGCAACGCCTCGATTGACCCGACGGCGGGGCAGCAGCTCACGCTCCAGATGGCGCTCGCCGGCATCGGCGGCGACGTGCGCACTTACCAGCCCTTCTACCTCGGCGACGAGTTCTCGATTCGCGGCTACAACGTGCGCTCCATCGGCCCGCTTGTGCCGCTCGAAGTGTTCGTCTCGTCGCAGAACGTGCAGGTCACGAACAACGTCGCGGGAGACATCACGCCGGTCGCCGGAATCTCCGAAACGCTGCGCGGGCAACTGAGAGACCTCGGCACCTTCACCGGTGCGACGGGCTCCAATAGCCTGCTCATTGACCGCCAGTTCCGCCTCCTCGGCGGCGACACGCAACTGCTCGGCAACTTCGAGTACCGCGTCCCCATCTTCGGCCCCATCACGCTCGCGGCCTTCGCCGACATCGGTACGGCCTTCAACCTGCGCACGTCCGGCGACCAGACTTTCTCGACCCAGTTCCTCGGCGACCTGCCTTTCCTGTCGAGCCTCGGGGGCTTGACGGCGCTCGCCCGGCGACGCAACCCGCAGCTCGCGGCCTCGCCTATTTCGGGCGCGCTGCTCGTCACGGGCGACCGGCTCCTGACGCAGGAGCAGTTCGAGAATCTACGGCGGGTCGGGCCGACCGACCCGGTGACGGGCCTCCCCTTCGGCGTCCAGCCCGTCTTCCTCAGGGGCGAGGCGCAGACCAACACGGTGGCGCGTCTGTCGCAGAGCCTTTTTTCGAAATTCGGCGACTACCGATCCAGCGTCGGGGGCGAGTTGCGCATCCAACTGCCGGTCGTCAACGTGCCGTTTCGCTTCATTTACGCCTATAATCCGAACGCACGGGTCGCGGTTCTGGGAGAGAAAAGGAGCCTCTTCCGGTTCAGCATCGGGCGGACTTTCTGATCGTCCAGTATTAAACTACGGGAGAGCGCCATCCCATTCAGGTTGAAACCGACGTGCGGCGCGTCCCTTTGACTTTTGAAGGAGCAGTACAAGAAAGACATGAAACTCATTCGCAACATCGCCGCCGCCGCCGCGTTCGCGGCCCTGACCGCGCTCTCCGTCAGCGCGCAACCCGCAGCCGGACGCCCGGCTGCGCCCGCCCCGCAGAGGCCCGCCACCACGCCGGGCGGTGCTCCGGGCGGCAACCCCGTCGAGGGCAAGATCGCGATCATCGACACCGAAGCCTTCGCCGACCCGAAGTCGGGCATCACCCGTCTCGTCAACGCCTTCAACGTCGTCAACAACGAGTTCAAGCCGCGCAGCGACGAGCTTCAGAGACTGCGCGGGCAGTACGACCAGATTCTCAAGGACATCGAGGCGACCAAAAACGTCGCCGACCAGAAGGCTCTGGCCGCGAAGGCCGATCAGGCCGAGACGCTGAAGAACGACATCGAGCGCAGGTCGCAGGACGCGCAGCGCGCCTACCAGAAGCGCCTGCGCGACGTGACCCAGCCCGTCTATCAGGATATCGGCACCGCGCTTCAGGCGTTCGCCAAGACGCGTGGCGTGACGGTCATCTTCGACGTCAGCAAGATGGGCGAGGTGATGTTCGTCGTCAACGACGGCCTCGACCTCACGCCCGCCTTCATCGCCGACTACAACCAGCGCAACCCGGCCACCGCCTCGACCAGCACGCCGGCCAACCGCTAAGAGCCGTGAACCGTAAACCGTGACGGGTGACAGGAGAAGAACTCGTCTTTCTCCTGTCACCCGTCATGGTTTACGGTTCACGGCTTTTGATCTGTCACCCGTCACGGTTTACGGTTCACGGCCTTTTGCTATGGAAACGGTTCTCGACACGCTCGACATCCAGCGGATTCTGCCGCACCGCTACCCCTTCCTTCTGGTTGACCGCATCATCGAGATTACGCCCGAGACGCGCATCGTCGGCGTCAAGCAGGTGACGATCAACGAGCATTTTTTTGAGGGTCACTTCCCCGGCGCGCCCGTCATGCCCGGCGTCCTCATCGTCGAGGCGATGGCGCAGGTCGGGGCCGTCTACGCCCTCCAGCAGATCGAGAACCGCGAGCGCAAGCTCGTCCTCTTCAGCGGCATCGACAACGCGCGCTTCCGCCGCCCCGTCGTCCCCGGAGACACTCTGATCTTGACCGTCACGCCCACGCGCGTCGGCTCTCGCGTCCAGCGCATGCACGGCGAGGCGCACGTCGACGGCCAGCTCGCCGCCGAAGCCGACATCATGAGCATCATCACCGACCGGGACGCCGTCAAATGAAAGGCAAAAGGTAAAAGGCAAAAGGCAAAAACGAGGGAGGCGCTCCTGAGCGGTTTGCTCTTTCACTTTTGCCTTTTACCTTTTACCTTTTGCCTTAATTGATTCTAATGTCTGTCACGATTCATCCTTCGGCCATCGTCAGCCCGCGCGCCGAGATCGGCGACGGCTCCTACGTCGGGCCTTACTGCACGGTCGGCGAAGAGGTGCGGCTCGGCGCGCGCGTGCGCCTAGAGTCGCACTGCGTTTTGGACGGGCGCACCTCGATCGGCGACGAGACGCACGTCTTCCCGTTCGTCTCGGTGGGGCTTGCCTCGCAGGACCTGAAGTACCGTGGCGAGCCCGCCGAGACGCGCGTCGGACGCCGCTGCCGGCTCCGCGAGTTCGTCACCGTCCACCGGGGAACCGAGGGCGGCGGGATGCTGACCGAGATCGGCGACGATTGCCTCATCATGGCGCAGGCGCACGTCGCGCACGACTGCCTGCTCGGCGACCGCGTCATCATGGCGAACGCGGCGACGCTCGCCGGCCACGTCGAAGTCTCGGACGGCGCGAACATCGGCGCTTACTCGGGCGTCCACCAATTCTGCCGCGTCGGTCGGGAGGCCTACGTCGGCGGCTACTCGGTGGTCGTCAAGGATGCGCTCCCCTACGCGCTCACGGTCGGCAACCACGCGAAGTGCTATGGCCTCAACACCACGGGGATGAAGCGGCGCGACTACCCGCAGGAGACCATTGACGCCCTGCACCACGCCTTCCGCCTCCTGCTCTCTTCAAAGCTCAATACCACGCAGGCGCTCTCGGCGATCCGCGAGGAACTGCGCGGCACGCCGGAGGTCGAAGAACTCGTCCGCTTCATCGAAACCTCGAAGCGCGGCGTGGTCAAATGAAGTGAGCAGTGAGCCGTAAGCAGTAAGCAGTTTTTCTGTCTTTTCTGCTCACTGCTCACTGCTCACTGCTCACTGCTCACTTTCTTATGCGTTACGGCTTGATCGCGGGCAACGGCAAGTTTCCTTTCCTCGTGCTCAAAGGAGCGCGGCGCGCGGGCGTGTCTCTGGCGGTCGCGGCGATACGGGAAGAGACCGACCCGGCGATTGAAAAAGTTGCCGAGAGCCTGACGTGGATCGGCATCGGGCAGTTGGGCAAGATGATCCGCTTCTTCAAGCGCGAGGGCGTGGAGAAGGCGATAATGGCAGGGCAGGTCAAGCACGTCCAGATTTTCAGCGGCGCGCTGCCCGACGTGCGGATGCTCAAGATGCTCATCAGCCTCCCGCGCCGCAACACGGACGCGCTCATCGGCGGGGTCGCCGCGGAACTCGCGCGCGAAGGGATAGAGCTGATTGACTCGACCTTCTTTCTCCAAGACCAGCTGCCCGCCGAGGGCGTCCTCTCGCGCCGCGCGCCGAACGAGCGCGAGCGCAGCGACGTCGAGTACGGTCTGGAAGTCGCACGCGAGATCGCGCGGCTCGACTTGGGGCAGACCATCGTCGTGCGGGCGCGCGCCTGCGTCGCCGTCGAAGCGATGGAGGGCACGGACGCCTGCGTACTGCGCGCGGGCGCGCTCGCGCGCGGGCGACTCGTCGTCGTCAAGGTCGCGAAGCCCAATCAGGACATGCGCTTCGATGTGCCGGTAGTCGGCGTCCCCACCATCGAGGCGATGGTCGAGGCGGGCGCCACCTGCCTCTGCATCACGGCTGGCAAGACGCTCATGTTCGACCGGGCGGAGATGCGCGCGCTCGCCGACCGTCAACGCATCGCGGTCGTCGCCGCCCCGCACGCCTGAGCAGCCCGGAGGCCGCGCCTCGCGCAAAAATTCAGACCGCCCTCTCTGACCATTGAGAGAGGGCGGTCTTTCGAGTTTCGGGGCTGTGACCGGAGGCTACTCGCTCGCGCCGCTCTGGGCCGTGACGGCCTTCGGGTCGTAGGGGGTCTCGATGTAGTTGTTCGCGGTCTTCTGCGCGTTGTCGAAGTCAATGCCGGACTCGACGGCCTTCTTGTACTCGTTGACGGCGCGCGGGCGGTCGCCCTTGGCGTCGTAGGCGTTGCCCATCTTGATGTGCGCCCACGCCTCGATCCAAGAGGGCCGGAGAGTGCCCGTCAGCGCCGCCTTGAAATTGTCAATCGCCGGGTCGTAGTTGCGCTGTTCGAGGTAGATGAGCCCGAGGTTGTAGTAGACCCACGAGTTCGACTTGTCGAGCTTGAGGGCCTCTTCGAGCTGTCGCTGCGCTTCGAGATACTGCCCCTCGCGGAACAGTTCGAGCCCGCGCCGCGCGACGATGGAGACTCTCAGCTCGTCCGAGGTGTGCAGCACCTTGTGGTTCGGGTCAATGATGACTTCCAGAGGCTTGCCCGACGACTCGAAGTCGAAATCCTCGCTCTGGTCGGCGATGTAGACGGTGGTGTTCGCGTCGTCGCCCTCGGCCCTCAGCCTGACCTCGACGGGGAGGCGCAAATTCTCGACGTTCTGCTTGACCGTGCCGCGCGCGCGGAATTTCCCCGAGCGCGTGCGGATGATTTGATACTCGGCGCTGAACTCGGGCACGCCCGTCCCTTCGACCCAGCGCGCGAAGAAGTAGCGCATGTTCTCGCCCGCCACCTTCGAGGCCAGCTTCTCGAAGTCGTCAATCGAGGCGTTGCGCCCGGCGAAATCCTTGAAGTAGCGGCGCAAAAGGTCGTCGAACTTCTGCGGCCCCAGAGATTCACGGAGCATGCGGAAGACCATCGCGCCCTTGTAGAAGACGACCGCCTGATAGGCCGCCGACTGATCATCTAAAGTCGAGGGCGCGCGCGAGACCGACGCCGCCTGCTCGAACATCAGCGCGCGCTCGAGCATGTCGCGCTGCGCCGTTTCAAGCGCCGCGCCCGTCAGCCGCTGCTCGCGGAAGGCGAAGGCGCTCCACTCAGCCAACCCTTGTGAGAGCCATGCGTCGTCGAACGACTTGAGACCGGCGGTGAGACCCCACCACTGAAAGGCGACTTCGCGCAGGAGCCTTTCGTCGAGCGGGGTCTGGCGGCCCGCGCTGAAGAAGCGCGGCGAGAGGAACTGGACGCCGGGCGCGGCGTAGGCGTCGAGGCTCGCGTCGTCAATCTGCGCGACGACGAAGCGGTTGCCGAACGCGGGCTGCCCGTACTTCTGCGTGTAGAACTGGAGCGCCTCGCCGACGAGCTGCGCGTAGGGCTCGATCATCCGCTCGTTGCCCGGCTGGACGTAGAACGAAAGCTCGTAGCCGCTCATCTTGAGCGTCCGCGTGATAAAGCGCGCGGCGGCGAAGTTGCCGACCAGCGCGGGCTGGCGCTGCACGAATCGGAAGCTCTGTTTGCCGGCGGCGCGCGACTGCGCGGCGACCGCCTCGTCGCTCGCGCCCGCCACCTCGTAGCCCACAGGCACGGTCATCGTGAACTCGGAAGTCGCGCGGTCGGCGGCGTACTCATGGAAGGGGAACCAGCGCGCGGCGTAGAGCAGGTACGAGACGTCGGAGCCGACGTAGGCCAAACGCTTGGTCGCGAGCGGCCCGCCCTCCGGCGTGACAAGCGCGCCGCTCCAGCGGAAGCGCAGCATCTGCGGCTGTCCGGCGGCGACCACCTCGCCGAGGTCAATGCGGACGTGCGGCCCGATGTTGTCGAGACCGGCCTGATCCTGCACGAAGTTCGTGAGGGGCTTGCCGTTGCGCTCGATGCCCTCGATCTTGAGCGAGCCGTTAAGCTCGAAGACCACGGTGCGCGTGTTGTCGAGCGGCGTGAAGGTCACGTCGCCGGAGGCGGCGAGGAAGTTCTGCCCCGGCGTCAGTTCGGCCTCGACGCGGTAGTTGGTGACGTCGAAGCGCGCGCGCGCGCCGGGCGCGAGCGGGGTCTCGGCGATGGTCACGGGCGGCGGCGGCGTGGGCAGCGGGGCGGGCGTCGGCGTCGGCCTCGTCCGCGTCGTCTGCGGGCGCGCCGGCCTGCTCCGCCCACGTTCCTGCGCCATGAGCGGCCCCGCGAGCGAAGACGCGGCGAGCGCCAGCATTATCGAGTAGTTAAAAAATCTCTTCATCGGTAGCTTTCCTGTTAAAGACCGTAAGGACGTCTGAGACGAATTTCCGTGACAACTTTTGGCCGCCGATTATACAGCCGATTCCCCGGCGGCGGCAGTGTCAAATACTTCGCGTTTCTCCAAGAGGCCGCGCGTCGCGACGCGCGGGCCTCTCGGCACGACGGGCAAAAACCTCTGAGGAGTAAGGCCCGCGCCGGGACGACTCTGAATTCCACGGCAAGCGTTTGGATGTCGCCGGGCGTCGCTCAAGTTGTATGGGGCGGGGGGCGGAAACCGCTTGTGAAGGCGAGTTTACCGGGGCCGGAAGTTGGCCGCTTGACAGGCCGTGCCGGGCGCGTCCATCCTCACACGACTATGGAAGCATACGGCGACCCGGCCATCCGCATCACTCTGCTGCCGCGCGACACCAACCCGCAGGGCACCATCTTCGGCGGCATCATCCTCAGCTACATCGACATCGCGGGAGCGGTCGAAGCGCACCGCCGCACGCAGATCGAGCGTTTCGTGACGGTCGCGATGCGCGAGGTCGTCTTCCACGAGCCCGTCTTCGTCGGCGACCTCGTCAGCTTCTATGCCCGAACTATCCGCGTCGGCACGACCTCGATCACCATCCGTGTCGTCGTCGAGGCCGAGCGTTACGGCGGAACCTTCGAGGAGCGTATCAAGGTCACAGAGGCCGAGGTCATCTACGTCGCCGTGGACGCCAACCGCCGCAAGACGCGCATCAACCGCGACGCGTTGCGCGGCGATCTCAGCTCCATCGAGCAGCACGAGACTTCCTAGGGACATCAAAGGCACTTGACTATGAGCGCGGGAGTCATCAACGCGGAGCCGCCCGCACGCGCTGAAAATGTGCGGCGCGGGCGCAGGCTCGAATACCTGACGGTGGGGTGGAACTCGCTCGAAGGCGTCATCGCGATTGCCGCCGGCCTGACGGCGGGGAGCATCGCGCTCGTCGGCTTCGGTTTCGATTCCGTGATCGAGGTCTCTTCGGGCGCGGCGCTGCTCTGGCGGCTTCATCTGGATGCGCCCGAAGAGCGCGAACGCGCCGAGCGGGTCGCCCTCAAGGTCGTCGGGGCGAGCTTCCTCGCGCTCGCCGCATACGTGGCTTTCGACGCCGCCAAGTCTCTGCTCATGCGCGAGCCGCCGGAAGCGAGTTACGTCGGCATCGCGCTCGCCGCGCTGTCGCTCGTCGTGATGCCCGTGCTGGCGCGGGCCAAGCGAAGCGTGGCGGCGAAGATCAACAGTCGCGCCCTGCAAGCCGACGCGCGGCAGACCGACATTTGCGCGTACCTCTCGGCCATCCTGCTCGGCGGCCTCGCGCTGAACGCTCTTTTCGGGTGGTGGTGGGCCGACCCCGTGGCCGCCCTCTCGATGATACCCATCATTGTCAGGGAAGGCGTCGAAGCGTTGCGCGGGGAGACCTGCTGCGAAGAGGGGGCGTGTCATTGATTTGAGGCCGACAATCGCTTACAATGTCCTCGATGTTCGCGCCGCATTTTAAAACCCGAGTGATTGCTCGCCGCCTTATTGCCGCCGCCCTTGTGCTCTGGCTGGGCGGCGTGGGCTGTTTCCTGGGCTGCGAAATGGGCGTCGTCTCCGCCGCCCCCGCCCCTGCCGGGGAGCAGTCGGCGACGACGCAAGTGGATTCCTGCCCCGCGTTTTCGGGACACGACTGCTGTCACAAGGCTGAGAGAGGCGACGACAGCTCGACCGTCCGCCGGACTCCGGGGCAGACGACGCGGAGTAACTGCTGCCCGCTTTCGGGCCAGTCCGCAGACTCCGCCCGCAGGGTGAGCCTGAAGGACGCACCCCTCGTCGAAACAAGCAGTCTGCCGACGTTTACGCCGCACACACACACACCCGCACGGCTTACTTCCCACCGGATTCAGGTGCCGGACAGGGGAAGCACACACCTCCGCTGCTGCGTCTTCCTGATTTAGAAACGGGTCACTAACTAGTCACGCCGACGAATCGCTCGTTGGCGAAGCCATACCCGTTTTCTCATTTCAGGAGATGTACAGATGAATAGAATCAAACTCTTTGCCGTCACACTCGTCCTCTGTCTGACCGGTGTCGTGTACGCCGCGAACGATCAGGGCAAATCCAACAAAGCGATGTCATGCAGCATGGACAAAGCCGGCGCGAGCTGCTGCGCTTCGGGCGCGAGCTGCTGCGGCGGCGACAGTGGCTCGTGTTGCGCCGTCCAGCAGGCCGACCACAAACACTCGAACGCGCAGGCGTCGAAGACCAACCACAAGGAGAGCTGCTGTGAGGACGGCGCTTCGTGCTGCAAGGCGGGCGCTTCGTGCTGCGCGGCGCACAAGTCGGGCGACAAGCAGACCACAGAGCAGGCCAGCGCGTCGCACAAAGACGGCGCGAGTTGTTGCGCCGCCGGTGCGGATTGCTGCAAGGGCGGTTCCTGCTGCGCCAAGCACAAGCAGTAAGGCGGTTCTCATCGAGAGCGGGGGCGTCTTTGCACGGCGTCCCCGCCTCCTTCTTCACACAACCCTATTTATCAAGCCGCGTCGTTCGACGCAGAGGCGCTTATCATTTGTCGGAGACTGAACATGCGAAATCTGTTTTGGTGTCTCTTACTGCTGGCTTCATTCGCAACGGCGGCGAACGCGCAGGCGGGCGCGGTCAGGCTCGAAGGACAGGTCGTGTGCTGCGCCGACTGTTGGGCCGAAGCTGACAGGACGAAAGTCGAATACGGCACGGCGGAAGATTTGTTGAAGTCGCAATCATGCGTTGCGAACGGCGACCCTACGCTGATTGCCGTCCGTGAAGGCGACAAGTTCACGCTCTACCAGCTTGAGCAAGGGAAGTTCCGCCTTCCCGGAAAGAATTGGCTGGAGTTCGTCGGCAAGCGCGTCGCCGCGACCGGCACAGTCCAGAAGAAGAAGAAAGCGAACGTGATTCGCGTTGATGCTCTGGAGGTGCTTGCGCCGAGCCTCGCGGAACAGGAAGCGGCGAACGCTGTCGGCAAGGAAATAGAGTTGACGCTCAAAGACCTCTCAGGCGCTGAGCAGCGCCTCGGCGCGCTCAAGGGGCGCATCGTCGTCCTCAATTTCTGGGCGACGTACTGCGTGCCCTGCCGGAAGGAGATGCCCGACCTCGCGGCGATTCAGAACGAGTACGCGGCCCTCGGCGTGCAGGTCGTCGGGGCTTCGGCTGACGCGGTGGAAGACCGCGCGAAGGTCTTGCAGTTCGTCAAAGAAACTAAAGTCAACTTTCCCGTCTGGACGGGCGCGACCACAGCCGACATGATGCGCTTCGGTTTAGGCGCGGCCCTGCCGGGCACGATCATCATCGGCAGGGACGGGCGCGTCGCGAAAGTCGTCTCCGGCATCGTCAATCAGGCCGAGCTGAAAAAGCAGATTGACGCGATGCTCGCCGCCGGCGAAAAGACTGCGGCCCGCGACTCGAAGCGCGAGCGCGAGCAGACGGCTTCGGTCAGACAGAAACCGGGTGAGGCATCTACGGTTCCGAGTTGACCGCTTTGACCGGGCGAGGGCCGCGCCGTGAGCGGGGCAGAGCAACAGGATGCAGACAAGTGGACGTACGGCGTGCGCGTCGTCTCGAATGTGATTGACCGCGCGAAATGGCGCAACACGCTGACCTACAGGTTTCACCCGCGATTCACCGCCGGGGTCGAATACAACCCGCTCGCCGGGAAGGTGTCGCCGCTGGCAAATGTCGTCGCGCTCACTGAGACGCACGTGCGTCCCGCTTTGATTCTCGGCACCAGCTCAGACCGGATAGGCACGCCCTCCGGTCAGTCGTTCTACGCGACGTTGAGCAAGAACCTCAAGCACGCGACGGGCTTGCCGGTCGCGCCGTACGCGGGCATCGCTTACGGGACGTTTGAAGACCGCCTGAGAGTTATCGGCGGCTTAAATATCAACTTCGCGGAGCGTTGGTCGTCAACGATTCTGTTCGACGGCGTGCGCATCCATCCGACCGCGAATTACACGCGCGGTCGGCACCAGTTCGGAATCATTTTCGAGCGCGGGCGCAATCCCGGCATGAACTACAGCGTGTCGTTCTAGACGCCGCCCGACCGAGCACAAAGCTCAGGCCGCCGGGCCTGCCCAATGTGCGAAACCGTTTTGGCGTCCTTGCTTCTCATACCAGCTTGCGGGATAAACGTAAGGAGCGGGGGCAAGCCCCCTTCCCGACTGCGCGGCTTAAACTTGAATCGCTCAAGTTCAGATAGCGCAGTCGGGAAGGGGGCTTGCCCCCGCCTCTTCTTCTCCACCTCACAACCTTATTTTGTTTCGCAATTCGGTATCAAAGAGCAGTTCGACGCCTCACGCTGCGTCGAGCGGCCCCCAGACTCCGCGCCAGTCGAAGTATTCGACGCCGGCGAAGTTCTTCTTGTAGTCGTAGATCGAGGGCTCGCGGCAGGCGTAGCCGGGGTAGTAGTGACGACAGCCCAGAATGAGCGAGTAACGGATGGCGACGAGCATCGTGAAAATACCGAGGCTCCGCTTCGACTCTTCGGGGTCGAACATCGCGTAGACGGCTGAGGTCGCGGACTCGCCCACGTCGAGGAAGCTCGCGGCGGCGAGCCTGCCTCCGAGGGAGACGCAAATCTCCACATTGCGGCAGGGCACGGACGCGGGCGCGTGCGAGAGGAAGTCGTAGAGCGAGTCGGGGACGGCCTCATGGAAGCGCCTCTTATGCCGCTCGAAGAGGTCTCGCTTCTCCCGGTCAATGAAGGTCTCGCCGATGCGGATTTCCGCGTCGCTGTTTCTCGCGAGGACGCGCCTCTGGCTGCGCGAGGGCGTGAACCGTTCGAGTTCGACGCGCAGCGGCATCACGGAGCAGCGCCGCCCGCCGTAAGAAGTTTTGCGGTCGCGGAAGAAGAGCACCCCGAAGTGCCTCCAGCCCTCGGCCCACAGCTCGTCCATCCGCCACGGCTCGACGCTCGATGACACGAAATAATCTCCGGGCCAGGACATCCGTTATGAAAGCGGACGGGGATTTGCCGGTCTCCGCCACGGCCCCCGGGGCTGTGACCTTCAGCTCAGACGCGCCTGCACGCGGCGCAGGGCTCGTGCGGCCTCGCCGAAGCCGGGCTGCTCGTCGAGGGCGAGGCCGTACTGGCGTGCGGCTTCGAGGGGTCGGCGGCGCTGCTCGTAGACGCGGCCCAGATTGAAGTGCGGGTAGGCGCGGGCCTCGTAGCGCGGGGCCAGCATCGCGCGCTTGAACCAGCGGACGCACGTCCAGATGTCGCCGCGCGCGAGGAGGTAGCTGCCGATGTCGTTGTAAGGGTTGCCGAAGCCGGGGTCAACGTTGATGGCCTTCAGGCACTCGTCTATCGCCTCGTCGTAGCGCTCCTCGAAGCTGTAGACCCAGCCGAGAAAGGTGTGCGCCTCGGCGGTCGGATAGGTCTCGATTGAGCGCCGGTAGAGCTCGACCGCCTCCGGATAGTCCTTCGCCTGCTGCGCCCGGTACGCGCGCTCGAAGAGCCCCACGGCCCTCAGCCTCGCTTCGGAAGGGAAGTCGCTTTCGTCGAACATAAAACTCACTTGGACGGCGACGCTGTCGCCGCCTTGCAGGGCTGCTCGGCGGCGGGCGTGTCGAGGCGGCGGACGCGCCCGTCCGTGCGCGGCGCGATTGACTTGGCGGAGGCAATCGCCTTGCGCAAGACCTCAGAGTCAATGAGCTTGTCCATGGGGAGCCGGCGCACGCCCTTGAACATCGCGTACTGGTCGCCGCCTTCCGCGACGTACTTGCTGGTGACGAGCGTGTAAGTCTTCTTCGGGTCGAGCGGCTGACCATTCACCGATACCTCTTTGACGCGCACGCCGGGCAGGAGCGTCGTATCGAAGGAGAAGCGAAGGCCGGAGACCTGCGGGAAGCGTCCGGGTTCCGCGCCGGGGCCGCTGCGGCTGACGCCGTGTTCGAGCGCCTGGAGCAGCGTCGCGCCCGTCACCTCGATTTTCGCCAGCTCGTTTGTGAAGGGGAGAATCGAGAGCACGTCGCGTAAGCTGATCTCGCCCGCGCTGATGATCGTGTCGGCGCGTAAACTTCCGCCGTTGACGAGCGCCACGTCCGTACCCGCGGCCTTGCGGAAAGCATCGGCGACGAAGTCCGCGACGTTCGTCTCTTCGGTGCGGTTCGCGGCGCTGCGCACGTCGAGCGTCACGTCCGTGTGGCCGACGAGCGCGGCCAGCTCCTTAAGCCGCGAGGCGTACTTCGTCATCACGGCGGCGAACTGCGGGTCGTCGGGCGTTGAGGCGTTGACGGGGATAATCCTCCAGTCAATGCTCTCGACCTCGCCGGTCTTCGGGTTGATGTTGAGGTCAATGCGGCCCATCTCGCGCGCGTCCGCCGTCATCTTGAAGATGGGCACGCCGCCGGAAGAGGACTGGAGCAGGGTGTGTTCGTGCCCGCCGATGATGATGTCAATGCCTTCGGCGCAGCGCGCGAGCTGCTTGTCCTCGGCGAGCGAGAGATGCGTGAGCGCGACGATGGCATGCGCGCCCGCCGCGCGGATTTGCGGGATGAGCTGCCGCGCCGTCTCGCACGCGCCGCGAAACTCGACCTCGGGGCCGGGGCTCGAAGTGGTCTTCGTCTCGGGCAGCGTGATGCCGAAGAGCCCGACCTTGACGCCGCCGATCTCGCGTATCTCGAAAGCGGGCGTGTCGGCGAAAATCTTGCCCGTCTTCGCGTCCACGACGTTCGCGCCGAGCCAGCGGAATTTCGACTCCGCGATGCGCTGGCGCAAAACGTCGGGGCCGAAGTCGAACTCGTGGTTGCCGAAGGTCGCGTAGTCGAGCCCGATTGTGTTCCACGCGTCAATCATCTGCGCGCCCTTGTAGGTGATGGACTCGACCGAGGGCGAGATGGTGTCGCCCGCCATCAGGAAGAGCGTGTTGGGCGACTCCTTCATGATCTGCTTGCGGAGCGTCGAGACGCGCGCGAGGCCGCCCTCCGTGCCGCGCTCGACGGGGATGAACTGGTAGACGTCGTTGACCTGCAGGAGCGTGACGCGGACGTTGCACTCGGACGCGGTCTGCGCCGCGGCGGCGAGCGAAGTCGAGAGCGCGAGCACCAGCGCGAGCGCCGTGCGCCGCGCGAACGGACGAAAGAATGGCATCAAAGAAAACCCCTTCAAAGGAAAAAGTCTGGTGGTCATCGGTCGCCGAAAAGCCTATCGGGAAAGGCTGCGCGGGTTGTCAAAGCGGGAGCCGCCGGCCCCCCTTTGCCGACCGCGGCGAAGTTAGGCCAAACGCGTGAGTTGAATTATACTCGCCGTTCGTAAAACGCACCAAACGAAGCCGTCCACGAAAGTTACGCCCCCGAATTAAAGCCGCCGAAAGTTACACGCCAACGATGAACAAGCCGAACCGTCTGACCGTCGAACTGAGCCGCGCCCTCCCTCCCGAAACATCATCCGCCGAAGCGGTCGCCGTCGGGGTCTTCGCGGACGAGCCGCACCTGCCCGGCGCGGAAATTCTGACGGCAAGCCTGCTCCATGCGTGCGAACAACTCGTCCGCGGCGGCGAGTTTAAAGGCGAAGAAGATACCTCGTTGCTCCTCCGCGTCGCCGCCGGGGAGGAAGGCGAGACGAGCGGCGTTGCGCGGCGGCTCCTCCTGATGGGCCTCGGCGCGCACGCGGATTTCGACGCCGACGCGCTCCGGCGCGCCGCCGGGATGTGTGTGCGGGAGGCGCGCGACGGCCACGTCAGCGCGCTTCACTTCGTCGTGCCCTCAGAGGGCTTGCCGGTCGCGCCGGGCATGGTTCGGGCGCTCGCCGAGGGCGCGCACCTCGGACTCTACGAAAACGATTTCTATCAAACGGGCGACGAAGGGAAAGAGACGCTCGAACGCCTGAACGTCGTCACAAGTCGCGGTGGGGACGAACTGGGATTGGAGCTCGAACGCGCGCGCGTCGTCGCCGAGTCGGCGAACTGGGCACGCAGGCTGGCTGACGAGCCGGGCGCGTCTCTGCCCCCGCGCGAGTTCGCGCGCCGCGCCGCAGAGATGGCCGAAGAGTTCGGCCTGACAGTCGAATCGCTCGATGCCGGAGAGATTCGTGCGCTCGGCTTGGGCGGCCTCGCAGGCATTGGGCAGGGCTCGGACGAAGAGCCCGCGCTGATCGTCTTGCGCTACGAACCCGTTGGGTCTTCGCCGGAGGATGAGCTGTGGGCCTTCGTCGGCAAGGGCATCACGTTCGACACGGGCGGCATCTCCATCAAGCACGGGCTCGACATGTACGAGATGAAGTCCGACATGGCCGGGGGCGCGGCTGTCCTCGGCGCGCTGCGAGCCGCCGCGCAGCTCCGCCCGCGCCGACGCCTCGCGGCCATCGTCCCCGCCGCCGAGAACATGCCCTCGGAGAAGGCCATCAAGCCCGGCGACATCGTCCGCACCTTCGCGGGCTTCACGCTCGAAGTCGTTGACACCGATGCCGAAGGCCGCGTCGTGCTCGCCGACGGCATCGCCTACGCTCGCCGACTCGGCGCGTCGCGCATCGTTGATCTCGCGACGCTCACCGGCTCGATCATCGTCGCGCTCGGCGACCACCGCGCGGGCCTCTTCGCCAACGACGATGCGTGGGCCGCCGCCGTCGAGTCAGCCGCCGCGCGCGCGGGCGAGCCGGTCTGGCGGATGCCCGTCAGCGACGACTACAAGAAGAGAATCGAGAGCCCCATCGCCGACTTCAAGAACTATGGCGGGCGTCCCGACGCCACCTCGGCGGCGCTCCTTCTGAGCAAGTTCGCGGGCGATACGCCATGGGTCCACCTCGACATGGCCGGCCCCTCGTGGCACACGGACCCGCAGCCGCACGCCCCGCAGGGTGCGACCGGCTGGGGCGTCCGCACGCTCGTCGAGTTGATGTTTGGAGATTCGGACGCGTGAAGATTCGCGCGGCAGCTCAACGTGTAATGCTTGGGCGCGCGGCGAAGGTTTTATGTCACTGGACGAAACGATTTTCCTGACCGGCTTTCCCGGCTTCATCGCCGGGCGGCTGGTCGAGCGTCTGGCGCGCGAGGGTGCGCGCTTCCTGCTGCTCGTGCAGCCCGCGTTCCTCGCGCGCGCCCGCACTGAAGTGTCACGCGTCGCGGAACAGACCGGCGCGCCCGCCGAAAACTTTCGCCTCCTCGAAGGCGACATCACACGGCCCGATCTCGGACTCTCGTCAGCCGACCTCGACCTCGCGCGACGGGAGGCGACCATGCTCTTTCACCTCGCCGCCGTCTATGACCTCGGCGTCGAGCGCGGCCTCGCGATGAGCGTCAACGTCGAGGGCACGCGCCGCGTCAACGACTTCGCGCGCCAGCTCCCGGCTCTCCGCCGCTACCACTACGTCTCGACCTGCTATGTCGCGGGCCTGCGCGACGGGTTGATCTCAGAGGGCGAGCTGCGGCACGAGGCGGGCTTCCGCAACTTCTACGAGGAGACGAAGTATCTGGCCGAGCTTGAGGTCGAGGCGCTGAAGCGGGAGCTTCCCGTGACGATCCACCGACCGGCGGTGGTGTGCGGCGACTCGCGGACGGGCGAGACGGCGAAGTACGACGGCGTCTATTACCTCATCAACTACCTGCGTATGCAGCCCAACCTGCTGTCGCTCGCCAACATCGGCAACCGGAAGGTGCGTCTCAACGTCGTCCCCGTGGACTTCGTCGTCGAGGCTCTGGCGGCGCTCGCCGCGGACGACCGCTCGACGGGCGCGACCGTCCAACTGGCCGACCCCGAGCCGCTCACCACGCACGCCCTCTTCGACGTGCTCGCGCAGAACCTCGCCGGACGCGGCTCGCGCCTGACCGTGCCCATGCCGCTCGTCCATACCTCGCTCAATCTCCCTTTCTCAACGATGCTCACGGGCCTGCCCCGCGTCGGCGTCCCCTATTTCTTCATCAACCAGACCTATGACACCGCGCGCGCCGACGCGCTGCTCTTGCCGCACGCCGTCCGCTGCCCGCGCTTCGGCGAATACGTCCCGGCCATCCTCGACTTCGTCGAACGTCATCCGAAACTGGAGACTGGAGGCTAGAGGCTGGAGACTTGTAAAAAGCCAGCGCCACAAAGAGAAAATGCCGCCGCGACTCTCACGCGGGGGCATTTTCTTTTTCAGCGGTCGGGCTTCAATGGTCGGTCGGTTTACCGGAACACCCCGAAGGGCGAAGGGACGCCGCCGCCGAAGAGGAGACTCAGGAGCCAGACGGCGACGGCGAGTGAGCCGACGAGCAGCGCGAGCAGCACGAGCACGATGAGGCCGAGGAAGAGCCAGTCGCTCGCGCGCCCTCTGGCCTCGTCGCCGGGCTGGACGGTGGCGCGCTTGCGCAACAGTTCGACGTTCTTCTGGTTCGACTTCCAGAAGGCGTCGAAGAGGTCTCCGATGATGGGGACTGCACCGAGCAGGTAGTCCACGGCGACGTTCATGCCCATCCGCAGGAGCGTGACTTTCGGCACGCGGTAGCGCACACCCGAGGCGAGGATGTAGAGCGAGACGGCTGTCGTCGCGAGGTCGCCGACGCCGGGGACGAGCCCGACCAGCGCGTCGAGCCCGAAGCGCCATCCCGTGCCGGGGACACGGAACACCCCGTCCATCCAGCGGCTCAGTTGTTCGAGGCTGCGCTCGATCTCGGCGTGCGAGTGCTCGCGCCGCACGGCCTCACGTTTCGTCTCCGCCCTCGTCAGTTCTGTGTCCATGTTTCCCTCAAATCCACCCTCCGACTTTCAACGCGCGCCCCGCGCGCCCAGAAGAGATGCGACTCTCGCGTACAACTTTGCCCACCGGGCCGGAAGGACGGCGCGCGTCGGCTCTCGCGCGGTCGTCGCGTCGTAGTCGTGCAGAGGCGTCCTGTCGCCCGGCGGCCACATCGTGCTGACCGCCCCCGGCGTGTAGAAGGTGACGGTCATGCTGAGCCGGAACCGGCGGCAATCTCCGGCGACGGGCGAGACCGCGTGCCAGGAGTTCTCCGAGCGCACGAGCACGACGGAGTTGCCGACGATAGGGGCGACGCTCATGACCGTCTCGGACATGTCAGACGAGCGCAGGATGGAGAGGCATCCGCCGTCCGTCTCGTCCCAGCGTTCGTTGAAATAAAAGACGTGCGTGACGATCTTCTCTTTGAGGTCGACGTGCGGGCCGAGCCACGCGCCCGCGCCGTAGTGAAAAACGTTGCAGCAGATCGCCGGCCAGCCCCCGCCATGCCGGACTGAGATCGGCGACGTGCGACGCGGCGTCGCCGCCCATCGGGACGAGCGAACGCGCCTCGTATTCGTACCCCTTCTCCTGATCGTAGCCCCTGACCGTCTTGAAATGGTCGCGCGGGTAAGACTCGACGAGCGCCGCCGCGTCCTCGGGCGCAAAGAGGCCGCCGACCAAGGCCCACTCGTAAGGCTCGGTCGAGAGCGTGCTGCGTTCGATTCGGGTCAGGTTAATCATCTCGCTTCTTTCGCCCACCGCCGCAGCCAGCCGAGATACCGGAGCGGCGAGGTCATTCTCGTCGGCTCAACATCTTCGCAGACGGCATTGACTTGTCCGTCGCGCGCCTCCAGCAAGCCCGGCATCGTCTGCCAGAAACGGCTGAGCGCCTGAAGCGCGGGCCGCGACTCGCGGGCGGAGAGAAAAACGGCGGCGATTCTGTCCCAGTGAACGTCGAGGCGTCGGAGCGCCGCGGACATTGACGGTGAGGGTTTGTCGCGCCCCGGCCCGCCGTCGAAGCGACCGGGATCAATGCCTTTCCCTGCGTCGAAGGGGAAGACCCCCTCGAACCCCGACAGAATCGCATACTTCCCGCCGAAGCTCCGTGACGGACGGAAGACCGGCACGCCGCAGGCGAGCGCCGTGATCGAGAGGTGCAGGCTCACGGCGACCACGGCCTTCGCCCCCGCGATCAACTCCGCCATCAGGAGCGGGGAGGGCCAGTCGGGCAGCCAGACGCTTCCGGGCAGGTCGTCGCCGAGGGCCGCGTTGTGGTCGCCCGCGACGGGGCCGGTGGGCAGTATCAGCAGGCGGTGATTTCGGAAAAGATGCTCATGCTCCCGCGCGTAGAGGGCGAAGTCGCGCAGCGCCGGGGTCGCCTGAACGACGATGTATGGGTCGGTCAGTCCGCAGGCTTCGCGCAGGCGGATGAACTCGGGCGACGGCCGCCGCGCCTCGATCAACCGCGCGACGCCGAAGGCGGCGTCGGGCACGACGTTGATCTCGGCCGCGCCGGCGAAGCGCGCCAGCGCCCGCCGCGACGGCTCGTCGCGCACCGACACGTAGCGGCTCCCGCCCACGGCCAGCTCCATCAAAGGGTCGGCCCACGCAGGGATGTCGCCGTGGACTCCGGGCGCGTTCCAGACGACCGGCGTGCCGTGCTGGAGGGCGATGAGGATGGGCGTCAGCCAGTAGCCCGTGGGGTGATGGATGGTCGGCGCGGGCGGGGCGTAGCCGGGGGCGACCTCCTTGTCGAACCTGATGACGTGCCCGCCGCCGATGATCGCCCCGTCGAGTCCGCCGGCCATCTCCGGAAGTTCGGTCAGCGAGGTCACATCGTAGGGCCAGTCGGGCGGCGTCTTGCGGCGATACGAGAAGCGTTGCAGCGTCAGCGGGCCGAGCCTGCGCGACAGCTCCGCCTCGGCGAGCAGCGGGAACAGCAGGTCGCCGTAATTCTCGACGTCGAAAGTTCCGAAGATGCCGAGCCGCAACGAGCGCCCCGGCGGTTTCATCTCTGCAATCATTCTTCTAATCCGTGGTCTCGGCCAGACTCGACTTGTACTTGGTGGCCGTCTTCCGGTCATTCAGCTCGATGTAAATCCAGCTCGGAGGGATCACGTCCCTCTCCATGGCGAACCACAGCTTGCCGAGCCCGTCGTGGTTGCCGAGGGCGCAGAATCCGTTGAGCCGCTTCCCCGTCTGGTCGTAGATGTCCACCCATGTGCGGGACGCTTTCGTGTTCGCTCCGCAGGGCGGGAGGTCGGGCGACGCCGCGAAAAGCTCGTTGGGATAGGCCGCCGAGTTGTCCACGGCGTACCTGTATCGAGTCCACTGCTTGCCGCTGATCTCGACGTACTCGGGCCCCATGAACACTAATACGGGATTCGGCAGAACGCGCCGCGCCGTCGAAGCGCCGCCGGTCGAGAGCGCCATCAAAACCAAGCCGGCCACCAGCGCCGCGGCCTTTTTCGAGATACTGAATCTCATCATCGTCTCCTTATCTCAGAGGTTACAACCCTTCCTGCCGGGCGCGTCTTGAACTTTCGTTCCGTCGCGGTTCAGAAGGGTCGGGGCCGAACTTGAGCCCGAAATCCGTACGAGGTAAACGCGCGTGGTTGGCGAGGGGGATTGGCGGCTAACGAATCCTCGTCATCTGCCGCCAGAAAAATCTGCCGAGCCGCGAGAAGGCGTTGCGGTTATTCGCGCCCTGCTGCTCGGTCGCGAGCCCGAGGGCGGCGGCGAGCTGCGCGTTGGGCGGCGCGATGTCCTCGTCGCCGTGCTTCTCGGAGAGCCAGCGGTTGAAGACGCGCGACACGGCGCGGCGCTGCTGCAACTCGGCCTCGGCGACGAAGGCCGCGCGGAGGTCGCCCATCTCGGCGACCTCGAAGCGGTTGGCCTCGTAGTAGCTTCGGAGCGCGCGGAAGAAGCGCTCCTCGCCGAGGAGCTGCCGCAGCGTCGCGAACATCAGTGAGCCCTTGCTGACGACGATGGCCGCATACTGAAAAGAGTTTCGGTACTCGCGCGCGGGCCGCTCCGCCGCCATGTCCTCGCCGCCGAAGGTGCGGTAAATCTGATAGACGCCGCGCAACTGATCCTCCTGCGCCAGTCGCGCCCGCTCGGCCCCGTGCACGTCCTGCACATAGAGCAGCGCCGACCAGTGCGCGAGCGCCTCGTCCAGAACGGGCGCGCGTTCGGGGTCGCTCCCCACGACCGCGCCCCACCATTGGTGCGCGACGCCCTGCGCCGCGGCAAACTCAAGGCTGTCCTCGACCGATGTGCGCTGCTCGCGAATCATCTCCGGCAGGTTGCGCATCGAGGGCGCGTCGAAGTCCACATAGAAGGCGCTGGCGATGACGGCGAGGCCGGCGAACTCCGTGCTCCCGAGCCCCGCGACGAGCGGCGCTTCGGCGACGGTGATGCTCTTAAAGGGCAGCGGGCCGAAGCGCGAGACGTAGGTGCTGGCCGCCTCGCTGGCGACGGCGAGCACGCGCGCCCCGACCTTCTCGTGATCCGCCATGTAGACCGAGCGCAACTGGACGCCCGCCACCGTGCGCTCCGCCGAACGCAGCGCGCGCCCCGCGACGAGCGCGAAGCTGCGCAAGCCTTCGCCCGCAAAGTGGCGCGTTTCTGCTCCGCCGCCGCCGCCGCCAGCCCCGCCCCCCCGCACTTCCTCGCCGGAGGTGTAGAGCTTGACGGCGGCAGGCGCTTCGATTGAGACGTCGTAGTCGGCGGCGTCGTTGAAGACCGTATCGCCGACGGTGAGCTCGGTCTTGCGCAGCCAGTCGCCCCCATCGCGGACGGCGAGGACGGGGTGGAAGCTGCCGAGCACCATCACGCCGCGCGAGGCGAAATCGGTGTCGCGCGCGCGTCGCGTCTCGCGCGTGTCGCGCAGCGCCGCGCCGACCTGCTGGACGACGTGCGCCGAGAGGCTCGTCTCGTCGGCGTTGATTTCGGGCACGCTGCCCTTGAAGGCGATCTCCACTTCGGTCAAACCATTGGGCGCGACCGCCTCGCGCAGTTGGACGCGCAGCGTCGCGCCCCCGTCTTCGAGCGTGAAGGCAAGCGCCTGCGCCGACGGCGCGGAGGCGCGCACCGCCGTCACCTCAAGGCGCGGCTCGTCGGGCGCGGGCTGTTCGGGCGCCGCGGCGGGCGCCGCCTGTGGCGGCGGTGGCGCGGCGGACGAAGCCGGGTCGCGCAGGTTCGGGTAGAGATGGAAGTAGAGGACTGAGGCCGGGCGGTCGTCGCGGTTGACCCAGCGCACGCGCTCGCCGCCCGCGAAAGTCCGCGCGTCGAAGTCGAGCTTGAGGTTGATGCGGTAGTGCGTGCGCCCGCCGACCATTTGAACTTGAGAGGGAAGCTGCCGCGATGTCGGATGCGAAGCCGCGGCGGCGACGGGGCACGCGACGAGGAGAGCGGCGACGGCGAGGGCCATGACCCTCGTCCTCCACAGCGCGCCGATTGTTGTGTTCGACTGTTTCAAAGTCTTGCTCAGGAGAGTGTGGGCCTCTGCCAGCCACGCCGAACCCGCTCAAACTTATCCCTTCTCGCAACCCGGCATCACCTCCGCCCTTTCGTCTCCGGCTTCTGATTGCGCTTGCCCTCGACAATGGTGATGGAGCGGATGCGGTCGCCGCGCGTGATGCGGTCAATTACTTCAAGGCCTTCGGTGACGCGCCCGAAGACGGTGTAGCCGCCGTCGAGGTGCGGCTGCGGCGAGTGTGTGACGAACCACTGCGAGCCGCCCGTGTCCTTGCCCGAGAGCGCCATGCCGACCGCGCCGCGCTCGTAGGGGACGGTGTTGATCTCGCAGCGAATCTGGTGGCCGGGGCCGCCGTTGCCGTCGCCGCGCGGGTCGCCGCCCTGCACCACGAAGTTCGGCACGACGCGGTGGAAGGCGACGTTGTTGTAGTAGTTCCGGCGCGCCAGCTCGACGAAGTTGTCCACCGTGAGCGGCGCTTCTTCCGGCAGCAGCTCGATGGTGAACGCGCCCTTGTCGGTCGAGACAACGGCGCGCACGCTTTTGCTCACGCGCGCGAGAGCGCGCTCGTAGTCGAGTTGGCGGTTACGCGTGGCAACCGTCTCGAGGCGGCGCTGCTCCGCTCCCGGCGCGCCTCCTCCGGCGCGCTCGCGCAGGATGTCGGCGGCGCGGCGTCGCACGAGGTAGTCCGTCACTTCGAGCGCCGTCTTCAAAGCCGCGTCCGCCTCTGCGCCCCTCTGCTTGGCGAGCGCGCCGAGCACCGAGAGCGCCGCGTCGTTCGTCTCGTCCTGCAAGGCGACGGGCAGAGCCTGCGCCAGAGCGCGCGCCGTCTCAGCCTCCGGCGGGAGTTCGGAGAGGATGTCGGCGGCGGTGGCGCGCACGATCACGTCCCGCGCCGTGAGCTTCGCGCGCGCCACATTCGCGAGGTCGCCCGGTTTGAAGGCGGCGAGCGACCGCAGGAGGTCGGGCACGGCGAGCTGCGGCGTCCCGGCGTTGTCTATCAGCGAGCGCAGCATGATCTGCGCGTCGGCCTGCATCCCGACGGCGCTGTTGCCGACGAGCGCGCTCGTCAAAGCCGCCAGCTCGCCCAACCCCTGTCCGACCGCCGAGACTTTCTGCCACGACGAAGCTTCGGGCCCACCCCCGCGCCGGTTCACAAGGTCTGCGAGAGCTTTGTCCCGCAGGTACTGCGCCGGGGCGATGCGCGCCAGCGCCGTCTCGACCTCGGGCGCGTTGAGACCCGCCTCGCGGAGCCCGCGGAGCAGCGAGACCGCGCCCTCTTGGTTGGCGTTGAGGAGCAGCCGACCGAGAGCGGTCGCAATCTCAAGCAGTTCGCTCGCCTCGGCTGGACTCTGCGCCACCCCGGCGACCTTCGCCGTCTTGTAGTCCGCGAACAACTGCGCGCCGCGTTTGACCAGCGCCTCGGCGGCGCGCGGCTGCTTGAGGAGCGCGAGCGAGCGGACGGCGCTCACGCGCACGCGCGCGTCCATGTCAGTCGTGGCCTGCTTGAGCAGCGCGTCGAAAGCAGCAGCGTCTTCCGCCGCGCCGAGCGCGCGCGCGGCGTTCGCACGCGCCACTGCGTCCGTGTCCGTCGAAAGCATCGAGCGCAGGCGCTCCACGCCGTCTTTAGCGCGCAGGCGAGCGAGAGTGTTGGCCGCGTCGGCGCGCACGCGCGCGTCCGTCGAGGAAAGAAACGCCGCAACCGTCTGGCCCGCGTCCGCGGGACGGGCGCGCAGCGCCGCCGTGATCCCCTCAAGCAGGACGCCGCGGTTCGGCTTGGCCTGCCTGCCTTCGACCGCGAGCACGCCCAGAATCGCCTCGCCCAGTTGCCGCTTGCGCTCCCCCTGCGCCTCCGGGAGCGCCGCCGCGATCTTGCCCAGCGCCTCGACCGCGCGCGCGCGTATCTCCGGCGACCTGCTGAGCCGGAGCGTTTCGAGCAGCACGTCCGCGCCTGAGGAGGCCTCCGTTTCGCCGAGTGCGAAAGCGGCGGTCGCGCGCACGCCCTCGTCCGCGTCTTGCCTGAGAAGTGCAGCGAGTGGCACGACCGCGCCTTCGTCGCCGATGCGTCCCGCGGCCAGCGCCGCGCGCCCACGCACCGCCGCGCTCGCGTCCGAGAGCAGCGCGCCGAGGTCTGACGCTTCCCAGCGCCGCTCGTCCTCCGCGCGCACGATGCGCAGGAGCGTCGCCGCCGGTACCTGCCCGCGCGCGGTCGCCGCAGAGCCGCCCGCACGGCGCTCGACCTTCGACGGCCCCCGTTTCTTCGGCGCGGCCTTCTGCCCTTTCGCGACCGCCGCCGCTTGCGCGCAGACGAGCGCGAGGCCGGAGAGCACGGCGAAGAGCATGCGCGTCGCGGGGCGCGCATGCGCTCGGACGGCTTCGTCAATCTGTTGTGAAAGCTGCATGGGGTTTCGGTTGATGAATCCCGCGCCCGACGGCCCTCAGGCGTCCCGGAAACGATGTCGGCGGCGCGCTGTTTCAATAGGCGGAAGACCGAGTCTATGTATCAGCGAGATGTGCCGCGCGTGTCAAGTGGAAAGGGGACTGGAGGGTCGAGGTTAGAGACTTGGAATTAGCTCCTCGCTTTTTACAAGTCTCTAACCTCTCACCTCTAGCCTCTCCTAATCTGTCCGTAATAAACCTTCGTCTCGTACTCGAAGGCGATGCGCCCGTCGGCGGCGTGCGCGTCGAAGAGCGCGGCGAGTTCTTCGAGCATCGGCGTATAGTTCGGGTGGCCGGGCTCGGGCGTGTAGGAGGAGGAAAGCAGTCGCCCCTTCAACCCTTCGAAGTCGAAGGACTGTTCGTTCTCGAAGACTTCGAGACGCATCCCGCGCGCGTCGAAGAAGGGACGGAGCACACGTTCGTCCGCGTACTTGTGACTTACTTCTCGGTAGTCTGTGCCGCGCTTGAGCAGAAGGCTTTCGTAGGCTTCGAGGAAGGCCGAGCCGTCGGTGCGCCGGTCGTTCCACACGACGACCGCCCACCCGTCGTCCTTTAGTATGCGCGCGAATTCGCGGCGCGCGGCATCAGGCTCGAACCAGTGGAACGCCTGACCGGCGACGACGAAGTCCACGCTTCCCGCGCCAAGCGTCGTCGCTTCGGCGCTCCCCGCCACGCTCTCGAAGTTGGCGTATCCTTCCATGCTCCGCTCGCCCGCTTCGCGCATCTCTCGGTTCGGCTCGACGCCGTAGACGCGACAGCCGTGACGCAAAAACAGCTCCGACAGATTCCCCGGCCCCGACCCTAAGTCTGCGACCACGGAGTCCGCACTCAGCCCGCACTCCTCGACGAGCAGCCCGACCAACTCGCGCGGATAGCCCGGCCTGTGCCTGACGTAGTTCTCGACGCGGCTGGAAAAGCGGCGTGTGGGATCGCTCATCGGCAGCTCCTTCGAGTGTCGGTATTCTTTAATAATCCTCGGGCGAGCGGAAAATGCAAAAACAAAGGAGTATTCTGCATGCGACGGCGGCGAAAGACAATTAAAGCAACCGTCCGGTTGACAAAAGAACAGGCCGAAAAGTAGCATGGATTCGTTGTGGTAGCAGTAATTAAAAACGGGCTCGGGGCTTCGCGCGAGGAGATTGTGCACCAGTTGCGCGCGCGCGGCGGGGTGAGCGCGGACGAGTTGGCGGCGGCGCTCGGCGTCTCGAAGCAGTGCGTCCGCAAGCACCTCGAAGTGCTTGAGCGCGAGGGCTACGTCGAGCACGCGCCGGAGCGCGGCGAGCGCGGTCGGCCCGCGCACGTCTTCCGTCTCACCTCGAAGGCCGAAGAGCTGTTCCCGAAGCGCTACGACCTCTTCGCCAAGGCCGTCCTCAGGCAGATCGGCGAGGTGTGGGGCGAGAGCGGGCTGAACACTATCCTGTGCGGGTGCGCGGGCGAGATGGTCGGGGACTTGCGACCGCAGCTCGCACGCCTCGGCTTCGACGCGCGCGTCCGACGACTCACGGAGCTGCTCGGCGAGATGGGCTACGAGGCCGAATCCGAGCGTCTGGCAGACGGCTCGTACCTTTTGACGGAGTGGAACTGCCCGCAGCCGGAGCTGGCGCGCGAGTACAGGCAGTTGTGCGATCAGGAGCTGATCGTCTACCGCGAGCTTTTGGAGACCGAGGTCTTCCGCGAGTCGCGCATCGCAGGCGGCGCGACGCGCTGCGCGTACCGGGTGATGAGACCAAAAGGAGTGATAAGTGATGAGTGATAAGTGATAAGAGAAGACAGTTGTTCTGTCTTATCACTTATCACTCATCACTTATCACTAGATTGAGATGGCACACGTAACTGAAGCCGACGTGTACGGGGCCTTGTCGCAGATCGTTGATCCCGATCTGCACAAGGACATCGTGCGGCTCGGCTTTATCAAGGATTTGAAGATCGAGGGCGGCGACGTCAGTTTCCGTATCGTGCTGACGACGCCCGCGTGTCCGGTCAAAGAGCAGATGGAGACGCAGGCGCGCGAGCTGGTCTCGGCGTTGCCGGGCGTGACCGGCGTCGCCGTAACGATGGACGCGGAAGTGCCGAAGGGCCGGGGGTTAGGCGAGAAGTTGAGCGTCGAGGGCGTGCGCAATATCATCGCCATCAGCTCGGGCAAGGGCGGCGTCGGCAAGTCAACGGTCGCGGTCAATCTGGCGGTGAGTTTGGCGCGCGACGGCGCACGGGTCGGACTGATGGACGCTGATGTCTACGGGCCGAACGTGCCGCTGATGCTCGGCGTCGGACACATGCAGCCGCAGATCAACGTCAACAAGCTGGTGCCGCTCGAAGCGCACGGGCTGCGGCTCATGTCAATGGCGGTCCTGAAGCCGGGCGACGAGCCTTTGATCGTGCGCGGGCCTATCCTGCACAGTCTTGTGCGACAGTTTTTGCAGGACGTTGAGTGGGGCGAGCTCGATTATCTGATCGTGGACATGCCGCCGGGCACAGGCGACGTCCAGCTCTCTCTGGCGCAGCTCGTCCCCGTGCAGGGCGCGGTGCTGGTGACGACGCCGCAGGAGGTCGCGCTCGCGGATGTGCGGCGCGCGCTGCGGATGTTCGAGGCCGTCAACGTGCCCGTCCTCGGCGTGGTCGAGAACATGAGCTACTTCGTCGCGCCCGACACCGGCACGCGCTACAACATTTTCGGCGAGGGCGGAGGCCAACGCTTGAGCGCGGAGTACGGCGTGCCCTTCCTCGGCGCGGTGCCGCTCGCGATGGAAGTGAGAGAGGGCGGCGACCGTGGAATTCCCATCGTTGTGAGCAACCCCGAGTCGCCGCAGGCGCGTGCGTTCCACCACGTCGCGGAAGAAGTTGCGCGGCAGGTTTCGATTGAGGCGATGAAGCCCGAGCTGGTCGTCCTCGGTAAGGCTCGTTAGTGAGAGTGAATTAAGGTCAGTTGATTTCAGGTTTGAAAGCTCGAATTTGAAATCACTGCTATCGAATCTGAAGTCATTTATAGCGGAGGAGAAAAAGAAATGTCAGCACATACAACCGAAACCACGACCACGACCACGGCGCTCCCGACGATGACGCTCGGCGTCTCTGATGCGGCGGCGGTCGAGATCAGGAAGTTCATGTCGAGCGAAGAGGGTCTGCCGGAGACCTCCGGCCTGCGCGTGCGGGTCGTGCCGGGCGGCTGCTCGGGCTTCCAGTACAGCCTCAACATCGAGGAGGAGTCGCGCGCCAACGACAACGTGCTCGAATCGAACGGTGTGCGCCTCTTCGTGGACATGTTCAGCGCGCAGTACCTGAACGGCGTCGAGATTGACTACGTGACGAACGTCATGGGCTCGGGCTTCACCTTCACCAACCCGAACGCGACGGGCGGCTGCGGCTGCGGCTCTTCGTTCACGGCCTAAAGTCAGCGCGCGAAGAAGCAGACGGAAGAGACCGGACGGCGCGCGGCGTCGCGCGAGGTCCCGGCGAGGCTCGTCCGTGCGATTCCTCACTTGAGGGGCGCGCGGCCTCGGCCTCGCCGCCGTTTGCCGGGAGAGTCGGCGCGCGCTCTCTCTCTCGAACGCGTGAGCGGAGGGCGGCCCCTCTCTTTTCAGCGTAGTTTTCAACACACCACAGGAGCGAAAAAAAGATGCCGAGGATTGAGGCCGAGACGGCTGAGGGCTCGAATGCTTTCGAGGCGGAAGAGGGGCGCAAGCTGGTGCTCGCCATCGAGGACGCGGGCATTGACATCCTGCACCGCTGCGGCGGGTTGGCGAAGTGTACGACGTGCCGCGTCGAAGTGCTGGCGGGCGACCCCGGTGAGATAGGCGAACTGGAACGCAACCGTCTGGCGGCGGAGACGGGGCTCGCCGAGAACGTCCGCCTCTCGTGTCAGATGCACGTCCACGACGACCTCAAGGTGCGCGTCGTCAATCAGTCGAGCGTGCGCGGCATCCCCGCGGGGACGCGCCCGTCGGAAGATTAAGTCAACTCGGAAGTTTTGAGAAACCAAAGAGAGGGGCGACGGCTGCAACTTGAGCCGTCGCCCCCCTCTTTGGTTTCTGTTCCGCTTCACGTTGGATTGAGAAATAAAACAGGGCTGAGAGGCGCGCCCGCTCCGTGTTTTCTGATATCGCAGATTGTTGCACCGCGCCCGCGGGTTTTGTGTTAATCTCGCGCGCGAATCAGGTAGCTTGAAGGCTCGAAGCCGAAGACGCGCCGCCCGCCGCCGCCCGCCCGGAGGGTTCCGTCGCGCTCGCAGTCTCCGGCGCTCTCCCGTCCGCACCCGCCGAAAGAAAGTGGAAGGGCTCCGGACGACCGATTTGATTTAACCCCACACAAAATTTCGGAGGAAAAAGATGTTCGAGTCAACCCTTCACCTTCCGGTGAGCCTCGCGACGTTCCAGGACATGTTCCACGCCCCGAGCGCGCAGGAGATCGTGAGAATCATTCTCCGCTGGTCGCACTTCGTCGCCGGCATCACCTGGATCGGGATGCTCTACTTCTTCAATCTCGTCAACGTCAACTTCATGAAGGCGCTCGACGCGCCGACCAAGAAGATCGTCGTCCCCGAGCTGATGCCCCGCGCGCTCTGGTACTTCCGCTGGGGCGCGCTCGTCACGGTGCTGGCCGGGATGGGCTACTACGCGATGTACCTCATCGCGCCCGACGTGAAGAACGCCAACGCTCAGGCGAGCGCGGGCTCGAACATCTGGCTCGTCTTCTTCGGCTGGCTCGCCATCGCCGTGCTGGCGTGGCTCATCTACTTCTTCATCCTCCCGCGCATCAACGACGGAAAGGTGCTTGCGGCCATCGTCGCGGTGCTCGTCATCCTCATGTCGTGGGCGATTTTGTGGTGCCTGACCGAACAGTTGACGGGCACCGCGGGGGGCCGCGCGGAGGGCTTCGCGAGCAACAAGACGCTCTCCATCGGCATCGGCGGGGCGCTGGGCGTGATCATGCTCTTCAACGTGTGGGGCATCATCTGGCCCGCGCAGAAGCGGATCATCGCGGGCACAATCTCGGGGACTCCCGCGCCGCCCGAGCTGGCGCGACGCGCCTTCCTCGCCTCGCGCACCAACGCGTGGCTCTCGCTCCCGATGCTCTTCTTCATGGCGACCTCGCACGGCGACTACATCATCCTCGGCAAGTAACTGACGCACGCTCGAACAGGCGGCCATTCCGGCGAGGCCGCGTTGGAAATTCAGAAGGGACGCGGAAGGCTCTCGCCAGAGACTCCTTCCGCGTCTCTTCTTCATTCGCGACACCAAAGCTTGACGCGCGCGGGCGCGGTTCGTGACGGGCGGCGGGTTAGATTGTGCATCGTCTCCGGGTCTATAATCGGGGCCAAACCCCCCGGCCAAGCCCGGCGCGCACTGATCAAGCATGGAGGAAGTATTATGACAAACGTGAAAACTTATCAGGCGAAGCAGTTTGACCTGAGCGGCTTAAACGGCATCTCCGACCGGACGCTGGAGATGCACTTCAAGCTCTACGAGGGCTATGTCAAAGAGACCAACAAGCTGACGGAGAAGATCGCGGAGTTCCTCGCCGACGGCAAGGTCGATCAGGAGGAGATGCCCGCCTACTCGGAGCTGACGCGACGGATGGGCTTCGAGTACAACGGCATGGTGCTGCACGAATACTACTTCGGCAATATGAAGAAGCAGGGGAGCGGCGACCCTGACAAAAACTCGAACTTCCGCGCGGCGGCCGCAAGCTCTTTCGGCAGCTACGACATCTGGAAGGCCGATTTTATGAGCGTCGGCAAGATGCGCGGCGTGGGCTGGGCCGTCTGCAATCAGGACCCCATCCACGGCTCGCTCTCGAACCACTGGATCACTTTGCACGAAGTCGGCAACGTCGCGGGCTTCACGCCCGTCCTCGTGATGGACGTCTGGGAGCACGCCTTCCTTCTCGACTACGCCCCGGCGGATCGTCCGAAGTACATCGAAGCCTTCTTCTCAAATATCGACTGGCAGGAGTGCGAGCGCCGCCTCTCGAAGGAAGCTGGCAGCCGGGCCACGGCATAAAGGGCAAAGGCAAAGCTCAAAAGGCAAGGAGGCAATAGTTGAAGGTCGGGCTCGACACGTCGAGCCCGACCTTCAACTATTGCCTCCTTGCCTTTTGCCTTTCATTGTCACAGGTTTATACTCGCGTCGAAATCTTACCTTATGCATCGGAGGTTACGATGAAACTCTCTCGATTCGCGCTCCTGGCGTGCGCCCTCTCGCTGCCCGCGCTGCTCGCGGGCTGTTCTTCCGACATGAACGCAAACAAGTCGGCGAACGCTTCCGCCTCGCCCGCGGCCACCGCCTCGACGCCCGCCACGCAGACGCTCACAGTCGCCGAGCGCCCGCAGAAGATCAAAGACCAGATGGCCGGGCGCGGCGAGGAAGACAAGGCTTCGCCCGTGCTGAAGATCGCCGAGCCCGCCGCGAACGCGACCATCAAGGGCTCGACCGTGCGCGTCCGCCTCAATCTGTCGGGCGACCTCAAGGGCTACAAGCCGCACAAAGACCCCTCGACGAAGATGGGCAACCACATCCACGTCATCCTCGACAACCAGCCCTACGAGGCCTACTACAACCTCGACGAGCCGTTCGAGCTGCGCAACGTGAGCGCGGGCGCGCACACGCTCCGCGTCTTCGCCTCGCGCCCGTGGCACGAGAGCTACAAGAACGACGGCTCGTTCCAGATGGTGACGTTCAACGTAGAGGGCGGCGGCGACCCCTCGAAGCCGACGACGACCGCCGCTGGCGAGAAGATGGCCGACAACCGGAGCGCCGCGTCGAACGCGAACGCCGCGAACGCGAACACGACGACGAACGCGAACACGGCGACCGCCGCCGCCACGCCCGAAGGCAAAGAGATGGCAGTGAGCGCCGGAGGGGCCGTGGACAAGTCGAAGCCGCTCCTCACCTACAGCCGACCGAAGGGCGAGTACACGGGCGACGATACAAGCGCCATCATGATTGACTTCTGGCTGTCGAACGCCAAATTGCAATCGGACGGCGGCGACTACCGCGTGCGCTATTCGGTGGACGGCGGCGAGGCGAAGTACATTGATAAGTGGGAGCCCATCTGGCTCGCGGGTTGGACGTCAAGTAAAGGTCTTTGTGGCGAAGCGGATGATTGAGCAGAGGCGCGCTGAGTTCGCGGCGCTCGCCGGGGAGGTCGCGGCGTGCCGGAAGTGCGCGGCGATGTGCGGGCGGAGGCCGGTTTTGAGCGAGCTGAACGGCGCGGTCGGGGCGCGCGTGATGTTCGTCGGCGAGGCTCCGGGGCGTCAGGGCGGCGACCGCACGCGCGTGCCTTTTTCGGGCGACCAGTCGGGGCGCAACTTCGAGCGCTATCTCGCCTCCGTCGGGCTCACGCGCGAAGAGATTTTCATCACCAATGCGGCGCTCTGTAACCCCCGCACGGGGACGGGCGCGAACCGCCGGCCCACGCGCTCGGAGGTCGAGAACTGCTCGGAGTTTTTGCGGCGGCAGGTCGAGATGGTGGACGCTTCGGTAGTCGTCACGCTCGGCGCGGTGTCGCTTGCCGCGCTCCGGGCCGTCGAGTATCATCAGCTCTCTCTCAAAGAGAACGTCGGACGGGTTCACGCGTGGCATGGGCGCTGGCTCGTGCCGCTCTATCACCCGAGCCCACAGGTCCTCGCCTCGCACCGCCGCGAGGCGGCGCAACTCGAAGACTACAAAGCGGTCGCGGTCGCGCTCCGCCGCGCCGAAAGGGGCGGGGGGCGCGCTCCGCAAGAAATTAAGAGAGGTTCCAAACGATCATGAAAAGCACGCTCAATCCCTCATTCAGAAATCCATCGCCGACGGCGCTCGCCGTCGCGCTCGCGGCGCTGGCCTTCGTCGCCCTGCACGCCGCGCTGCTCGCCGACCGGGCCGCCGCGCAGGCCACCGCTTCGGGGACGACAAAGGTTGTGAAGGGGGACGCCGCGAGGGCCAAGCCCTCGTACGACGCGGCGACGGCGAACGCGGCGGCGGCTGCGCCGAAGGTGGGCGAGGCGGCCCCCGATTTCCGTCTGCCCTACGCCACGCAGGAGAAGATTTTCTTTGGGAAGCCCGACGAGTACATGACGCTCGCCTCGCAGCGCGGCAAGAACGTCATCCTCGCCTTCTACCCGGCGGACTGGTCGGGCGGCTGCACGACGGAAGTCTGCACCTTCCGTGACACCTTCGCTGAGATGGGCAAGCTCAATGCGGTGGTGCTCGGCGTGAGCGGCGACTACGTCTTCTCGCACCACGAGTGGGCGAAGCACCACAAGCTCCAGTTCCCGCTGCTCTCCGACCACGACCACGCGGTCGCACGCGCCTACGCGAGCTACAACGACAAGTACGGGCTCAACAACCGCACCATCTACCTGATTGACAAGGGGGGCGTGGTGCGCTACGTCAACCTCGCGTTCAAGGCGGGCGACAAGACGCACTACGACGCGCTGCGCGCCGAGCTGGAAAAGCTCAAGTAGCGGCGCGCCGAACCTTGGGGCGGGACTTTCGGAAGCCCGCCCCTCTCATCTTCTTCGCCCCTTCAAACTTCTTCGCTCCCTTTCGCTCGCCCGCCGACCATCCACGCCCGAGACCCGCTCGAAGAGAACAGGGGGAAGAAATGATGACTGTTGAGTTAAAGACGGCTCGCCATTAACTCATCGCTCGACTCTCATCTTCCATCCCGCGAATCGCCCGTGGCGGGCTCTACGTTGCGCGTGCGCGCCGGCGGGCGCGTGTGGTGTAATAACTGTGGGACGTTTCCGTGAGGGAGAAGCAGTCGAATGAGTGCGAGTGAGCTGATGGACGCAAGGGTGGAAAACAAAGTATCTGAAGAGGCGGCCATCCGGCGGTCGGTGCTGTCCGAGGCGCACGAGCGCGCGGGCGCTTCCATGCGCGAGCGGGACGGGTGGCTCGTCCCGGCCAGTTACGGCGTCGCGCTCTCCGAATACGAGGCGGTGCGCGGCGGCGCGGGGGCGGGCCTCTTCGATCTCTCTTCGCGCGGGCGCGTCGAGGTGAGCGGCGCGGAGGCCGCGCAGTTCCTGAACGGGATGATGACCAACGATGTCGCGGCGCTCGCAGACGGCGCGTGGATGCACGCGGCCTTCCCGAACGTGCAGGGGCGGCTTGTGGCGAGCGCGCGCGTCCTGCGCCACGCCGATGTCTTTCTCTTCGACACCGAAGCCGCGACGCACGCGACCCTCTTGAAGACGCTCGAACGCTTCACGCTCGCGGGTGATTTTCGCGTTAGAGAGACGACGGCGGAGACGGCGCTGATTTCGCTGCAAGGCGCGCGGGCCGCGGAGATCATCAGCGCGGCGCTGGGCGAAGAGGCGGCGCGCGTGGAACGTGGTCGCATCGCCGTCGTGTCGCGGGGCGAGGATCATCAGCCTCTGCTCGTGATTCGCGCGACGCACACCGCCGAAGACGGTTTCGACGTGTTCGTCGGTGCGGCGGCACCGGCAGCGGCGGTCGCGTTGTGGGACGCGCTCGTCGGGGCGGGCGCGAGCCCCGCGGGCTTCGACGCGCTGGAAATCTTACGCGTCGAGGCGGGCATGCCGCGCTACGGCGTGGACGCGTCGGACGCGAACGTGGTGCTCGAAGTCGTGGACGAGGCCGAGGCGGTGAGCTACACGAAGGGCTGCTACGTCGGGCAGGAGATCATCGCGCGCATCCACTGGCGCGGCCACGTCGCGAAGAAATTGACGGGCCTCGTCTTCGACCGCGGCGTGGAGCCGCCCGCGCCGGGGGCCGCAGTCAAAAGCCTCGACGGCGCGAGGGAAGTGGGACGCCTCACTTCGGTCGTCTCTTCGCCGCGCCTTGAGAGAGTCGTCGCGCTCGGCCTCGTGAGGCACGAGCACCTCGCTCCGGGGACTGAACTGAGGGTTTCCGACGGGGAAGAGTTTTCGCTCGCGGCGCGCGTCGCCGGATTGCCGCTGGTGCGCGGCGGCTGGTACGCGGGCGACGCCGGCGTGGTGGGCGTGGACGACAGGGAGCCGAGACCGTGAGCGACAGTGAAGCGACTCCAGCCGCCGGCGAGGTCAGCGCGGCGGGCTCGCCCGGACAGAACCTCGCCTACGAGCAGGCTCGGCTCGCCTACTCCATCATCGAGTCGCTCCTCGAACACACGCGCGTGACTCAAGACCTCATCGCCTTGATGGCGCAGGTGATTGATGAGGAGACGCAGAAGGCACTGACGAACACGCCCTACTGGGCCGCCTACCTCGACAGCCGCCGCGCTTTGGAACGGACCCGCGAAGAGGTCGAAAAATTCGCCGAAGTGTGGACGCGCCTCGCCGAAGAATCGGCGCAAGGGAAGTCAGGGCAGTAACGATTTTCAGCCCCGGAGGGGCGATAGAATTCAGCCCACGGCGCACAAGCCGTGGGGACAGGTGGGAATAAAAGCAGAGAGCCCCGGAGGGGCGAAAGAAGTTCAAGGTTCGAGCCGTGATGCCGCCTGAACTTCTTTCGCCCCTCCGGGGCTCTCTGCCTATCTATATCAAGCATTCCCACGGCCCGACGCCCCTCGTCTAAATTCTTCCGCGCCTGACGGCGCTTCCGCAACGGCTCGGGCTTCGAGCGGACTCAATAAACACCTCGGCCTTGCCTGTTCAAAAAAGCGAAGGCTGATTCTCCAGCTCGTCCGGCTCGGTTGTTTCCTGCCCGAGCAGGCGCTTGAGCCTGTTGGCGCTGGCCGGGGCGAAGCCTTCATAGAAGTTGCTGAAGTAGACGTAGACGCGCGGGACGCGGCGGGCAAGCTGCTCGATGGCCGCGGCCCATTTGTCCAGATTCAATTCCTGCGGGCGCTGGACGATATCGAAGCGCGTGATGTCGCGCTCGCCCATAAAGCGCACGTAGGCGAAGTCGGTCGCGTGCAGAATCCTCTCCGCCGCGCGCCAGACGCGCCCGCGCGTGACCCACGGGCCTTCGACGAGCGCGAGCGAGGCGTGCGGGTGGCGGGTGAAAATTTCCAGCGCCTCTTCATCGAACCAGAAGGGGTCTCGGAACTCGAAGGCGAAGCGCAAGTCCTCCGGGAGCCGCGCGAGGAATTCGCCGAGGGAGCGGAAGTTCTCCTTCGTCGCCTCGAACTGCGGCGGGAGCTGGACGAGCACCGCCGAGAGCTTGTCGCCGAGCCGCCGCGCGCGCGCGCAGAACTCCGAAAGCACGCGCCCCGCCGCCTCGCCGCGCAGCGCTTGCTCGTGCGTAATCTCGCGCGGCAGCTTCAAAGAGAAGGTGAAGCCAGCGGGCGTCCGGCGCTGCCACCCTTCGACGGTCGAAGAGGACGGGACGGCATAGAAGGTCGAATCAACTTCGACGGTCTCGAAGGCGCGCGCGTAGGCTTCGAGCATCCATTCGGCGCGCGTGCCGCGCGGATAGAAGACGGCCTTCGGCCTGCCCGCTGGCGTCACCCAGTCCTCGTAATTCCAGCCCTGACAGCCGACCTCGACACGCGCCGGGACGCGCGGCAGGGCGTTTGTGTATTCACCTGAGTCTTCCATCCGAAGAGTCTTACAACAGTTCGCCCGTCCGCCTCAACTCACCCCGCACACGATGAGCTGGACGACGCCGCGCAGGTGATTTTCGACGCGCCGCAGGGTAAGCCCGGCGCGGCTCGCCTCTTCAGCCGTCCGGCGGTTGAAGTGGTCGTCGAAGAGCGGGACGGTGAGGAGGCTGAGCGCGTCGAAGGCGTGGCCGAGGAGTCCGGCGGGGCGGACGTGTTCGAGGAGCGCGACGGTTCCGCCGGGGCGGACGACGCGGCGCAGTTCGGCGAAGCCTTGGGCGGGCGATGCGACCGAGCAGAAGACGAGCGTGGCGAAGGCCGCGTCGAACGCGCCGTCGGCGAAGGGGAGCTGCTCGGCGCGCGCCTGCACGAGCCGGACGCCGTCGGGTCGCTCCGGCTTGTCGCGTGCGATGAGGAGCATCTCGCGGCTCAACTCGCTCGCCACGCCGCACGCGCCGCGCGGGTAGTGCCTGAAGTTGAGCCCCGTCCCCGCGCCGACTTCGAGAAGGCGGGCGCGCGCCGGCATCTCGCCGAGGAGTTCGGCGCGCAGACGCCCGAGCCAGCGTCGTTCGAGCGGGCCGATGACGCGCTCGTAGTGCGCCGCCAGTCGGTCGTAGACGGGCCGCGCGCGTGTGTGTGGCGTCGAAATGCTTTTGCGCTCGGTTCTCAAAAGACTCAGGCTCACGCGCTTCGTCGGAGCAGTGAGCGGGAAATTTGTTGGAAATTTGGTGGACGGAATCCAAAAAAATGGATATAAATTCATCCGCCCGAAAGCTTCTCGCGGAATCACTTGAGTTATTTCGCGCGCCCGCGGGGGCATGATGCTTGCGTGTTTTAATTATATCAGCCGCGCGCACGCATCGGTCACCTCGCATTTTAAGCGCTGCTGCAAGTCTTGATTCAACTCTTCAATTCATTCTGATCCGGGGGAAGGCCCCCAAGAAGTGCTCCGCATAATTAATCGTTTCAGCCGGTTTGATCCTTGTCAGCGGTCTAATACAGACGTACATGCCGTCGCCCGGAAGGGGGCGGCTGCTGCCCACCTTGACACTTTCGGAGGAGAAATACATGGCGAGATCATTGAGACTGTTGCTGGCGCTGCTCGCACTGCTTGTCGGCGCGGCGCTGCCCGCGGCGGCGCAGACGACGGGTACGATTTCCGGAACCGTCCAGAATGAGAAGGGGGAGGCGATCCCCGGCGCGACCGTGACGGTGCGCAACGTCGAGACTAACATCAGCCAGACGGGGCAGAGCGGCGATCAGGGGGCCTACCGCTTCGCGAACCTGCCCGTCGGCGCTTACGAGGTGGCGGTCGAGGCGAGCGGCTTCGCCAAGCACGTCCAGACCGGCATCACGCTCGCGCTCAACCAGGACGCAGTCGTCGATGTGGCGATGAAAGTGGGCGGGGTGAACGAGGTCGTCAACATTGTGGAGAACGCGGCGCTCCTGAACACGACGACCGCCGAGGTCTCGACGCGCTTCGACTCGCGGCGCGTCTCGGAGCTGCCGCTCGCGCCCAACCGCAACGTCTTCAACATCGCGCTCTCGGCCCCGGGCGTCAGCCAGCTCGGCTCCGGGCAGAGCGCCTTCACACAGGGCGTCCAGTATTCGTCCAACGGCGGGCGCACGCGCTCGAACAACTTCATGATCGACGGGCAGGACATCAACGACCCGAGCGTCTCGGGCGGCCAGCAGGCCATCAACAACCCCGACATCGTGCAGGAAGTGCGGCTCATCACCAACCAGTTCCTCGCCGAGTACGGGCGCAACGCCGGCTCCGTTCTGCTCATCAACACGAAGGCCGGCACCAACGACTACCACGGAACAATCTTCATGTTCCACAACGACAACAACCTCAACGCGTGCAGCAACCTCAACAAGACCGGCGGCTTCTGCAACCCGAACGCGACTGACCATTCAAAGACAAAAGCGCCGTTCCGCATCGAGAACCAGATCGGCTTCACCATCGGCGGCCCCGTCCACCTGCCGCGCTTCGGCGAGGGCGGTCGCTCATTCTTCTCGGGCCGCGACCGAACCTTCTTCTTCGGCTCCTACCAGCGCTGGAGCAACCGCCAGCTCGGCTCCGGCTTCACTCTGGTCGGCGCACCGACTTTGGAGGGCCGACAGGTACTCCAAGCCGGGGCGGGCAACCGCCCGCAGGTTCAGGCCCTGCTGCGATTCCTCCCGGCGGCGCAGACCGGGGGCGGCCCGACGCGCACCTTCACCGTCGGCGGCAACACCTTCGTCGTGCCGACGGGCAGCATCACCGGCGCGGCCTCCTCGTTCTTCGACGACCATCAGGCGTCGTTCCGCATCGATCACCGCTGGAATCAGGCGAACACCTTGAGCGGGCGCTACCTCTACGACGACGGCGACTCGGGCGGCACGGGGCAGGTCACGCCTCCGGGGAATACTTCGAGGTCAAACTTCCGCTCGCAGGCCGTCAACCTCACGCTGACCAGCGTCATCACGCCCAACCTCGTCAACGAGGTGCGCGCCGCCTTCTCCCGGTTTGCGAGCGTGTCGGCTTCGGACGACCCCAGCTCCGAGACGATTCCGTCAATCGAGATCACCGAGCTGGGGCTGTCGGGTTTCAACGCCGCCACCAACCGCACGGCCATCGGACTGGCGGTCAACCTGCCGCAGTTCCGCACCAACAACACCTATCAGGTTCAGGACAATCTGACGTGGACGCACGGGTCGCACGGCACGAAGCTCGGCGTCGACGTGCGCCGGGTGCAGGTCAAGAGCTTCTTCGTCCCGACCATCCGCGGTCGGCTCGCCTACTCGACGCTCCAACAGTTCGTTGACGACAATGCCGTCCTCGGCTCGCAGGTCAACCGACCGCTGCCGGGCGGTCAGGAGCTTCAGTATTACTATTGGTACGACTCTTACTACTACGCGCAGGACGAGTGGAAGATTCGCCCCAACTTCACGCTGACCTACGGGCTGCGCTACGAGCTGCCGGGCAACAACTTCGACGACCTCGTCCCCGTCAACGACCGGATCGTCGCGGCCAACGGCAATGACGAGCGCTTCCGCTTCACGCCCGTGCCCAAGGCCGACAGGAACAACCTCCAGCCGCGCATCGGCTTCAACTGGAACCCGCGCACCGAGGGCGGCCCGTTCGGCTGGTTTACGGGCGGCGACCGCCTCGTCATCCGCGGCGGCTACGCGCGCACGCACGACAGCAACTTCATCAACATCAACCTCAACATCGCCTCGGCCTTCCCGTTCGTCGCGGCCATCAACCTGCCCGCGCAAGGGGCCTTCGCGGCCATCCCGACCGCGCAGCCCGCGGGCCTCAACCCGGCGACCTTCGCGCGGACCATCGTCGCCGAAGACTTCCGCTCGCCCGTCTACGACCAGTTCAGCCTCGAAATGCAGCGCGAGCTGACGCGCGACCTCGTGCTCAAGGTCGGCTACGTCGGCACGAAGGGCCGCGACCTGTTCCAGTCGCTCGACGGCAACCCGCGCCTGCCGACCAACAACGCTTTCATCTCGACCGCCGCGCCGGGCAGCGCGAACAACCCTTGCCGGACCACCATCGTCAGCGCGGCCAACTGCACGCTGGGCGTCATCCGCCTGCGCGCCAACGCCGCCGAATCCGACTATCACTCGATGCAGGTGAGCCTCGACAAGCGCCTGACGCGCGGCTTCAGCGGCGGCCTGCACTACACCTGGAGTTCCTTCATCGACACGGCCTCCGAAATCTTCAACCCGTCGGGCGGAGAGGTCGCCGTCGCGCAGGATCGCAGCAACCTTGGGGCCGACCGCGCGCGCTCGTCCTACGACCGCCCGCACCGCCTCTCCGGCAACTTCGTCTACGAACTGCCGTGGTTCCGCGACCAGAAGGGCATCGCCGGGCACATCCTCGGGGGCTGGCAGTTCAACGGGTTCGTCACATTCCAGAGCGGCGCGCCCTTCACGCCCTTGAACGGCGCTGACCCGACCGGCGCTCTCAACGGCATTGACGGGCTCGTCGGCAACTCCATCCGCGCCAACGTCATCGCGCCGCTCCCGACCACGAACGCCGAGCAACTCTTCAACCTCATTCGCGGGCAGGGCCAGCAGTTCTTCCGCACCCTGCAATGCAGCGGCCCGCTCAACAACCCGGCCACCACCTGCGAACGTTACGGTAACGCGGGGCGCAACATCCTGCGCGCCGACGGTATCGGCAACCTCGACTTCGGGATCATCAAGAACACGCGCATCGGCGAGAACGTCCGCGCGCAGTTCCGCGCCGACATGTTCAACGCGACGAACACGCGCAACTTCGGCATCCCGACCGCAGCTGTCAATTCCGGCGCGTTCCTCAACCAGTGGACGACCGACGGCGGCAACCGCCGCATCATCATCGGCGCCCGGCTGGTCTTCTAGACTCGAAACCCCATGGCGGCGCGCGTCGCAATCCGGGCGCGCGCCGCCACGGGACTTCGCCAAACTCGCGGGGCTGAAGAGTAATGTCTTCAGCCCCCTTCCTTTTCAAGAATTCGGCTGATAGTCTCGACCCCGACCCCGCGCTGACCCGACTTGCCCGGCGGCCCTCTTGCTTCGGCCCCGCGAGCTTTTTTCGCGGACGGTTGTTTTGACCGGGAAGGAGCGATGATGAGAACTCTGGCCCTCTGTTGTTTGACCCTCCGGCTGACATTATGTCTCTGGGTTGCGTCGGCGGCGGTGCACGCGCAGTCTCCCGCCCCCGCCGCGCCGCCCGCGCCTTCAGACCCGGTGGCGGTGTTGAAGTACAGTTGGGCGAAGGAGCGCGTCAACTGGGAGGGCGATCCGTTCGGCGGCCCGGTCGAGAGCTTCGACGACATGCGCCGCCGTCAGGCCGATCAGCGGCGCGTCGAGCGGGCGCGCGCCAGCGGAAACACCGCCGAGGCCGCGAAGGTCGAGCGCGAGATGCGCTCCGAGCAGGTCATCAAATCCCGCGCTCCCGCCGCGCCGCGCTACGCTTTCCACTACAAAATCTCCGTCAGGAATGCCGGACAGAAGGCGATCAAAGAGCTCGACTGGGACTACATCTTCTCCGACGCGACGACGGGGCAGGAGTTGGGCCGCCGCGAGTTCACCGGCGTCGAAAAGATCGGCCCCGGCAAGAGCAAGGAACTCTCCTTTATGACCTCCTCGCCGCCCGTCCGCAGGATCAGCGTCCAATCGCTCGACAAGAATGAGCGCGAGGGGCTCACCGAGCGGGTCGTCCTTGTCCGCGTCCTCTACGAAGACGGGACGGTCTGGCATCGGCCCTGAAGGGCCGGGGCCTTTCGCTCAGGGCACCCCGTCTCCGCGCGCCGCTCGGCGCGCCGCGCCGCGCCCGCTCGGAGCCCGACTTGACGCTCTCTCTCGCGCGGTGATAGGGTGATGCCCGCTCCGGCAACAACTAAGTGCCGTGTTCTTTGGAATCCAGATTTTTCATCGCCATTCGATCCTCTCTTCTCTTTTCGAGGAGGCCACTCATCCTTCACGGATGGGGAAGGCGACAGGGCGCGGCGCGTTCGAGCCGGGAGTCAGGAAACCTTGCCTGCAAAGAGAGCTATTAGCTATTAGCTGTTAGCTTTCAGCTAGAAGTTTTAAAGCTGAAAGCTAATAGCTAATAGCTAATAGCTATTTCGATGGTGGCGACCGCTTGTGCCCCGGGACAGGGCGAGTGGCGTCGTGATGAAGCGAAGGGGGATGCCTTCCGGGGCATCCGAGGGGTTCTTCCCGTCGAGCGCGTTAAGCGCCCTTTGTTTCTCCAACTGCTTTAACGGCAACGCCCTCGGTCTTCCTCACGGAAGACCGAGGGCGTTTTCAGTTTGACGCAGACTGGTGGGCTCATCCGACCTCTCCTTACCTCCCCCACCCTAAGGCCCGAGTCCGTCACCGCCGCCCTTCTGCCGCAGAAAAAGGAATCAGAGATGATGAGGAGAGAGGACTTCGTTCGCAAAATTCGTCTCGCGTCCGCGACGCTGCTCTTGCTGCTGTGCGCCGCGCCCGCCGCGTGGGCTCAACAGCAGCAGCAGCCGCCGCCGCAGAGCGCGTCCGTGGTGGGGCGCGTCACGGACCCGCGGGGCGCGGGCGTGCCGGGCGCGTCCGTCACGCTCTACGCGCGCGAGCGCAATCAGGTGCGACTCTCGACGACTTCGGACGACTCGGGCGCGTACCGCTTCGAGCGCCTCGCGCCGGGCGCGTACCTCGTCGAAGCCGAAGCCTTTGGGTTTGCGCGCGCCACGGCGCGCGAGTTGAAGGTCGCGCGCGGCGAGTCGCTCGCGCTCGACCTCCGTCTCGAAGTCTCGGGCGTGAGCACGGAGGTCGTCGTCATCGCATCGGACACACGTGACGGCGGTGCGCGGCGACGCCTCGGGCTTCATCGGCGACCTCGCCGTCACGGACACCGGTCGCGTCGAAGTCCTGCGCGGCTCCGGCTCCTCGCTCTACGGCACGAACGCCATCGGCGGCGTCGTCAACATCGTCACGGACGAGGGCGGCGGCCCGTTCCGCGGCAACCTGCTCGTCGAAGGCGGGGGCTTGGGGTTCGCCCGCGCGCGCGCGCAATTCGCGGGCGGCGCGGGCGACGCCGACCGCGTCATCTACAGCGCGGGCGTCTCTCACCTCAACGTCGCGCGCGGCGTTGACGGCGACGACGCGACGCGCAACACGACCGCACAGGGGCGCATCCTCTTCCGCCTCACGCCGACGGCTACTCTGTCGGCGCGGCTCTACGCCTCTGACTCCTTCGTCCAATTGAACGAGAACCCGCTGGTCACGGGGACGCTGCCCGCGAGCGGCATCATTGACGCGCGCCCGCTCGCCGCCGCCGAACTCCGACGCTTCGAGGCGGGCGCGAGCTTCAACGGGCTCGACTCCTCTGCCGCGTCCTTCGTCCCCGCGCCGAACGACGCGGACAACACTCGCGCGGCTCGCTTCTTCTCGGGCGCGTTCACCTTCGCGCAGCGCCCCTCGGAGGATTTCGGCTATGCCCTGACCTACCACGCGCTCGCCACACGCAACGCCTTCCGCGACGGCCCCGCCGCGCCCGGCGACCCTTTTGATTTTATCTTCTTCGAGCCCGCCGGCTCGACGCGCAACCACTTCGACGGCTCAGTCCATACCCTCAGCGCGCGCACTGACATCCGCCTCGGGCGACACAACTACGTCACCGCCGGGTACGAATTCGAGGTCGAGAACTTCCTCAACCGCTCGTTCGGCGCCGACCCCTCGGACGACTCTTCAGTCGAAGTCTCTGAGCGCAGCCAAGCCTTCTTCGTGCAGGATCAGCTCCGCTTCTTCGGCGAACGGCTGCAACTCTCGGCGGCCTTCCGCGCACAGACTTTCTCGCTCGACGCGCCGCGCTTCCTTCCTTCGGCGAATGCGCCCTTCGGCGGTATCATTTTCGTCGCGCCGCCCCGCGCCTACACGGGCGACGGCTCCGTCGCCTATTTCTTCCGCTCGACGGGGACGAAGCTGCGCGCGCACGCCGGGAACGGCTACCGCAAGCCCTCGCTCTTCGAGCGCTTCGGCTCGTTCTACAGCAGCTTTTCCGGCTCTTTCGTCCCGCTCGGCGACCCGCGCCTCGCGCCCGACCGCTCCCTCGCCTTCGACGCCGGCTTAGACCAATCCTTCGGCGGCAACCGCGTGCGTCTCTCCGCGACCTACTTCTACACGCGCTTGCAGGAGGTCGTGGACTTCGGAGCCACAGGCGCCGCCGACCCCTTCGGACGCCCCTTCGGCGGCTACTTCAACACGGGCGGCGAGCTGGCCCGCGGGTTGGAACTCAGCGCGACGCTCGCGCCGACGCGCACGCTCGACCTCTTCGCTTCATACACGCACACGAACGCCGACCAGCGACGCCCGCAGGTCGAAAACATCCTCCGCTCGTTCGGCACGCCCGACCACCAGTTCTCGCTCGTCGCGACGCAGCGCCTCGGTCGCCGCGTCGTCTTAAACTTCGACCTCACGGCGTCGAGCGACTACCTCGCGCCCGTCTTCGACCAGCGCGAGTTCCGCAACCGCGCTTATCGCTTCGACGGCATCATGAAGGCGGACGTGGCCGCGAGCTACACGCTGCCGCTCGCCGAGTCGCGCTCATTGCGCTTCTTCGGCAAGGTCGAGAATTTGTTCGACCGGCGTTACTTTGAGAACGGCTTTCGCACGCCCGGCATCAACGCCCGCGGCGGCGCGGCGCTCAGCTTCTAAAAAGGGATGAGGGCGGAGGGATGATGGATGAAGGGAAAAGACATTCGGACGGAAGTTGACGACAACGGGTTTCACCTCTCATCGCTCCGTCCTCGTCCGTTAAGAGAGGGCGTGGATTTTTACCTGGAGGGCGCGGCGATGGTCTTCACCGCGCTTTATCACCTGCGGCGCGGTTCGTGTTGCGAGAGCGGCTGCCGTCATTGCCCGTTCCGGGGCGGGGCCGCGGCGGCGGCGGCGGCGGGCGCGCCGGTCGAAAATCGGGAGGGGGTGGTTGATGCTGAGAAGGACGCGAGTCTCTGAAAACTTCAGGCGCGCGCGGGCGGCGTTGTGCTGCGCGCTGCTCGTCTTCGCCGCGCTCGGCGCTTCGTGCGGCGGGCAGAGCGGGGGCGGCGACATCGGCGCTTCGTCCGGCGGCAGCAGCAGTGCGCCCGGCGCGCGGGACGCACGACCGCAGCGCATCATCTCGCTGACGCCGAGCACGACCGAGATTCTGGCGGGCGTCGGCGCGTTCGCGAGGGTCGTCGCCGTCTCGGACTATTGCACCTACCCGCCGGAGGTGAAAGACTTGCCGCGCGTCGGCGGGTGGAGCAACCCGAACCTCGAACAGTTGGCGGCGCTCCGGCCCGACCTCGTCGTCTTCTGGGACTCGCAGGCGCAGTTCGTCAAAGACAAGATCGAGGCGATGGGTATCCGCACGCTGAGCGTCCCGAGCCGCTCGCTCGAAGACGCTTTCACGGCCATCGAGCAGGTCGGGCGCGCGACGGGGAACGAGGCCGAGGCCGCGCGCCTGCTCCGGCAGACGCGCGAGACAATCGAGACGGTTCGTCTGCGAGCCGCGCCGCTCCCGCGCCGCCGCGTGCTCTGCGTCGTTGACCGCGTGCCCGGCACGCTGCGCGACCTCTACACCGCAGCCGACGGCAGCTTCCTCGTCGAGCTGATCGAGACGGCGGGCGGCAAATCCATCGCGCCTCCGGCGCAAGGGGGCTGGGGCAAGTTGCAGAAGGAGGCGGTGCTCGCGCTCGACCCGGATGTCATCATCGACCTCATGATTCATAAGACCGAAGGGAAATTCGCCGAAGACACTCTGGCCGTGTGGCGCGAGCTGCCCGCCTTGCGCGCCGTGCGCGAGGGGCGCGTCTACGCGCTGCGCGAGGAAACGATGCTGCACCCTTCGCAGTTCGTCGGCGACACGGCACGCAGGTTCGCCGAGCTGATTCACCCGGAGGTGTTCAAGCAGTGAGCGCGCACAAGGGCGACAGCACGGCCGCTCTGATCGAGGCGCGGGGGTTGCGCTTCGCTTACGCGGCGGGCGCGCCGGAGGTCGTCGCGGGCGCGACGCTCAGTGTCGCGCGCGGGCGTCTCTCGGCGCTCATCGGCGCGAACGGGTCGGGGAAGTCAACGCTCATCCGTTTGCTCTGCGGGCTCCTCAAACCTTCGGGCGGCGAGGTGCTCTTCGACGGTGTGCCGCTCGGTAGTCTCGACGCGCGGCGGCGCGCGCGGCGCATCGCCTATGTGCCGCAGACCATCTCGACCGTCTTCCCCTTCACCGCGCTCGAAGTCGTCCTCACGGGCCGGAGTCCCTACACGACGCGCTTCCGCTTCGAGGACGAGAGCGATACGCAGGCCGCGCGCTCCGCGCTCGAAGCCGTGGACGCCGCGCACCTCGCCGCGCGCCCCGTGACGGAGTTGTCGGGCGGCGAGCGTCAGTCAATCGCGCTCGCTCGCGCTCTGGCGCAGGAGCCCGAGTGCCTGCTGCTCGACGAGCCCTCGGCGGCGCTCGACCTCAAGCACCGCGCCGGGCTCATCCGCCATCTCATCTCGCTGCGCGACGAGCGCGCGCTGACGACGCTCATCATCACGCACGACCTCCAACTGCTCGACCCGGCCTTCGACCGCGTCTACGCGATGCGCTGCGGCGCGGTCACGGCGGCGGGCTCGCCCTCCGAAGTTTTGCGCGACGAAGTGCTCGCCGAAGTCTACGGCGACGAGCACGTCCGCGCGCGCCGTGCCTTCGGGCGCACGTTCGTCTGGTCGGAACTTTAACGATTGCGGATTGCGGATTGCGGATTGCGGATTTTAAAGTAACCATGCCGGTCGAAAGAACTCGAAGCGTGAAATCTGTGTCGGCTCGTCAATCCGCCATCAGCCATTCGCCATCCGCATCCGCGGGCGTGCGCCTGCGCCGCGCGCTGCTGCTGCTCGCGGGAGTGCTGGTGGGCGCGACGCTGCTGGCGCTGTGGGCCGGATACCAGCGGCTCGATGTGGCGGCGCTCGCCTCAGACGAGCGGGCGCGGATGGTCTTCTTTCAACTGCGGCTGCCGCGCGTCGTGATGGCCGGGATCGTGGGCGCGTCGTTAGCAATGGTGGGGGCGGCGTTGCAGGCTTTGTTCCGCAACCCGCTGGCCGAGCCCCTCACGCTCGGCGTCTCGGGCGGCGGCGCGCTGGGCGCGAGCATCGCGATTGCCTTCGGGATGGGGTCGCGTCTGGCTGGGCTGCCTGTGGTTTTCGTCGCGGCCTTCCTCGGCGCGGGCGCGGCGGTGATGGTCGTCTACCGTCTGGCGCGCACGGGCGGAACCGTGCTGCCGGGGGCGCTCCTGCTCGCCGGGGTCGTGATGAACACGATTGCGGCGGCGGGCGTCATCATCATCCAGTATTTCGCCGACTACTCGCGCGCTCTGCAAATCCTGCGCTGGACCATCGGCAGCCTCGACGTGGTGGGCTTCGAGCTGGTCTGGCGAATGCTGCTGTTTTTAGTTCCGGGGTGGGTCGTCCTGCTGGCGATGGCGCGCGACCTGCATCTGCTCGCGGTGGACGAGGAGACGGCGGCGAGCCTCGGCGTCAACGTCCGCCGCAGCGAGCGGCTCGTCTACGCCGCGGCCTCTTTGATCGTCGGCGTGACGGTGGCGGTCGGCGGGACCATCGGCTTCGTCGGGCTCATCGTCCCGCACGCGGTGCGGCTCCTCTTCGGCGAGGACGTGCGCCTCGTCCTGCCGTGCTCGTTCGTCCTCGGCGCGGCGTTCCTGATGCTGGCCGATACGATTGCGCGCACGGTGCTCGGCGCGGGCGAGCTGCCCGTCGGCGCGATCACGGCCATCGCGGGCGGCCCCGTCTTCCTTCTGCTTTTGAGAAGACAGCAGCGATATTCGGCGATGTAACAAAGCAGAGGAGAGAGGATGGAGATGAGAGGCTCGTAAGAAGTTTTTGTTTTTGACGAGCCTCCAGCCTCCAACATCTAGCCTCTGCACTCCGAAGGAGTGCACATGAGCATAGCGACCAAGCATGGCGACAAAGGCAAGACCGGACTGATCGGCGGCGACAGGGTGTCGAAGGCCGACCTGCGCGTGGAGGCTTACGGGACGATTGACGAGCTGACTTCCCTGATGGGCTTCGCGCGCTCGATCTGTGAGGATGCGGAGGTGCGCGAGCTGACGAAGGCGATCCAGCGCGAGCTGTTCGTCGTGAGCGGCGCGGTGGCGAACCCTCTGAGCGACGAAGCGACGCCGAACACGTATGTCACGCCCGCGATGGTCGAAGCGTTGACGGCGCACGTCGAACGCATCGAGGCGACCGAAGGTATCCTTTCGGACTGGTCTTTGCCGGGCGAGCATGCCGCCGCCGCCGCCTACGATGTGGCCCGTACCGTCTGCCGCCGCGCCGAGCGCGCGGTCGTCCGCCTCTCAGAAGAGGGGAGCGCGGTGGGCGAGCACGTCACTCCTTATCTCAACCGTCTCTCAGACCTGCTCTGGCTCATGGGCCGTTTGCTCGAACTGCGTGCGGGCGTGAGCACACGCCTGCGCGATGACGATCACGAGGGGCCGCGCTGGTCGCGCGCGTGGTGAGTCAAGAGTTGCTGGAGCGTGTCCCGCGCCGTCCGCCGCCCTCGTCCTGCTGCTGCTCGTCGCGCATACATTGAGCCAGATTGGGAGACAACCGGCTGCCTTCCTCTTTTACTGCTCACCGCTTACTGCCCACTGCTCACTATCGTCAGCACCACCTCGCGCTCGCGCCCGCCGTCGAACTCGCAGAGAAAGATTCCCTGCCAGCGACCGAGGAGCAGCTCGCCGTCGCGGAAGGGCACGGTCACGCTCGTGCCGACGAGGCTCGTCTTGATGTGTGCGTCGGAATTCTCTTCGCCGTGGCGGAAGCCCATGCCGTGCTGCGGCAGGAGCGTGCGCAAGGCGTGGAGCATGTCGGAGGCCACGTCCGGGTCGGCGTTCTCGTTAACCGTGAGCCCCGCCGTCGTGTGCCGGACGAAGAGCACGCACAGCCCCTCGCTCGCGCCCGAACCTTTCAGCTTGCGCCGCACCTCTTCGGTGAACTCGACCAACTCCTCGCGCTCGCGCGAGCGCGTGCGAAGTGGTAGCTGATCGTGCCGGAGACTTTGACGGGCTTGCCGTCCAGTAGTTCCGGCTCGAACTGCGCGGCGCGAGCCGCCTCTTCCGCCGCCGAACGCAGAAGCGGATGGCCGCTGACGGCTCGCGCCGCGACCACTTTCCCGTTCTCGTCCACCGTGACCCTCACCGCCACCGCGCCCTGCGCGCGCACGCTCCTCGCTATCGCCGGGTACGCAGGCGAGGGGCCTGAGATCAGTTTCCCGAGTCTGCCGCCTCCTCCCTGACCTCTGCCCGCGCCGCCGCCGACGCCGCGACCTTCGCCCTTGCCCGAACCGCCGTCAGCCGTCGCCGCGCCGCCTACGGCCATGCCGGGAGTCCGCGCCATGTGCAGAGTCGCGGACTGCGACGAAGGGAGCATCCCAAACGTTGCCGAGTCGCCCGGCGCCGGGGGAGGCGGGGGAGGCGGAGGCGGAGGCGGGGTGCGCGGGAGCATGCCCCACGCGCTGCCGTCAGCGAACGTCGCCCACACGACACGCACGCTCACGTCGGCAAACGTCCCCGGCATGATCATGTTGCGCCGCCCCCACTCGGACTGTAGCGTCCGGGCCTCGCCGGGCTTGAGCGCGACGGCGTAGCCCATAAGGACGTGGACTTGGCCGTCTTTGGCGAACCCGATGCCGATCTCCCGCACGCTCTTGCCCGAGACGTTCGTCAGCGTGACGGTGGGCAGCGTGACCAGAAATGCCGACTTCTCCTCCTCATCGAAAAAGTCCGCGCCCTCGTCGTCGGCCCGCCGCAGTTGATCGCGCGTGATGAGTTTCAACTTCGCGTCGTTGAAGACGAGCGGCGAGCCCTCAGTGTGGTCGAAGCGGACGACCGACTCCGGCGCGTTCAGTATCTCTTCGGTCGCCGGGCCGCCTTCGCCCGACTGCGTGCGCGAGCGCGAACGCACCTTGACGCGTTGCGCCGACGCCCCGCCACCCCCGGAGCCACCCGCCCCGGCAGACTGCGCCTGCGCGACGTTACCCTGAACGTGGCTGAGGAGTCCCGCCCCGACCGAGAAGGCGAGCGCCAGCGCCGCCGTCCCCGCCGGCAGCGCGCGCTGCCACGGGGAAGTCTTCGGATTCATTGTTCCAGCACGCTAGTTGAAACTATGCGCTTTCAGCGCAAGACTTTCAGTTGCTACACACTTCCGCCGCGTGGTAGAAGTCGCGCCCGTGAAGGACAACCGGCACAGTGGGCACAC
>JAIVJM010000110.1 GCA_020199995.1 Acidobacteriota bacterium | reverse complement strand
GAGCAGCTCGATCATCTTGCCCGCCAGCGGCCACTTGAAGGCCTTGTTCCACGCCAGGTACCGCACCGGGCGCTTGATGGGGATCGTGATCCAGAAGGGGTCGAAGTAGGTCTGGTGATTCGCGGCCACGATGAGCCCGCCCGACTGCGGGATGTGCTCGACGCCGCAGAGGGCGATCCGCCAGCAGGCGCGCGAGACCAGACGCACGGTGGGGCGCACCGCCACGTCAATCACCCACTGCGGAATCGCCTTCGGCTCGGCCACACGGCCCTTCCGCTCCTCCCGTTCAAACGGCTTCGCCGCTTCGCTCACAAAGAATCTCCTCCCGCCCCTTCTTCGTCGCCCTCCGCAGTCTCGTCGCGCCTCCCGCCCAGCCTCTGCCAGGCCTCGCTCATCCGCTCGACGACCTCGCCCGGCCCGCCGCCGCGCGGCCCCTCGCTCTCGGCGAGCAGTCGGACGCCGTCGAGCCCGGTGATCTTCAACTCCTCCCACCAATCGGGGACGTCGCGCTCCGAGAGCGCGTCTTCGCGCCAGAGCCCGCAGCGCTCGCACTCGAACCCGGTGTAAGCGCGGGCCTCATCCTTCGTCAGCCCGACGCGAGCGCGCGCGTTGCACGAAGGCTCGGCGCACCGCCGCTCGACCTCCACCAGCAACACTTCACGCGGGAACAGGATTCGTTTGGTCACAGCAGACTCCTCAAAAGCCGTCAATCGTCAATCGTAATAAGAAAGAACTTGTTTTATCTCATCACGATTGACGGCTTTTACTCGATGCCTTCCAGCGGCCACTCCCGGTCTATGAATTCGAGGTGCAGGCGCGGGATACCATCGGGGCCTTTGCGGTGGGCGCGCACCGCGGCGATGAGCGAGAGCCCGTGGTCGAGATTCGTCAGACGCACGAAGCGCCCGCGCTCGATTTCGAGCGTCGTCCAGACGGCGGCCCCCCGGCGGCTGATGTTCTCCGTCACCGTCTGCTCGCTGGAGCTAATCTCGCCCGCCTCGTCGAAGACCTCGACGAGGACGTTGACCGCCATTTGGAGGCGCGTCTCCTGCGAGCGCGCCGCCCCCGCGTTGCCGGGCCTCTCGTCCTCGCGCAACGACCACATGTTGCTCTCCGGCGAGAGCGCTTCCGTCACGTAGAGCGTCGTCGGGTCGTTCTGGTAGCTCGCGGGCGGGTGCTTCCCCGTGAACGCCACGCCGACCTCCAGACGCAATGTCGTGCCCGCCACAGCCGTCTCGCCGCCGGCAGGCTGGTGCGGCATGACGCGCCGCACCAGCCCCCACACGCGGTACTGATCCTCGACGTGGTCGAAGCAGCGCAACTGGCGCGGCATCGGCAGCGTGAGGTGCAGGAGGCGGCCCCGCTCGGTCGCGTGTGCGAGCGTAAAGCGCGCGCCGAAGGGCGTCACGTCGAGCAGGCGCGAGAGCTCGACCCACTCGTAATCCTTCGATTCGCGACAGCGGATGCGCACCGGGAGCGAGAGCTTGATGCGCTCGCGCAGGCGTCTCGATTTATCCGGAAAGTTCATCGCGAAAAGCGCCCCTTCAGGGGGCGGGCCGAAGACCGCGTAAGGCGCTTCTGCGGCCCTCCTCGGAAGACTCCCCGCCGCGCGCCGAAAACGTTGATTTTACAAGACTTTGACCCGTCAGGCGGGTTTGCCAAAAAGCCCTTTCAGGGCTACAATGGGACGTACTTTCTGCCAGCCGTTTTCCGCACCGGAAAGTACCGCTATCGTCAACAAATTTTTGCACGCGGGACGGGTTGGTTTCGACCCCTTCCCCGGAGGCCCGTAAAGTTTTGTGCGTGGCGAAACTATAGGCGTGACGTTCCGGCTCTCGGCGCACCCGACACTCGCGCCGCCCGCCGCTTCGGGGCGCGTCCGTCTCGGCGTCGAATGTTTTTAAGCCGCGTCCCTTCGCGGCGCGGCCAGATTGTACCGGAAAGGTTTATCGGATGGAAATTTTAGATCGCAACTACGTGAACATCGAAGACGAGATGCGCCGTTCGTATCTCGACTACGCCATGAGCGTCATCATCGGGCGCGCGCTGCCGGACGTGCGCGACGGGTTCAAGCCCGTCCACCGGCGTGTGCTCTGGGCAATGAATGAGCTTGGCAACCAGTACAACAAGTCTTACAAGAAGAGCGCGCGCATCGTCGGCGACGTCATCGGTAAGTATCACCCGCACGGCGACTCGGCGGTCTACGAGACCATCGTCCGCATGGCGCAGGATTTCTCGATGCGCTACCCGCTCATTGACGGGCAGGGCAACTTCGGCTCGGTGGACGGCGACTCGGCGGCGGCGATGCGCTACACGGAGGCGCGCATGGCGCGGCTCACGAGCGAAATCCTCGCCGACATCGAGAAGGAGACCGTCGATTTCCAGCCGAACTACGACGAGTCTTTGAGCGAGCCGAAGGTCGTCCCGACCCGCGTCCCGACCCTGCTGCTGAACGGTTCCGAAGGCATCGCCGTCGGCATGGCGACGAAGATTCCGCCGCACAACCTGACGGAGATCGTGGACGCCACCATCGCCCTCATCAAGAAGCCGAGCACGAAGGGCGAGGAACTGATGAAGATCGTCCCCGGCCCGGACTTCCCCACGGGCGGCTTCATCTACGGGCGCGAAGGGATCAGGCAGGCGTACCTCACGGGGCGCGGCATCATCCAGATGCGCGCGCGCGCGGGCATTGACCGCATCGGGCGCGGGACGACCGAGCGCGACGCCATCATCGTCACCGAGATTCCGTTTCAGGTGAACAAGGCGCGGCTCATCGAGCGCATCGCCGAGCTGGTCAACGAGAAGAAGCTCGATGGCATCGCCGACATGCGCGACGAGTCCTCGCGCGACGGGATGCGCATCGTCGTCGAACTCAAGCGCGACGCCATGCCGCAGATCGTCCTCAACAAGCTCTACAAGATGACGCCGATGCAGTCCTCCTTCGGCGTCATCAACCTTTCAATCGTCGGCGGGCAGCCGCGCGTCCTCACGCTCAAGCAGATGCTCGAGTACTTCATCGAGTTCCGCCGCGAGGTGGTGCGCCGCCGCACCGAGTACGACCTGCGCAAGGCGCGCGCGCGGGCGCACATTCTGGAGGGTCTGCACAAGGCGATTGACGCGCTCGACTACATCATTCCGCTCATCCGCAACGCGCGCTCGGTGGACGAGGCGCGGCAGTGGCTGACGGGCGCGTTCGACGCCATGAGCGAGGTCAAGCAGTGGAAGGGCGCTCCTTCGGACGTGACGCTCGCGGGCTTCATCGACAAGCTCAAGAAAGTGATGAAGCGGCTCGGCTTCTCGGAGCTTCAGGCGCAGGCCATCCTCGATCTCCAGCTCCGACGCCTCTCGGCGCTCGAACGCCAGAAGATTCTCGACGAGTACGAGGGCATCATCCGCCTCATCGCCGAGCTCGAAGAAATCCTCTCGAACGACGCGACGCTCAGGCGCGTCATCGTGCAGGAACTCGAAGAGGTCCGCAGGCTCTTCGGCGACAAGCGCCGCACGGAGATCATAGACGAGGGCGTCGAGCTCTCCATCGAAGATATGATCGCCGACGAGGAAGTGGCCATCACGGTCACCAAAAACGGCTACGTCAAGCGCACGCCCGTCACGACCTACACGCGGCAGGGGCGCGGCGGCAAGGGCCGTTCGGGCGCTTCGACGGGGAAGAACGACGACTACGTCGAGCACCTCTTCACCGCCACGACGCACTCGTACCTGATGCTTTTCACCGACGACGGTCAGGTCTTCAAGCTCAAGGTGCATCAGATACCCGACGCGCTGCCTTCGGCGCGCGGCAAGGCTTTCGTCAACCTCATCAACATTCCTTCGCACCGCAAGCTCGCGGGCGTCGTCCCCGTGCGCGAGTTCTCAGAGGGGCGCTACGTCGTGATGGTCACGCGCAAAGGGGTGATCAAGAAAACGTCGCTCGCTGATTTCCAGAACATCCGCACGAACGGCATCAATGCCGTCAACGTGGACGAGGGCGACGAACTGCTCGACGTGATCCTCACGGACGGCACCAAGCGCATCTTCATCGCCACGCACGACGGCCTCGCCATCCGCTTCGACGAAAACGGCGTGCGTTCGATGGGGCGCGCGGCGCGCGGCGTGCGCGGCATTGATCTGCGCAAGAGCGACTACGTCGTCTCGGTCGCGGCGGTCTCGGCGGACGATACGGAGAAGATGCTCTCGGTCTCGGAGTGCGGCTTCGGCAAGCAGACGCCGATCACGACCTACCGTCTGCAGACGCGCGGCGGCAAGGGCGTCATCAACATGAAGACGACGGAGAAGACCGGCAAGGTCGTCGCCGTCTTTCCCGTGGACGAGGAATCCGAGCTGATGATCATCACCAAGCAGGGCAAGCTCATCCGCATCGAGGCCGGCGACATCCGCAAGACGGGCCGCAGCGCGCAGGGCGTCCGCTTGATAAAGACCGACGGCGGCGACAAGGTGACCTCCGCCTCGATGCTCGACCCTTCGACCGCCGCAGTGGAGGTCGAGGTCACGCCCTGAGGGCGCGAGACTCGGGCCGGCAAAACAGAAAGGCGGCGAGGTCGAGTGCTGCTCGACCTCGCCGCCTTTCTTCTTCTCCGCGCTGCTCTACTGCTGCGCGCTCTCGGCTTCGAGCTTATCCATCCGCTTTTCCAATCCACGTTGGTCGCCGCGGACGACTATGACATCCTTCGCCAGCTCCCCCATCTGAAGTTCGAGCTTGCGGAAGCCGCTCTGCATCTCGGTTTCAAGGCTTTCCACCTTCGTTTCGATGTTGCCCAGTCTGCTTTCGACGTTGCCCAGTCTATTCTCGATGTTGCCCAGTCTGCCCTCGATGGCTTCCAGTCTGGCGAGCACCTGCCCCCAGATCGGTCGCGTCTCTTGCAGCCTCCGCTCGACTTTGTCTTCGAGCCCCGTCAGCCGCTCGCCGATGGAGGAGAGCAGAGTCAGGATGCGCCCGAGGTCGCCGCCCGGCAAGTCGTGTGTCGTCTCTTCACTCATTGATTTCTCCGTTCGTGATTATGAAGCCGTGGCGAGCTTCAATCAAGGCGGGCAGCGGTGGATGAGTCCGGCGCGTCGGCGACACGCGCGGGACTCGTTTATTTGCCGGGAGAGGTTATCCGCCCTTCATTTCTGGTGACTGTTCGCCGCCGATCAATCAGGTGGCCGACCGTCTCCTTCGCCGACCACGCGCCCGGCGCGGGCCGCGCCTCCGCTTCCGTCTCGGTCATCCCACGCAGACGCTTCGCCGCCGCTTCGACTGTCCGCCCGAGGTCTTCGAGTGCATCCTTCATCGTTCCCTCACTTCACGGTTTACGATTTGCGATTAGGATTGGGGGCGCCGTCCGTCTGCGCTCCCGCTCTGTTGATCTTGCGAGCCTTCGCCCTCGACCCAGACTTCGCCGTCCTCGAAGAACTCTTTTTTCCAGATGGGGACGGTGCGTTTGAGTTCGCGGATGGCCCACTCGCAGGCCTCGAAGGCGGCTCGGCGGTGGGGGGCGCTCAC
>JAIVJM010000109.1 GCA_020199995.1 Acidobacteriota bacterium | reverse complement strand
GCCCCGCCCACCGTAGACGACGAGGTCTTCGGGGCGCTCGGCCACCTCCGGGTCGAGGTTGTTCATCAGGCACCGCAGCGCCGCCTCCTGATGCCAGCCCTTGCAGTTGAGTTTCGCGCCGCGCGGCGCGCGTATGCTGTGCCGTTGACTCAATGCTCGTTCACTCCGACAGAGAAAACTAAGAGCCCGAAACAAAATTAGCCACCGAAGACACCGCAGGCACAGAGAACATCAAAGGAAAAAAGAAGACTCTCCGAGAGGGAGAGTTGGATGATTTCTTTAACCTTGTCATTTCAACAGGACGGTCTTTCCGCATTCAACTCTCCCACAACACATCGTCATTGATCGTCTCTGTGCCTGCGGTGTCTTCGGTGGCTAATTTCTTCGGTTTTGAATCCTACTTCTAGATCGCCGTCTTGCGGTGCGCGAAGAGGCGCAGCAGCCCGTTGATGCCGAGGTGGAGCAGCGCGTAGACGATAATCGCGATGACGACCGAGAGCGCGAGCTTATAGCCGCCCTCGGCGGTCGGCTCCGCCACGATACCGCGGAACGGAGCGTAGAAAATGTCGGTAACCGAGTAGATGAACTGCGTGAAGCCGGCGGTGCGGCGGGCCGCGAGCAGGGCGAGAATGAGCCTGATGGCGAGCAGCCCGTAGATGACATAGAAGATGTAATCTACGACCTGCGAGACGCGAGCCAGCGTGCGCGAGCTGCAGGCAATCGAGAACGACGAGACGCTGCTCGTCCAGTCGGGGAAGCCCGTCGCGGTCTTCCGCACGCACGATTACGCGCCGCGCGTTTTGATCGCCAACTCGAACCTCGTCGGCGCGTGGGCCACTTGGGAGCACTTCCACGAACTAGAACGTAAAGGTCTGATGATGTACGGGCAGATGACCGCCGGGTCTTGGATTTACATCGGGACGCAGGGCATCGTGCAGGGCACGTTCGAGACCTTCGCCGCGATGGCCGACCGGCACTTCGGCGGGAGCCTCGAAGGCCGCCTCGTGGTCTCGGGCGGGATGGGCGGGATGGGCGGCGCGCAGCCGCTCGCGGCGGTCTTAAACGGCGCGGTCTTCCTCGGCGTAGACTGCGACCGCGCGCGCATCGAGCGGCGCGTCCGCGAACGCTACTGCGACCTCCTTGCACTCGATTTGGATGAAGCGCTGCGCATCTGCGAAGACGCGTTGGAGCAGCAGCGGGCCGTCTCCGTCGGGCTCGTCGGCAACTGCGCCGAGGTCTTGCCCGAGTTAGTCCGTCGAGGCGTGCGCGTGGACGCCGTCACCGACCAGACGAGCGCGCACGACCCCTTAAACGGCTATGTGCCCGAAGGATTGAGCCTCGAAGAGGCTGAAGAGCTTCGACGCTTTGACCCGAAAACTTACGTCGAACGCTCGACCGCCTCGATGGCGCGGCACGTCTCGGCCATGCTGGACCTCAAGCGTGCGGGCGCGGTCGCCTTCGACTACGGCAACAACATCCGCAAGTTCGCTTTTGACGCCGGGTGCTCCGACGCCTTCGAGATTCCCGGCTTCGTTCCCGAATACATCCGCCCGCTCTTCTGCGAGGGCAAGGGGCCTTTCCGCTGGGTGGCGCTCTCAGGCGACCCCGAAGACATCCGCCGCACCGACGACCTCGCGCTCGAACTCTTCCCCGAGGACGCGACGCTCAACCGCTGGCTCCGGCTCGCGCGCGACCGCGTGCAGTTTCAGGGACTCCCCGCGCGCATCTGCTGGCTCGGCTACGGCGAGCGCGCCGAGATGGGCGAACGCATCAACGATCTCGTCCATCGCGGAGACTTGAAAGCGCCCGTCGCCATCGGGCGCGACCACCTCGACACAGGGAGTGTCGCCTCGCCTTTCCGCGAGACCGAAGCGATGCGCGACGGCTCGGACGCCGTGGCCGACTGGCCCATCTTAAACGCTCTGCTCAACACCGCAAGCGGCGCGTCGTGGGTCTCTTTTCACCACGGCGGCGGCGTCGGCATCGGCTACTCTCTGCACGCCGGTCAGGTCTCGGTGGCCGACGGCACGCCCGACGCATCGAAGCGTCTCAATCGCGTCCTCACCAACGACCCCGGCCTCGGCGTTGCGCGCCACGTTGACGCGGGCTACGCAGAGGCGGAAGAGACAGCAAGAGAGAAAGGCGTTAAGATTCCGATGTTGGAGGCAAGCGGGGAATCGCCCCCGAGTTGAATCGGTGAGCGAGGGGATGGAGCTATCATTAACATCGAAATTCGATTGCGTTAGCTCTATAATCACGAACATGAAACTAAAAGTCATCGTGCACGAGGCGGAAGAAGGGGGCTACTGGGCGGAAGTGCCGAGCATTCCGGGCTGTGCCACGCAGGGCGAGTCTTTTGAAGAATTGCTCCAGAATCTCTACGAGGCGGTTGAGGGGTGCTTAGCCGTAGACGTGCCGCCGGGGCAGATAAACGAACGTGACCGCGTGTTGGAGATCGCGGTATGAAGTCGGTCTCCGGCAAGGAGTTTGTAAAAGTTCTCGAGAGTGGTGGCTGGCAGTTGCTTCGTGTGCAGGGTAGCCATCACATCTACGGCAGAGCGGGAAGCGTCGTGAGAATCTCCGTACCCGTCCACGGGAACCAGCCGCTCAAGGTGGGGCTGCTCAGGCACCTGATGAAGCAAGCCGGCATCTCCGAAAACGACATCTGACATTCGCCCCCACAGGTTTTGGTGCTGACGCCCCGGCGGCGCACATCCGACAAGTCACACGTGCGGAGTAAGTTTGAATGCCTCTGCCGGCACGTCTCAATTTCGACGCCGACGAAACACACGCCCCCTGCTCATCGTCGCATGCCAGCCGATTCCGCAGACAAACAACCGGCGCAAGCCTCGACGCACCTCACGCCCGACCCGCTGGCCGCGACGGAGGCGGGCACGCGCCACGGCGGCGACGAGCGCGGGCGCGGGCGGGCGCGGAAGCTCTTAGGCGCGCTGGTCGTGGACGTCACGCCGCTCAGGGTCTCGCGCGATTTCCGCCTCTTGTACGCGGGGCAGACCGTCTCGTTCTTCGGCTCGATGATGACCTTTGTGGCGCTGCCGTGGCAGGTCTACCACTTAACGAAATCCTCTTTCGCGGTCGGGATGATGGGCATCGTCGAGTTCGTGCCGATTCTTCTGATGGCGTTCGTCGGGGGCGCGCTCGCCGACTATGTTGACCGCCGCCGGATGGTTTTGTGGACGGACTTTCTGCTGACCGTGGGCACGGGGGTTCTGATTGTCAACTCGCTTCTGCCGCAGCCGCGTGTGTGGGTACTCTTCTTCTGCGCGGCGCTCTTCGCGGCGCTCAACGGGCTGCAACGTCCCTCGCTCGACGCGCTCATTCCCAGACTCGTGCCGCCCGAGCTGATGCCCTCGGCCTCGGCGCTCAAGTCGCTCGGCGGAAGCACAGGGATGATCGTCGGGCCGGCGCTCGGAGGGCTGCTGGTCGTGACCTTCGGCCCGGCGCTTGCCTACTCGCTTGACCTCCTGACGTTCGTCGTCTCGCTCGTCGCGCTGTGGATGATGAGGGCCGTGCCGCCGCCGCCCGACGCCGACCGCCCGAGCGTGCGTTCGGTGGTCGAGGGCCTGCGCTACGCGCGCAGCCGCCCCGAGCTGATGGGGACTTACCTCGTTGACATCAACGCGATGTTCTTCGGGATGCCGATGGCGCTCTTCCCGGCCATCGCCGAGGGCCACGGCGGCGGCGCGGCGGTCGGGCTGCTCTATGCGGCCCCGGCGGTCGGCTCACTCTGCGCGACGCTCACTTCGGGTTGGACGCGGCGCGTCCGGCGTCACGGGCGCGCGGTCGCCTTCGCCGCGGCGGGCTGGGGACTCGCAATTATCGGGTTCGGATTCGCGACAGATTTGTGGCTGGCGCTCATCTGCCTCGCGCTCGCGGGCGGGGCCGACATGGTGAGCGGGCTCTTCCGGCAGACCATCTGGAACCAGACCATCCCGGACTACCTGCGCGGGCGGCTGGCGGGCATCGAGATGGTGAGTTACACGACGGGGCCGCTGCTCGGCAACGCGGAGGCGGGCGTCGCCGCGAGCCTCTTCGGCGTGCGCGCGTCAATCGTCTCGGGCGGCGTGCTCTGCGTGCTCGGCACAGGGCTGCTGGCGCTGGCGCTGCCCGCCTTCATCCGCTACGACGGGCGCGAAGGGCTCAGGCGCAAGCAGGAGGAAGAGTCGGCGCGCCTCGCGGCGTTGGGTCAGGCGGGTTAAGTTTGGAGAAGGATTGACGGAACTGAAATCAGGCGACGATGAGTGGGAGGATTGATGAATCGCAGAATCAGAGACGTGAAGATTTTGTTTTTGTTGCTTCTGCTGCCGGCGCTCATATCCGCGCCCGCGGCTTGCGCACAAACTGCCGCGCCCGCGCCCGCCGCGCCGTCGCGTGTCGAGGCCGTGGCGTTCGAGAGCAAGCTCATCGGCAAGCCGCTCGCGTACAACGTGGTGCTGCCGACGGACTACGCGCAGACCGCCGCCGCGAAGACGCGCTACTCCGTGCTTTATCTTCTCCACGGGCTCGGCGGGGGCGCGCGCGACTGGGTCTCGGTGCGCGCGCGACTGGCCGAACACGCGGCGCAGTACCGGCTCATCATCGTCGTGCCCGAAGGCAAAGACGGCTGGTACACGGACAGCGCGACCGTCCCCATGGATAAGTTCGAGACCTACTTCGTCGAGGAGTTGATACCCGACGTGCAGCGCCGCTTCCGCACCAACGAGGCGCGCGCAGGCCGCGCCGTCGCCGGCCTCTCGATGGGCGGCTACGGCGCTCTCAAGTTCGGGCTCAAGCACCCCGAGAAGTTCGCCCTCGCCGCTTCGATGAGCGGCGCGTTCTCCGCCGCTTCGTGGAAGCCGGAAGACCCCCTGCCGGAGTTCGTCAGGCCTTCAATCACGCGCGTCTTCGGCCCGGCGGACAGCCCCACGCGGCCCGCCAACGACATCTACCGGCTCGTCCGCGAGATGACGCCCGCGCGCATCCCGGCGCTTCCCTTCTTTTATCTCGACTGCGGCACCGAGGATTTTCTCGCCGCCGACAACCGCGCGTTGTCGGGGCTGCTGATGGAAAAGAAGATTCCGCACGAGTATCGCCAGCTCCCCGGCAACCACAGTTGGCCTTACTGGGATCAACAGGTGCGCGAGATTCTGAAGCTCGCCGAGCGACGACTGGCCGCGCCCGCGTCGCCGTCGAATTGAGTCTGTGTTATATCAAGACGCGGACAAAATAAAGCACGGCAGAAGTTTTTGAAACGCAGACTAAGAAACACGGTTCACCATGAAGCGACTCTCAATCACTACCGCGCTGCTCTTTCTCTTTCTCCTCCGGCTCGACGACAAGAGCCTCACGACGCGGCGCTGGTTCTACTTCATCCCCGTCGTCGGCGAGCCCGTCAAAATCGTCCACTCCATCGAGCGGTTCAAGCTCGATCAGCTTCCCGGCAGGAAAGTCATCTACCGCCGCTGGCAGGAGCTCCACGCCGCCGTGCGCGAGGCGCTGGCCACGGGCGGACTCAAGAGCCGCCGCGTCGTGCTCCGCCAGATCGCGATGCAGTATTCGCCGCAGAACGACATCCCTTACGTCTCGCGCGTTGACGCCGGAACCATCGAGCTGGTGCGCTCGTTCCCCGGCACGAACATCGTCACGAGCGCCGACCTCGTCCAGCAGTTCGAGGCCGTGTGGACGCCCGAGCAGCACGCGTCGCACACTGAAGCCGCCGACAAGATTCACCGCATCATCATGGAATCCTTCGCCGAGATCGCGCGCCGCGTCCGTGCGAATGAACCGACAACGGAGTACGACATCCAGCAGTTCATGGTGCGCCGCTACGAGGAGGAGGGCTTGACGAGCGATAACGACCCGCCGAACGTCTCGGTCGGGGCGAACAGCGCGAACCCGCACTACCAGCCCGACTCGAAGACGCACTCGCCCATCCGTCGCGGCGACTTCGTCCTCTTCGACGTCTGGGCGAAGCTCAAACGACCGGGCGCGGTCTACGCCGACCAGACCTGGACGGGCTACGTCGGCGAGACCGTGCCCGCCGAGTACACACGCATCTTTAACATCGTCCGAGAGGCGCGCGACAGCGCGACCGACTTCGTCCGCGCTGCCACGCGCGACGGTAAAGTCATACGCGGCGCGCAGGTTGACGATGTGTCTCGCGGTGTTATCGAGCGCGCGGGTTTCGGCGAGCAGTTCACGCACCGCACCGGCCACTCCATCGGCGAAGAGGTACACGGCAACGGCGCGCACATTGATAACCTTGAGACGAGGGATTCGCGCCGCATCATCGCGCGCACCTCCTTCTCCATCGAGCCCGGCATCTACCTCGAAGGCAAGTTCGGCGTCCGCTCCGAGATCAACGTCTACGTCGGAGACCGTGACATCGAAGTGACGGGCGGCCCCGTTCAAACGGGAGTTGTGGCGATTTTAAAGTAAGCGGTAAGCAGTAAGCAGTGAGCAGTTAAAACTGTCTTCTACTGCTCACTGCTTACCGCTCACTGCTCACTGCTCACTGCTTACTGCTCACTGCTTACTATGCTCAACTTCGCCATTCAAGCCGCGCGCGACGCCGGGCGCATCCTCTCGGATCGCTACGGGCGCTCCATTCAGATTATGAACAAGGGCGACATTGACCTCGTGACCGAGGCCGATTTAGCCGCCGAGCGCCTCATCGTCGAGCGCATCCGGAGTTACTTCCCGCGCCACGCGATTCTGGCCGAGGAGGCGGGCGAGGTCGAAACCGCCGGAGGCGCGGAGGCCGAGTACAAGTGGATCATTGACCCGCTCGACGGGACGACGAACTACGCGCACGGCTATCCGGTCTTCTGCGTCTCGATAGCTTTAGAGCGCGCCGGCGAAGTCATCGTCGGCGTCGTCTACGACCCTCTGCGCGACGAGTTGTTCGCCGCCGAGCGCGGCGAGGGCGCGACCTTGAACGGGCGGCGCATCCGCGTCTCCGAGACCGATGATCTCAACCGCGCGCTGGTCTGCACGGGCTTTCCCTACGACGTGCGCCAGCGCTCCGATTTCGCGCGCCGCTTCGCCAACTTCATCATGCAGGCGCAGTCGGTGAGACGCGACGGCGCGGCGGCGCTCGATCTGGCCTACGTCTCACGATTGACGATTGACGATTGACGGCCTTTTGATTTGTCAGACCAACCGGGGCCGGTACGCGTCTAAACGGGGCGGGCCGAGTGCGGGGCCGAAGCGACGCCTCGGGTGCTCGGAAAAGGCGCGTAGCGTGATTCTCTCCTCGTTAGCCACGCCGCCCGGTAATCAACTTGAGAAGGAGAGATCATTGATGCGAAACCAACTGTCGAAATTTTTCGTCGCGCTGGCCGTCGTCTGCGTCGTCTGCGCCATGCAGGCGGACGCCGGGGCGCAGCGCCGTCGCCAGCCCCCCCGCGCGCGCGGCTACACGAAAGCCGAGGTCGGCATCATCATCAGGCGTGTCGAGAACCGCAGCGACGATTTCATCAAGCTGTTCGACAAGGCGCTCGACCGCAGCGGGCTCGACGGCACGCGACGTGAAGATAACCTCAACGAGCGGGCGCGCAGCCTCGAAAAATCGCTCGACGACCTGCGCCGCGAGTTCGACCGTAAGGAGAGCTACCTCGCCACGCGCCCCGAAGTCTCGCGCACGCTCAACATCGCCAACGAGATCGACAAGGTGATGAAACGCCGACGGATGGGCGGCGAGACCGAGCGCCAGTGGGCGCTCCTCCGCATCGAACTCAACACGCTCGCCGACGTCTACAACCTGAAGATGCTCCGCTAGCGGGCGGAAGCCTGAGGGTGAGGGCGCGGGTGCTGCGGCGCAGAATCCTCGAAGAACAGCGGCGCGAGGGATACGGGACGCTGCTGCCGCCGCGACGACCGCGACGACCTTGAGCGCCCGACAGTAAGATTTGCCATACGCCCAAAGCCCCTGAGGGGCGAAAGAACTTAGCCCACAGCTCACGCCGTGGGCTAAGTTCTTTAGCCCCTGAGGGGCTTTGCCATCGTTTTGAAGACGTTGACACGTGGGGCGCTGGGCCTCTAAATTAAAGCCCTCGAGCAAGCCGCCGAATCTCCCTCGGCATTGAAAACCACACGCCGTCCAGAGGTTTCCCTTCATGAAGCAATCCATCAGAAACAATCCGCGCACGCCGCTTTTGCGTCAAGCCGCTCTCTTGTCCTTCGTCTTCTTTGCGCTCGCGCTCTGCTCTCTCGTTCCCACCAGTGGGGGCGCGCAGAACACGCCGCAGCAGAAGGACGAGCGCGGCCTCGGTGTCAGGACAGAGGTGGCGAAGCCCGCTTCGCCGGAAGAGGTCAAGGCCCGCGCCGCGCGTCCCGAGATCGTCCTGCAAACGGGCTACACGATAGGCGGCCTGACGGGCATGACGTTCAGCCCCGACGGGCGACTGCTGGCGACGCGCGTCTTCAACAGCAGCCAGGTCAAGCTCTGGGACACGGCGACGGGGCGCGAGCTGCGGACGGTCTTCGGCAGCAGCGGCGCGGGCTTCTTCGGCATGCTCGTCGGCGTCTCGTCGCTCGCCTTCAGCCCGGACGGGCGCACGCTCGCCCTCGGCGGCACGGACAACTCGATCAAGCTTCTGGACGTAGGCAGTGGGCGCGAGCTGCGCACTATCGGCGCGGCCCCCGGCGCTGTGCTCGGCGTCGTCGCGATGGCCTTCAGCCCCGACGGGCGGCGGCTGATGTCCTTCGGCACGGGCGTCACCTTCTGGGACGTGGCGACCGGGCAGCAGGCCGGCTCGCTCGAATTGACGCTCGGCGCGGGCGGCGGGCCCGTCTCGGTCGGCTTCACGCTCACGCCCGACGGCGCGCAGTTGGCCGTCGTCGCCTCTGACCCCAAACAGCCTGCCAAGCTCGCCGTCAAGTTCATCGACCTCGCGACCGCGCGGGAGGCGCGCAGCGTCGCCCTGCCGGACGACTTCCGCGGAATGGGGAGCAGTCACCTCGCCTTCACGCCCGACGGGCGACTGGTCGCGGCGGCGCAGACTTTCTCGTCGGACGCGGGAACACAGATCAAGTTCTGGGACTTGTCGGCCAAGTCGAAGGGGCGCGTCCTCGTCCCGAAGGTTCCGACCAACAAGCTCGTCATCCCCTCCTTCAGCCCGGACGGGCGCGTGCTGTCGCTGGCCGTTGGGAACACGATGCGCTTCTGGGACACCGCGACGGGGGCCGAGCTGCGCTCCTTGGAAGTGCCCGCAAGCAGCACGCAATTCACGCCGGAGTTGCTCATCGTCTCGACGGCCTACAGCCGCGACGGGCGGCTTCTGGCGACGGGCGGCAGCGACATGAGCTTCCACCTCTGGGAGACGACCGGCCCGCGCCGCACGTTGACGCTGGCCGGCCACACCAACCACGCCTTCGACGCACGCTTCAGCCCCGACGGCACGCGGCTCTACGCGGGCGGAAAGACCGTCTGGGACGTTTCGTCGGGCCGCGGCGTGCGCGCGTCCGCGTCCGACCCCGGCGTTTTCATCGAAAGCCTCAGCCCCGACGGGCGGCTCCTCGCGCGCCGCACCATGCGCGACAACCGCATCGAGCTTTACGAGGCGGCGACGCGCCGCCGCCTGCACACACTCGCCCCCGCCGAGGAGGGCATGCCCCTCGTCGCGGTCTTCAGCCCCGACGGGCGGCTCATCGCTTCGGCCAACATGCCCACCAACTGGACGCAGGCCCCCCCGCCGACGGACGAGGACGAGGGCGACGACGACGAAGAGACGCAGAAGGCCATGAAAGAGGCCATGAAGAAAGCGCAGAAAGACCCGAGCGCCACCATGAAGGCCATGCAGGACGCGATGGCCCAGACGAACAACCGCGGGTTGGGCGCGGGCCGCGGCGGACAGGTCAGGGTCTGGGACACAAGCAGCGGGCTCGAAGTGCGCACCATCAACACGCCCGGTAGCGGGAACCCGTACGCCCTTTCCTTCGTCAGGCAGGTCGCCTTCAGCGCGGATGGGCCGGCGACACTCCGGCCGCCGCGCCCGGCATGTTCGGCATGCCCTCGATGGGCGCATTCGGCGGAGGGACGAGCATCTCTTCGGTCGCCTTCAGCCCCGACGGGCGGCTGCTCGCAACGGGCGGCAAGCATGTCGAAGGCGGCCTCGACATGTCAGCGGCGATGGGCGCGGCGATGTCCGGCGCGCGCAGGGGTAAGGGCGCGCCCGCCGTCGCCATGCCCGACCCGCAGGCGTTGATGAAGGAGATGATGGGCAGCATGAAGGTCAGCGGCCCCGTCAAGCTCTGGGACGTGGGGGGCGGCCGGGAGTTGTTTGCGCTGGCGGGCCACGCGGGCGAGGTGCGCGCCGTAGCCTTCAGCGCCGACGCGCGGCTGCTCGCCTCGGCGGGCACGGACGGCACACTCAAACTCTGGGACACGGGGACGGGGCGCGAGCTGCGCGCGCTGTCGGGCCAGAACTCGACCGCCACCTCACTCGCCTTCAACCCCTCGGGCACGGTGCTCGCCGCGACCGCCGAAGACGGCAGCACACAGCTCTGGGACGTGAAGACGGGCGAGAGGCTGGCCACGCTCATCTCGCTCTACGACGGCGGCGACTGGCTCGTCGTCACTCCCGACGGGCTCTTCGACGGCTCGCCAGCCGCGTGGGATCAAATCCTCTGGCGCTTCTCGCAGAACACCTTCGACGTCGCGCCCGTCGAAACCTTCTTCAACGAGTTCTTCTACCCCGGACTGCTCGCCGACCTCGTCGCGGGCCAGAGGCCCAAAGCGCCGCGCGACATCTCGCAGCTCGACCGCCGACAGCCCGAACTGACGCTCGACGCGGGCGCGGCATCGGCGGCGGCGGCGGGCGCGCCCGTCTCTTCGCGCACCGTCGGCGTGCGAGTCAACATCACGAAGGCCCCGGCGGGCGCTAAAGACGTGCGGCTCTTCCGCAACGGCTCGCTCGTCAAGGTCTGGCGCGGCGACGTGCTCAAGGGGCAGGCGGCCACCACGCTCGAAGCCTCGATCCCCGTCGTCGCCGGAGAGAACCGTCTCACCGCTTACGCCTTCAACCGCGACAACGTCAAGAGCGCCGACGCCTCGACCGCCTTCGCGGGCGCGGCCTCGCTCAAGCGCGCGGGCACGGCCTACATCCTCGCCGTCGGCGTCAACACCTACGCCAACGCGCAGTACAACCTCAAGTACGCCGTCGCCGACGCGCAGGCGTTCGGCGAGGAGGTCAGGCGACAGCAGACGCAGCTCGCGCGCTACGAGCGCGTCGAGGTCGTCCCGCTGCTCGACGCGGAGGCGACGAAGGCAAACATCCTCGCCGCTCTCAAGCGTCTGGCGGGGAGCGGCGAAGCTCTCGCTGCGGGCGCGCCGAAAAGCCTCGAATCGTTGAGGCAGGCGCAGCCCGAAGACGTGGTCGTCGTCTACTTCGCGGGCCACGGCACGGCGCAGAGGGATCGCTTCTATCTCATCCCGCACGACCTCGGCTATGCGGGCGGGCGCGACCACCTTGACGAAGCAGGACTCCAGACGATGCTTTCGCACAGCATCTCCGACGAAGAGCTGGAGCGCGCCATCGAAGGGCTCGACGCGGCGCAGCTTCTGCTCGTCATTGACGCATGCAACTCCGGGCAGGCTCTGGAAGCCGAAGAGAAGCGGCGCGGGCCGATGAACTCGAAGGGGCTCGCGCAGTTGGCCTACGAGAAGGGGATGTACATCCTGACGGCGGCGCAGAGTTATCAGGCGGCGCTCGAAGCGGCACAGCTCGGCCACGGCCTTTTGACCTACGCGCTGGTCGAAGAGGGCTTGAAGAAGGGCGAGGCCGACAGCGAACCGAAGGACGGGACGCTCGTCGCCAAAGAGTGGCTCGACTTCGCCGCCGAGCGCGTCCCGCAGATGCAGTTGGAGAAGATGCGACAGGCGCGCGGCCTCGGCGTCAACCTCGCTTTCATCTCAACCGGCGGCACGGCCAAGGACGCCGCCCCCGACGAAAAGAGCCTCCAGCGCCCACGCGCCTTCTACCGTCGCGAGCTTGAATCCAACCCGCTCATCGTCTCTAAAAAGCAGTGAGCGGTGAGCGGTGAGCAGAAGGCAGTGAGCGGTGAGCAGTAGATAGTAGTCGGAAGGTCGTATGCCTCTCCGGATTGAAAGCGCCGGAGGCGCGAAAGAATTTAGCCCACGGCGACGGGCCGTGGGTACGTTCGATACAAAAATGTAAGAGAGCCCCGGAGGGGCGAAAGAATTTCAGGC
>JAIVJM010000188.1 GCA_020199995.1 Acidobacteriota bacterium | reverse complement strand
CTGTCACGGTTTACCCGTCACGGCTTTTTAAGGAGTTTGACGTGAGCTTTCCGAGAGCAAGTGGAATCCTTCTGCATCCGACATCACTGCCGGGTCGCCACGGCGTCGGCGATCTGGGGCGTGAGGCATACAGTTTCGTGGACTGGCTGGCGGCGTCGGGGCAGACGCTCTGGCAGGTGCTCCCACTGGGGCCGACAGGCTACGGCAACTCGCCTTACCAGTGCTTCTCGGCCTTCGCCGGGAACACTCTGCTCGTGAGCCCCGAGCTGCTCGTCGAGCAGGGCTTGCTCGCGCGCGAAGATTTGGCGGAAGCCCCTGCGTTCGAGGACGCACACGTTGATTACGGTCGCGCCATCCGGTTCAAGGCCGTCCTGCTCGCGAAGGCTTACGAGAATTTCAAGCGCGCGGGAGACGCCGCCGCCGCCCGCGCGGAGTTCGCCGAGTTCCGTTTGCGGGCCGCCGTGTGGCTCGACGACTACGCGCTCTACCGCGCGCTCAAGACCGAGCGCGGCGAGGTGGCGTGGACTGAGTGGGAGGCGGATTTAATCAGGCGCGAGACCGCGGCCCTCGACGCCGCGCGCGCGCGGCTCGGCGGGGAAATCGAGGCGGTCGAGTTCACGCAGTATCTTTTCTTCCGCCAGTGGTCGCGGCTGCGCGCTTACTGTCACGCGAAGGGCATCCGTGTCGTCGGCGACATCCCCATCTTCGTCGCGCACGACTCGGCGGACGTGTGGGCGCACCCCGCGCTCTTCAAGCTCGACGGGCTGGGCCGTCCGCTCTCGGTTGCCGGAGTCCCGCCCGACTACTTCAGCCGCACCGGGCAGCTCTGGGGCAATCCCATCTACCACTGGGAGAGGATGCGCGAGGATGGCTTCCGCTGGTGGGTCGAGCGCGTGCGCGCCACCTTGCAGTTCGTTGATATCATCCGCATTGATCACTTCCGGGGGTTCGCGGCCTTCTGGGAGATACCCGGCGGCGACGAGACCGCCGAGCGCGGGCGCTGGGTCTACGCTCCGGGCGCGGAGCTGTTCCGCGCCGTCAAAGAGGCGCTCGGACGGCTCCCCATCATTGCCGAAGACCTCGGCTTCATCACGTCCGACGTCATCGCCCTGCGCGACGAGTTCGATTTCCCCGGGATGCGTATCTTCCAGTTTGCCTTCGGCGGCGATCCTTCAAACAAAGACCTGCCGCACAATTATGTCCGCAACAGTGTGGCCTACACGGGGACGCACGACAACGACACGGCGGTCGGCTGGTTCCGGAGCGAGGCCGGGGGCACTTCATCCGTGCGCAGCGCCGCGCAGATCGAGCGCGAGCGCGCTTTCTGCCTCCGCTACCTCCGCTCCGACGGGCGAGAGATTCACTGGGACTTCATCCGCACCGTCCTCGCCTCGGTCGCCGACACGGTGCTCGTCCCCCTCCAGGACATCCTCGGCCTCGGGTCGGAGGCGCGCATGAATATCCCCGCCACGATGTCCGGCAATTGGAGCTGGCGGTTCCGCTCCGGCGACCTCACGACGGAGCTGAGCGCGCGGCTGCGGCACATGGCGGAGCTGTACGGACGTTACCCGCCCATCTCGGAGAGGTCGGAGCAGACGGCGGAGAGCTACGAGTCGAAGCAGAACTGGGGTTGAGCCTGACGGCTGATAATTTATGGGAAACAACTTTCAAGCAACTCTCGACGGCAGAGCGTCTCGAATGCTCGGGCGACTTTCGCTCCTCCTGACGTTCGCCTTCATGGCTGCCTCCGTCTGCGTCGCGCAGGGCGGGCCGGAGGTGTTCAAGGTTGACCCGCCTTCGTGGTGGGCCGGTCATTCAATCAACCCGGTGCGCGTGATGCTGCGCGGGCGGAACCTGCACGGCGCGCGCGTCGAGGCCGTCGGAGCAGGTCTCAAGACCGGGCTCACGCGCGTCAACGAGTCGGGCACGTACCTCTTCGTGGACATGCACATCGAGCCAAACGCCGCGCCCGGCCCGCGACGCCTCCGCGTCAGCGCCGGGGGCTCGACGGCGGAAGCTCCCTTCGAGCTCGCCGCGCCGCTCGCACGGCAGGGGCGCTTTCAAGGGTTCACCACCGACGACGTCATCTACTTCATCATGCCCGACCGCTTCAGTGACGGCGACCCCTCGAACAACAACCCCTCGAAGTCGCCCGGCCTCTACGACCGCACGAAGGGACGCTTCTATCACGGCGGCGACTTTCAGGGCATCATCAACCGCCTGCCCTATCTCAAAGACCTCGGCGTGACGGCCATCTGGATCAACCCCGTCTACGACAACACCGACCGCCTCGACGAGAAAGAAGTTTACCCTGAGACGGAGGGCGGGCCGAAGCGACCGACGACCGCCTATCACGGCTATGGCGCGATTGATTTCTACGGCGTCGAAGAGCACTACGGCGACATGCGACGTTTGCGCGAGCTGGTTGACAAGGCGCACGCGCTCGGCCTCAAGGTGATTCAGGACCAGATCGCCAACCACACGAGCCCGTATCATCCGTGGGCGACGGACAGACCGACGCCGACGTGGTTCTACGGGACAATCGAGAATCACCTCTCGAACAACTGGCAGAAGTGGACGACGATGGACCCGCACGCTTCGGACGCGACGCGCCGACGCAACCTCGAAGGCTGGTTCATAGACATCCTGCCCGACCTCAATCAGGACGACGAAGAGGTGCGCCGCTACCTCGTCCAGAACACGCTCTGGTGGCTCGGTCAGGTCGGCTTCGACGCCGTCCGCATGGACACTTTGCCGCACGTCCCACGCCACTTCTGGCGCGACTGGTCGGCGGCGATCAAACGCGAGTACCGCTCGGTCAATGTCCTCGGCGAATTATTCGACGGCGACCCGGCGCTGCTCGCCTACTTCCAGAAGGGCCGCGCCGGTCAGGACGGCATTGATACAGGGATTGACACCGTCTACGACTTCGCGCTCTTCTACGCCGTCCGCGACGCCTTCGCCAAAGGCGAGTCGGTACGCAAGCTCGCGCAGGTGCTCGCGCACGACTATCTCTATCCGAACCCGCGAGTGCTCGTGCCCTTCATCGGCGTCCATGACATGCAGCGCTTTATGAACGAGAAGGGCGCGACCGTCGAGGGACTCAAGCTCGCGCAGACGTTTATGATGACGGCGCGCGGCACTCCGCTCCTCTACTATGGCGACGAGCTGGCGATGCCGGGCGGCGGCGACCCCGACAACCGCCGTGACTTTCCGGGCGGCTTCCCCGGAGACGCGCGCAATGCCTTCGAGAGCGGCGGGCGCACGGCGGTCGAGAACGATGTCTTCAACCACCTCCGCCGTCTCGCGCGCCTGCGCGCCGAACTCCCCGCGCTGCGTCAGGGCGAGACTTTGCACGTCTATGATGAGGAGCAGCAGACCGTCTTCGCGCGCATGCACGGCGGCGAAGCGGTCATCATCGCTTTCAACAACGACACGAAGCCCGCGACGTTCGAGTTCGATGTCAGCGCAGCGAATGTCCCTGAAGCCTACAACCTCACGGACAGGCTCGGCGTCATCGAAGGCGCGACGCGTGTCTCGCATGGCCGCGTGAGGGTGACGCTGCCCGCGCGCTCGGCGAGCCTCTTTGCCACGACGGGCAATACTCCGCCGAAGATTATTGCGGAAGGCGCGCGGCGAGGGGAACGCTGATGGCGCTCAAAACCAAAACTCTGTCGGAGCAGGTCGCCGTCGTGACGGGCGGCGGCACAGGGATAGGTCGCGCTTTCGCGGGGGCTTTGGCCGGGGCGGGCACGCGTGTCGTCATCGCCTCGCGGCGTGAGAAGGTGCTGCGTCGGACGGCTGCCGAGTTGAACGAGGCGGCGGGCGCGGAGCGCGTCTTTCCCTACGCCTTCGACGTGCGCGAGCGTGGGGCTTGCGAGGCGCTCGTCAGCCACGCGGTCGAGCGTCACGGCGCGCTCGACGTGCTCGTCAATAATTCGGGCCTCGCCGTCCCCGAAACAATCGAGGAGTTGACTGAAGATGGCTGGGACAAGGTTCTGGAGACGAACCTCAAAGGCGCGATGTGGCTGGTGCGCGCGGCGCTCCCCGAAATGACGCGGCGGGATTTCGGCGACATCGTCAACGTCTCGTCGCAGGCCGGGAAGAACGGCTATGCGGACGTGCCCTCGTACTGCGCGTCGAAGTGGGGCCTCTTGGGCTTCGCCGAATCGGTGCGCGACCACGCGCGCAAGACGGGCGCGAACGTCCGCGTCTTCAACTTCTTTCCCGGCCTCGTGGACGTGGAGAATACCACGCCCGAGGCGAGTCCCCGGCCCGGCTCCGTCCACGTCTCGAACATGGCGCGCACGCTCCTGTACGCGCTCTCGCTCGACCGCGAAGTCGTGCTGGAAGACATCAACATCTACGCGAGATAGCTGTTGGCTGAAAGCTGTTAGCTATTAGCTGTTGGCTATCAGCCAAACAAGGGCGGCGCTCAATTCAGGTGAACTGAACTCATCAACGTTTGCAAGCGGTAAAAAGCTAACAGCTAATAGCTAACAGCTAAAAGCTTCTCCGAAGGAGACAAGACATGCGCGAGAAACCCCGTCTAAGCTTCTGGCAAATCTGGAACATGAGTTTCGGGTTTTTGGGCATCCAGTTCGGCTGGGGCTTGCAGCTCGGCAACATGAGCGCGATTTACGAGCGGCTCGGCGCGAACCCTGATAGCCTCCCCATCCTGTGGCTCGCCGCGCCACTGACGGGCCTCATCGTACAGCCGATCATCGGCTCGATGAGCGACCGCACGTGGGGGCCGCTCGGACGACGCCGTCCATATTTCCTCGTCGGCGCGCTCCTCGCCAGCGTCGCGCTCTTCTTCATGCCGACCTCGGGGACGCTGTGGATGGCGGCGGGGCTCTTATGGATTCTCGACGCCAGCATCAACATCAGCATGGAGCCTTTCCGCGCCTTCGTCGCCGACAAGCTCAACGCCGACCAGCGCACCACGGGCTTCGTGATGCAGAGCTTCTTCATCGGTCTCGGCGCGACCTTCGCGGGCTGGCTGCCGCTGGCCTTCCGCTACTTCGGCGTCACGGGCAACACGCCGAGCGGCATCCCCCTGACCATCAAGTACGCCTTCCAGATTGGTGCCGGAGCGTTTCTGCTCGCCGTGCTCTGGACGGTCTTCACCTCGAAAGAGTACCCGCCCGAGGACATGGCGGAGTTCGAGCGGATGCGGCGCGAGAAGCGGGGCTTCGGCAAGGGGATGGAGGAAATCTTCTCGGCACTGCGCGAGATGCCGCTGACGATGCGACAACTCGCGCCCGTGCAGGTCTTCACTTGGCTGGGACTCTTCTGTATGTGGCTTTTCTACGTCCCGGCGGTTTCGCGCCATGTCTTCGGCGCGACCGACCCGCAGTCCGAAGCTTACACGCGCGGGGCCGAGTGGGGCGGCTTCGCGATGTCGTTCATGAACATCACCTGCTTCGGCGTCGCGTTCCTGCTCCCGCTCCTGGCCGCCCGCTTGAGCCGTAAACTCGTCCACGCGCTCGCCCTCGTCTGCGGGGCCGCCGGGTTGCTCTCCATTTATTTCATCAGCAACCCGTGGATGCTCGTGCTCTCGATGGTTGGCGTCGGCGTGGCGTGGGCCTCGATCCTCTCGATGCCTTACGCCATCCTTTCAACCTCGCTCCCGGCGGCGCGGATGGGCGTCTACATGGGCGTCTTCAACTTCTTCATCGTCATCCCTGAGATCGTTCAGGCACTCACCTTCGGGCCGATCATCCGCGGAGTCTTTGGCGCGAACAACCCGCGCAGCCCGCTCTACGTCGTGCTCATGGGCGGCGTCTTCATGTTGGTCGCCGCCGTGCTGGTGACGCGTGTCAGCGAACCCGCCGACACGGACGTGCCGGAGCGCGCCGTGATTCGGGGAGACGAGGAAGAGTCGCTGCTGGTGGCGCAGGGAGTGCAGCCCGTCCCGAGCACGGGGCTCATTGACGAGGAAGGCAAGGGGCGCTAAAGAGCGCGGTCAACCACGCCGGACGAGAGTGAGAAAAACAGTGATGCTATTTCAAGGACTATGTGCGCGGCTGCGCGGCGCTGCGTTGGCGGCGGTAATCGTCGCGGGAGTCGCGCCGGTGGCACTGGCGCAGACGCAGCAGCGTGACTACTCGAAAGAGTCGGCGCGCGCGGACATCCCCGCTTGGGTGCGCGGCGGGGTCGTCTACGAAATCTTCCCGCGCGTCTTTTCGGACAAGGGGAACTTCGCGGGCGTCACCGAACAGCTCGACCGGCTGAAGGAGTTGGGCGTCAATATCCTCTGGCTGATGCCCATCCACCCGACGGGGCAGGAGAAGAAGAAGGGAACAATCGGCTCGCCTTATGCCGTGCGCGACTTCTACGCCGTCAACCCAGACTACGGCACGGCGGAGGACTTCAAGAGGCTCGTCCGCGAGGCGCACCGGCGCGACCTGCGCGTCATCATTGACATCGTCGCCAACCACACTTCGTGGGACAGCGTGTTGATGAAGACGCCGGAGTTTTACGTCCGCGACGGGGCGACGGGCAAGATCAACTCGCCGCACGACTGGACGGATGTGGCCGAGCTGAACTACGACAACCCGGCGCTCAGGAAGTACATGACGGACATGCTCGTCCACTGGGTGCGCGAGTTCGACCTCGACGGCTTCCGCTGCGACGTGGCGGCGGAAGTGCCCACGGACTTCTGGGAGGATGCGCGCGCCGCGCTCGAAAAGGTGAAGCCCGAGATCGCGATGCTCGCGGAGTCGGACAGGCCGGAGCTTTTGGTGCGGGCCTTCGACTTCGACTATTCGTGGCCCCTGCACGGCACTCTGGGCGACGTGCTGCACGGCAGACGGCCCGCCTCGGCCTTCCGCGCGACGTGGGAGGCGGACGCCGCCAAATACCCGCGCGGCGCACTCCGCATGCGCTTCTCTGATAATCACGACGAGCGGCGCGCCGTCGCGCGCTTCGGCGAGCCCGCGGCGCTCGCCGCCTCGGCCCTGATGCTCACGCTCGACGGCGTGCCGATGCTCTACAACGGGATGGAGGTGGGCGACACGGCGGAGTCGGGCGACCCCGCGCTCTTCGAGCGGCTGATGATTTTCTGGCCCTTCGTCAAGCGCCGCCCCGAGTTCCCGCGCTTCTACCAGCGGATGATCGCGCTCCGCAAATCGAACGCGGCCCTGCGCGAGGGCGAGACGGTCTGGCTCCGAAACTCAGACGAATCGCGCGCCGTGACCTTCGCGCGTCGCGCGGGGGCCGAGGAGATCGTCGTCGCCATCAACTTCTCGTCGCAGCCTTTTTTCGGCACGCTGGAGATGCCGGGCGGCGCTTCCTACACGGACATCACCCCGGACACGCGCGAGCCGCTCAGGCCCGACGCCTCGCCGCAGGAGCGCGCCGCGCGAATCCGGACGCCGGGCCTGCCTGCCGTCGCGCTCGATGCATGGGGCTACCGAATCTTTCGCCGCGCGGTGCGTTAATGTCTCGTCTTCGGGGCTCGTTTGTCCGAACCATGCCGACCAAACGCAGCGCGCGCGGAATCTCTCCGTTGCTCATAAACCAACGCCAGACGTTTCCGCTGCGAAGATTCTCGGCGCTGAGAAGAGTGATGCCGACGTTGATGCCGATGACATCGGGGTTGACCCAGCCGTCGTTCGGGTTGAAGGCGTCGGCGAAACCGTAGCGCCCGTAGACGCGCGCGCCGAATTTTTCCCTCATCGCGCGCAGGGCGCGCACAGTGATGTCCGGCGTGAACATCAAAGAGCCTCCCGCCGCGCACGGCACGACCGTCCCGTCAATCGCGGGGTCGCGCGGAGGCCCGCCCCACGCCACGTAACCCTTCTCGCTGTCCGATGCCGTGATGCCCCACACGTCCACAGTGTAGCCGGGGAATTCGCCCGCCAGACTGATGCAGAAGTCCCTGTGCGCGCGCGTCGCGTCCGCCGAGTTCGCGAAGTAGTCCGTGAAGGGATAAAGGCTTTCGCGTCGGCCACGGAAGTCCACCCACGCGTGCGAATACTGGTGCGTGAAGAGCGGGCCGTCGTTGAGGTATGTGCGGCCCGCGTAAGTGATGCGCTTGCGGCTCCACGCGCGCCATGCGCGCGGCGTGATCGGGTGTGTGGGTGAACCGATGGCGAGCAGTTGAAGGATCATGTGCTCGCTGTATGTGTCCCAGCGGGTTTTGAGAAAGCCCGTCTCCGGCTTCCACCCGTGAGAGAGGAGCGTCGGGTGACCGGCGAGCATCCACGCGAAGTCCACGCGCTCGTAAATCTTCGTCGCGAGCCGGACTACTTCTGCGTCCGTGCGGAAGCAGCCGCGGGCCGCGAGGACCCCGCCGAGCAGGAGCGCCGTGTCTATCGAAGAATACTCGCTCCCCCAGCGCCTCTCGCCGGTCGCCTTATCCATCCAGTGCAGGAACCAGCCGTTTTTTTGCGGCGCGCGTTCGGCGTAGAAGCGGAGCGTCGCGGCGACGCGGGCGCGGGCCTCGGCGCGCGGAATCCAGCCCCGCTCCGCGCCGATGCACAACGCCGTGAGGCCGAAGCCGGTCGCCGCGCTGCTCGTGATGTCGTGGCTCGGGTGGCCCGCGGAGTGCGCCTCGCCGCTCGTGCGCGCGCGGTCGAGCACGAGGCCCGTCTGTGGGTCTGCGTGCTCCTTGAAATAAAGAAACGCGCGGCGCGAAAGGTCTTCGAGGAACGCGTCGTCTTCAGCCGAGAGGCGCGTGGACTGAGACTGCGCGGCGGGCGTGAGAGGCTGAAAGGCTGGCCGGGCCGACGAAAGTTGCGCGCACGTGAAGAGAGTCGAGAGCAGGAGGGCGAATGCGAGCAGTCGCGCTTTAGTTGTCGAGGCGTGAGTTGTGTGTGCGCGTTTCAGCATGAGTATGAGCCTCGTGGAGGTGCCCATTTCTTAAATGCAAACTTGGACCGGTTAGTTGAATTCCAAGTTTAGCGGGGGCAAGCCCCCTTCCTGACCTGCGAGGCTGCGAAAGCTGAATCCCTCCGCCGTGACTTTTGAGCTTCGTTGTCTCGATGGTCGGGAAGGGGGCTTGCCCCCGCTCTGCGTATCATCAATTAACCCTACCGCTCGATACTCTTCGACGCGGCGTCCTCTGCTCGAAGACTTCAAAACTCGATGTGAGACCGCCTTCGGAACTGTTGCCGACCGTCACCGTGAACGCGCCGGGCTCGACGCGGAAGCGCATCTCGCGGTCGTAAAAGCCGAGATGCTCGGGCGCGAGCGTGAATTGGACGCGGCGTTTCTCGCCGGGCCGGAGCGTGACGCGCTCGAAGCCCTTCAGCTCTTTGACGGGGCGCGTCACGCTCGAAGCCGCGTCCGTGAGGTAAAGTTGCACGACCTCGTCGCCCGCGCGACGCCCCGTGTTCTCGACCTCGACGCTCAACGTCATGCGACCGTCGGCGGGGATGCGCGCCGCGCTCAGTTGCAGACCCGTCAGACGAAACTGCGTGTAGCTGAGCCCGTGTCCGAAGGGGAAGAGCGGCGTCCATGCGACATCCAGATACTTCGAAGTGTACTTGTTGTTGGCGTCGGATGGGCGGCCCGTCCTCTTGTGATTGTAGTAGAGCGGAATCTGCCCGACCGCGCGCGGGAACGTGACGGGGAGCTTGCCGCCGGGGTTGACGTCGCCGAAGAGCGCGTCGGCGACGGCGTGGCCGCCCTGCGTGCCCGCGAACCACGTTTCGAGGATGGCGGGCGAGTTCTCCGCCGCCCAGTTGATGGTCAGCGGACGCCCATTCATGAGCACGACGACATAGGGCTTGCCCGCGGCGTGAATCGCCTTCAATAAGTCGGTCTGCCTGCCGGGCAGTTCGAGCGAACTGCGCGAGGCGGCCTCGCCGCTCATGTCCGCTGACTCGCCGAGGACGACGACTGTGGCGTCCGACTCGCGCGCCGCGCGGACGGCCTCGTCGAATCCCTCGCCGGAGGCGCAGGGCGCGTCGCAGCCTTTCGCAAATTTGATTTCGGTGCGCGGCGAAAGTTTCGCGCGCAGCGCGGCGAGGAGCGTGACGGCATCCTCCTTGCGCCCGTCGCCCGACCACGAGCCGATCATGTCGAGCTGCGAGTCGGCGAGCGCGCCGACGACCGCCAGCGAACGAAGGTTCCTGTCGAGCGGGAGAGTCTCGCGCTCGTTCTTGAGCAGCACGAGCGAGCGCGCGGCCATCTCGCGCGTCGCGCGTTGATGCTCAGGATTCATGAGCGCGGCGCGCTCGCGCGCTTCGTCGGCGTAAGGGTTATCGAAGAGCCCGGCGCGGAACTTGACGCGCAGGATACGCCGCACGGCCTCGTCAATCTCAGCGCGCGTGAGCCGGTTTTGACGGAGCAGCTCAGCGCCGTGCTTGTTGTAGAGGCGGCTGACCATCTCCATGTCCACACCCGCGCCGAGCGCGAGCCGCGCCGCGTCCGCTTCGCCGTCGGCGAGCTTGTGGTTCATCAGTTCTTTGACCGATTCGTAGTCGCTGACGACGAAGCCGTCGAACTTCCACTCGCCGCGCAGGACGCGCGTCAGCGTGAAGGGGTTCGCCGAAGTGGGCACGCCGTTGAGGTCGTTGAAGGCGCTCATAAATGTGCCGACGCCGGCCTCGACCGCGGCCCTGAAGGGCGGGAAGTAGATTTCGCGTAAGGTCGTCTCCGAAACTTCCGTCGTGTTGTAATCCCGGCCTCCTTCAGCCGCGCCGTAGGCCACCCAGTGTTTGGCGCAGGCGACGACGCGGTCGGGCGCGCTGTAGTCCGCGCCCTGAAAACCTCGGACGCGCGCGCGCGCCAGCGCCGCGCCGAGGTAAGGGTCTTCGCCCGAGCCCTCGACGATGCGGCCCCAGCGCGCGTCGCGCGCGATGTCCAGCATCGGGGCGAAAGTCCAGTGGACGCCCGCGGCCCTCGATTCAGCCGCCGCGACTTGAGCGGCGCGCTCGACGCTCGCCGGGTCCCAACTGCTCGCCTCGGCGAGCGGGACCGGAAAGATTGTGCGGTAGCCGTGGATCACGTCGAAGCCGAAGATGAGCGGGATTTTCAGGCGCGATTCCTCAACGGCGATGCGTTGCAGCTCGTTCGTGTTCCGCACGCCGCGGACGTTCAGAGTCGAGCCGAGGAGCCCTTTGCGGACGAGTTCCGGCTGCTCGTCCTTGTATCGCCCGTCGGCGTGGCCGTCGAGTTGCTGGAGCTGCCCGAGTTTCTCTTCGAGCGTCATCCGCGCGAGCAGCGCTTCGATGCTGCGCTCAACATCGCGCCGCGCCCTCTGCGCTTGAGCGACGGGGGCCGCGAGAATGTTGAGCACGAGAAAGAGGGCTAAACTCATTCGCTGGGCTTTAGACATTTGGACTCCCTCCGGCGCAAGGCTGTGCGCGCGGCGCAGAACGTCGGCGTGCGCGTTGATTCAAATAAACGAAGTTTTGGGAAAAGTGTGCCCGTCCCTGCGGGCCGGGTTGATTATAATAGAACTTTGACCGGGCGCGAGCAGAGATGAGCACACAAAGCGGGAATAAGATGCAAGAAAATTCCGTGCGCGGCTGCGGCCCGCGCCGACGAGATGCGACGCGGCGCGGGCCGCATCAGCGAAAGCGCGTCTTGCTTCAGATGTTTCTGGCATCGCTCGTCCTGCTCATTTCGCTTATCCCTGCGCCCGCGCGGCAGCGGCGGCAGAGACGAACGCCGCCCGTGAGAGAGTCCGGCGCGAGCGCTGCACAGCGCGAGACTGTCGCGGCATTGCTGCGCGACGCGCTGGAGCTTTTGCGCGCGGACAAGTTCGCCGAGGCGGAGCCTCTGGTGCGCCGCGCCGTCAAAGAGCAGCCGTCGAACGCGGACGCGCGCGGACTTCTCGGCCTCATCCTCGACCGGGGCGGGAAGTTGAAGGAGGCGGAGCGTGAGTACCGCGAGGCGCTCAGGCTCAACCCGCGTTCAGTCGCGGCGCGCGCCAACCTCGGCGTCCTGCTGGCGCGCGCGGGGCGGCACGCCGAGGCTCTGCGGCTCTTCGAGTCGGTGCTCGCGGACGCGCCCGGCCACCCGCAGGCGACGCTCAACCTCGGGGCCGCGCTCTTTTACCTGCGCCGTTTCGACGAGGCGGAGCGCGCGCTCGTCGCGGCGTCCGGTCTGCTGCCGGGCGCAGCCGAGCCTCACTACTACCTCGGACAAATCGCCCTCCTGCGGGGCCGCAGCGAAGAGGCCGCAGGGCACTGGCTGCGCGCGCTGGCGATTCGCGAAAACTTCCCCGAAGCGAACTTCGCTCTCGCCGAAGAGCTGCGCCGCCAGCGCCGCTACGAAGGCGCGGCTGAATTCTACGCGCGCGCACTCGCGCAGGACGCGTCGAAGCCCGTCTATCACATCCGTCTGGGCGGCGTGCTCATGCTGCTCGTGCGCTACGAAGAGGCGCTCGCGGTTTTCCGCCGCGCCGCCGCGGAGTTCCCTGAGTCGGTGGAGGCTCATTACTTTGTCGGCGTCGCCGCGCGGGGCCGCGGCGATTACGAAGCGGCGGAGGCATCGCTGCGGAAGTCTCTCTCGCTCAGTCCTGACAGCGTTGACGCGCTCGCGCAACTCGGCTTCGTCGTGGGCGAGCGCGGGCGTCTGGAGGAGGCCGAGCGCACCCTGCGCCGCGCCGTATCGCTTGACCGGAGGCACTTCTACGCGCATTACGATCTGGGCCGTCTGCTCGTCAAAGAACATCGCTACGAGGAGGCGATACCCGTCCTCCAGCGCGGCGCGGGGCTCAGAGCGCGCGACCCCGGCGTGCGTTATCAATTATTCATCGCCTACTCGCGCCTGAAGCGTAAGGACGAGGCGGAGCGCGAGCTGGCGATCTTCAAGAGGCTGGAAGAGGAACGCAAGGCGCGTCGGGGCGAGGGCGGGGAAGAGCAGGTCGAGGACGCGTTGCCGCAACCCTCGGCGGAGCCGACGACGACGCCCGAAGGCAAAACCGAATGAGCCCCCGCACAGGGCTTGAACGACAGCCCCTGAAAGGGGCGGTAGAGCTTAGACGAGGGGCGTGAGCCGTGGGAACCGGCGTCAAAAAATATTGAGAGCCCCGTGAGGGGCGAAAGAAATCCGACTCGACTGATGTGAGTCGGATTTCTTTCGCCCCTCACGGGGCTCTGATGTTTGATTCCCACGGCTTGCGCCGTGGGCTAAATTCTTTCGCCGCTGACGCGGCTTTTCACCTTAACCGCTGATGCGGGTTTTCACCTTAACCGCTGATGCGGGTTTTCACTTTCACCGCTGACGCGGCATTAATTGGGCCGGTTGAACCGGCCCTTGCCTCTTGTCTGTGATCCGCGCCCTCCCCACACGGTCGGGCTGCTGATTCTCCTAGAAGCTGATGCGCGCCTGAAGTTCGACGACGCGGCCCGCGAGACCACGCTCCGAGCGACCAAAGTCGGGGTTTTCGATGACCGGGGCGAAGAACCGGAGCGGCGAAAGGTTCAGGTTGTTGAGGGCGTTGAAGAGATTGGCGCGGAGCTCGAGGAACGACCCCTCGCCCATAAAGGCGGGGAGCCCGGTCTTCTTGCCAGCCGTCAGGTCGAGGCTGAAGTAGCGCGGCCCGCGGAAGGTGTTGCGTCCTATCCCGGGCTGCAAACGCCCGCCCGGATTGTTAATGTCGAAGTATGGTCTCCCGTTTGTCTGGATGCCGGGGAAGTTGCCGCCCTGTCGGATGAAGGCTTCGTTGTCCGTGTCTTCGAGCGCGCCGCCAAAGTAACGCGCCGGGCGCGCGGGGCAGAGCGAAGGGCCGCCGGGCGTGCTGGTGCACTGGCCCGTCTTGGCCGTCCACGGGAAGCCAGTGTGCCACGTCATGATGCCGCTCAGTTGAAACCCACCGAGCACTTTGCCGACCACATCATTGCGCCCGCGGAAGAAGGGCAGCTCCCACACGCCTGAAGTGACAAGATAGTGCCGCACGTCGAAGTCAGAGGGGCCGCGCTCGGTGCGCAGGTCCTGCGGGAAGGTCTGGTTGGTCTCCGCGCCGGGGCCTTCATTCGAGAGCGTGTCAATGCTCTTCGAGAAGCGGTAGTAGATGTCGAAACTCGTGCCGCCCGAGAAGCGCCGCCCGAGCCGCGCGTTCATGCCGTTGTAGTTCGAGTTGACATCGGGTTGCGGGAAGAAGACGGCGAAGAAGGCCGGGTTATTGGGGTAGAGGAAATTCTGGTTGACGAGGCGAATGAGCTTGTGGCCGGAGCTTCCCTGATAGCCAAGCTCGGCGGTGAATTTGCCCGGCAGTTCGAGCTGCGTTTCGAGCGAGTAGGTATAGACGTAGGCGTTCGGGATTTCGGCCTCGGAGCCGTAGACCTCGACCGAGCGGCCACGCGCCGAGCCCGTCGCCGGGTCAATGCCGACGGCGAGCGCGGGATTGATCGGGTAGCTGAAGGGCGAGTTGTTCGCGCCGAGCGCGTAGAGAATCTGCCCGCCCGCGAAAGGCGTGCTGAAGTCGCTCGTCGAAGTGCCGCAGCAAATCTGGTAGCGCGCGAAGAAGGGCGGGTTGCCGCGCGTGTTCGAGAAGAGCACGTTGGGCGTGCGGTTGTAGGAGATGCCGAAGCCGCCGCGGATGACGGCGCGGTTCTCGCGGAAGAGGCCGAGGAAGGAGTCTCCGTAGTCCGGGCTCCAGGCGAAGCCGAGCCGCGGCGCGAAGTTGTTGCGGTCGGCCTTGAACAGTTCTTCCGTGACCTGAAGGCGCGCGTTCTGGAGCCCGTTCGAGCCGAAGACGAGGTTACTCAACTGCCCGTTCTTCTCTTTGAGCGGCGTGAACAGCTCGTAGCGCAGACCCATGTTCAAGGTTAGGTTGGGGCGATACTTCCAGTCGTGTTGGACAAAGAGGCCGTAGTATTTCGAGCGGAAGTAGCGTTGCGCGTCCGCCGGGCCGCCCGTGCGCGGGTCGGCGTTGATCTGGTAGAAGAGCGGCGCGTCGTTGGCGAAATTGAAGAGACCGCTGAAGGTATAGAGCGGTCGCGAGCCGCCGTTCAGGTTGTTGTTGTCCTGCTCCCAGCGCAGCTCGCCGCCGAACCTGAAGGTGTGGGTGTCGCGCACCACGTTCACCACGTCGCGCAGCTCGAAAGTGTTCTGCGCGAAGATGCCGGGGCTTGTCTCGCCCTGCGGCGCGCCGAAGCGGATGCGGTCGAAGGGGAGGCCCTCGATCTCGATGCGCGGGATGCCGAAGTTGGTGTCCACCGCCGACTCGACTTCGTTGAGGGCGAAGCGCGTGCCGTTGAAGCGCAGCTCGTTGACCATCGTGTTCGAGAGCGTGCGGATGTAGGTGATTGAGCCCGACGAGTTGAAGGGCGTGCTGCGGATGTCGCTCGAAGGCCGACCGCCCGAGCCCTCGTCGCTCCCGAGGATGTCATTGCGCGTGAGGAAGGTGCTGAAGGCGATCTGGTCGCGCTCGGTCGGCGTGAAATCGAGCCGCAGGTTGTACTGGTTCGAGTTGACGTCGCGCGGCGTGGAGATGAGCGCGCGCTGGATGTCGGGGATGCCGTCGAAGCCGCCGCCCACGGCGTTACCGGTGCTGATGTACTGGCCCGTCGCGCCCGTGGGCGAGCCGATGTCGAGGCCGCCCGCGACGACGCGGCAGCGGTTCGGGTCGTTGCCAAACTGGGCGCAATTCTGCGGGAGCACCGAGACGATGCGCGGCTGGATGCCGGGCGACGAGAGGATGCGCGAGACGATGCTGTTGGGGCGCGCTGAGATGATCTGCTGGCGGTACTCGGGCGTCTCGACGAACTTCACCGCCGAGCCCGCCGAGTGGCTCCGCAGGCCCTCGTAGGAGAGGAAGAAGAAAGACTTGTCACGACCGCCGATGGTCGAGGGGCCGCCCTCGCCGAAGCGTGGGAGCGGGAGCGGGCCGCCGAGGGAGCCGCCGAACTGCTTGAAGCGATTGCTGACGCGCTCGGGGCCGGCGCGGTTGAAGTCGGGGCCGTACTTGTTGAAGGCGTTCCAGCGCGGGTCGTTGGCCTTGAGGAAAAGGCTGCCGTGGAAGGCGTTGGTCCCGTTCTGCGAGACGACCTGCACCTGCGCGCCCGAGTTGCGCCCGTACTCGGCGGAGTAGGCCGAAGAGACGACGCGCACCTCCTTGACCGCCTCCTGATTCGGCGTCACGACCGCCGCGCCGCCGAATTGAAGGCTGTTGACGCTGACGCCGTCAATCTGGAAGTTGTTGGCCGAGACGCGCTGGCCGTTGGCCGTGATCTGCGGCTGATTCTCGGCCTGAAAAATCGAGTTGGCCGAACCGCCCGGCCCCGTCGAGTTCGGCAGACTGACCGACGTGCCGCCGCCGCTGCGCGCACCGCTGCCGAAGACGCCCGGCGTGAGGCGCAGAAGCTCGTAGGGGTCGCGCCCGAACTGCGGGAGGTTGCGTACCTCCTCGGTCGTGATGGCCTTACTGATGTTGGCGTTCTCGGTCTCCAACCCTTGCGCTGCTTCGCCCGTCACCGTCACAGTCTCGGCCACCTCGCCGGTCGTGAGCACCACGTCGAGGCCCTGTATGCTCTCGGCGTTGACCGTCACGTTGTCGAAGACGGTTTTCTTGAAGCCGGCCTTCTCGGCGGTCAATGTGTAGCGACCGGGCGCGAGGTTGCTGAAGCTGTAGAAGCCTTCGTCGCTGCTCGTCGTCTGTTGCGCGCGGTTCGTCTCGGTATTGGTCAGTGTGACGCTGGCCGCGGTGACGACCGATCCCGCCGGGTCGGACACAGTGCCCTGAACGCCCGCCCTGAACTGCGCCTGGGCCGACGCGGCGAAACACAGCGTGAGCAACGCGAGCAGGGACGCGCGGCGAATACCCGTAAGAATGTTCTTCATTGACTGATGCCTCCTTGTGCAGAGCCGACGTAGACTGCGAGACGCCCTCAAACATTGAGCGGAGAAGTTGTGGACGCACCAGACACTCGCGACCGTTGATGCGTCCCGCGAACTGAAGTTGGTCGCGGAGTCCAGAGACCGAAGCTGGGGGCTCGAAAAGGGGGAACTTCAACTATGTGTGTCGCTCGTTGAGAAACAAATAACACTCGCCGCGCTTTTTTTCAATGGAAATCTGCGCCGCGCCTTTGGTATCTTGGTTCCGTTCAAGCAGTCACTCTCGGATTATTAACAGCAGTTCGCCGGGAAATCCACGAGATCGGATGGGGGCGACAGGTCTGGACGCACGCGCGTCCGCCGAAATCCCGGCTGAACGAACCCCGAAGCCCCCGGACTGTCCCGTCGCGGGCCGCCGTCCCCGGCCACTGCCGCCGCGGAGCGCCGTTCAAATGTTCGCGGAACAATTAAAGGAGCGTAACTGATGCGAGACTTGAGAAAGTTTTTGTTGTTCGTGGCGGCGGCGTGCGCGCTGTCGGTCGCGGGCGCGTGTGTGAGCGCGCCGGAGCAGGGTGCGGGCGGCGGGGGCGGAGCCGGGACGGGCGGCGCGTCGAAGGTCGGCCCCGTCCGGATCGGCTTTTCGATGGACACGCTCAAGGAGGAGCGCTGGCAGCGCGACAAGCTGTTGGTCGAGCAGAGGGCCAAAGAGATCGGCGCCGTGCTCGACGTGCAGGTCGCCAACGGCGACGACTCGGTGCAGACCAAGCAGTGCGACAACATGCTGACGAAGGGCGTGGACGTTCTGATCGTCGCGCCGCACAACGGCGAGATCGCGGCCTCGATTGTCGAGGCCGCGCACAAGCAGAATGTTCCCGTCATCAGCTACGACCGGCTCATCAAGAACTCGGACGTTGACCTCTACGTCTCGCATCAGGTCGAGAAGATGGGCGAGATGCAGGGCAAGTACGCGCTCGACCGTGTGCCCAAAGGCAACTACATCCTCATCGGCGGCGCGCCGACCGACAACAACGCGCTGCTGCTGCGTAAAGGGCAGATGAATATCCTCAAGCCCGCGGTTGACCGCCGCGACGTAAAGGTCATCTCCGACCAGTTTGCGAAGGAGTGGAAGGCGGACGAGGCGCTGCGCATCACGGAGGACGCGCTGACCCGGACGGGCAACGACATACAGGCCGTCGTCGCCTCGAACGACGGCACGGCGGGCGGCGCGATCTCGGCGCTCGAAGCGGCGAAGGTCAACGGCAAAGTGCTCGTCACGGGGCAGGACGCGCAGCTCGACGCCGTCCAGCGCATCGCCGAAGGCAGGCAGACGATGACCATCTACAAGCCCATCAAGCCGCTCGCCGACAGCGCCGTGGACAATGCCATCAAGCTGGCGAGGAAAGAGCCCATCACCGCCCCCGACCGCGTCAACAACGGCAAGATAGACGTGCCCTCCATTCTCCAGGAGCCGCAGGCCGTGGATAAAGACAACCTCATGAGCACGATCATCAAGGACGGCTATCACCCGATGGAGAAGGTCTACGAAAAGGTGCCGCGCGAGCAGTGGCCGAAGGCGACGGCGAGCCGCGCCGCTTCGCGAGCGTCCGCGAGGCCGAGGCCGCAGGCATCGCCGTCATCTTTCAGGAACTCTCGCTCATCAAAGACCTGAGCATCGGCGAGAACATCTTCATGGGCCGC
>JAIVJM010000108.1 GCA_020199995.1 Acidobacteriota bacterium | reverse complement strand
GGCCCGGTCAGGCCATCATACTCCTCTTTGACTATCCAGTAGCACTCGCAGGCAGTCTCTTCCAGTTTATGCCTGTCCAGGATTGTGATCCTGCCACGGCTGTAGCTGATAATTCCCTTCTTCTGGAGTACCCCGGCGACTTCTGTAACTCCGGTGCGCTGCGCTCCGAGCATTATCGAGATGATGTCCTGGGTGAGCAGGAAGTCGTCGCCGTCCACTCGATTGTGGATCATTAACAGCCAGCGCGAGAGCCGCGCCTCCAATGCGTGAAGACGATTGCAGACCGTAGATTGAGCGATCTGTACTAGATGGGCCTGCGTGTAGCGCAGCAGGAGGTCTTGCAGCTTGCCCCCCCGCTTGAACTCATCACGGAGCACGCTCGCCTTCATCCTCATGGCCGTGCCCGCAACCTGCACTAGCCCCTGATGTGGCTGCGTATTAGCCCCCAGGAAAGTTGCGACGCAGGCCATCCCTTCTTGGCCCGCCAGGCCTACTTCAACCACCATCTTGTCGAATAGGGTTGTGACCATCGAGATGATGCTGTCTTCGGGGAAATAGGAGTACCGAATAGATTTGTGCGGCTCCAAGAGAACCTGCTTGTATTCGAGTGTGATGGGTTTCAGGTGCGGGAGAAGACGCTCCAATTCATCCGCGGGCAGGGTGGCGAGGATTCGGTTTCTGGGCCGAAAGTCGGAGATTACGGACATGGTTCCACGGAATCTGGAATCAGCCGCGTCTCCGGTTCTGGTGCCTCAAGAGCAACTAACTAGAGCCTGCAAGAACTGCTCCTGATGCGGAAGGCGCGCCTTTTATGTAAACGAGGGGGTTAAAAAAGGTACTTTAACACAATCATTATGTCTGACATCAGACGTATAGGGCTGGGCGGTCAATGATGAGGGTATGTTGTCTGATAGTGAAAATCTTCGTCAAGGAAGAGGAAGGGACGCCATTCCGGGCGCATGAGCGCGTAGTGATTCAGGACTGCCCGGTCGAGGCCGTAGCGCAGTGCGCTCGGAGTTGCCAGAAGCGGCATACGCGCCTCTTCAGGCGTGCGGTCTCCCTTGCGTTGGTTGCAAGCCATGCACGCAGCGCAGAGGTTCTCAGGCGTTGAGCTGCCGCCGCGCGAACGAGGCGTGATGTGATCCAGCGTCAGCTCGAAAGCATTGCCGTGCGCGCCGCAATACTGGCAACGCATCCTGTCTCTCATCAAAATGCGCAGGCGTTGCTTGCCGGAGTTATTGCGACGTCTGCGCACATCTATATACGCAAGAAGCCGAATCACGCTCGGCACCTCGAAAGTGTAGTGTTGCGAGCGCAGCACTCGCTCGCCGTCAGGCACGACCACTTCAGCCGTGCGCTTCCACACCAGACAAACTGCACGCGCCACTTCCACCGTGCCCAGAGCTTCATACGAAGCGTTCAATAGCAGGACTCTGCGAGAGAGCAACATCTATGAATCACCTCCTTTCCTTCAAAATCTGTGCGAGCCTTTGACGGGCTCGCCATTCTTTTATTCAACTGCAAAAAGCACGCGACGACCCGGACACAGTTTGCGGCGTTTGGATTCAAACCAAAATCTCCGGGTTCAAGGCCCGGCGTCCTGTCAGTTGGACGACACCGCAACAAGAGTAAGAGATAGTATCGGGGCAGCAGGACTTGAACCTGCATCACGCGCTAGTCCGGCGCTCGCTGTTTATAAAACAGCCGCTCTGCCAATTGAGCTATGCCCCGTCATTGACTGCGAGAGTAGGAGTCGAACCCACATGAACAGATTCAGAGTCTGCCAGCTTGCTGATTAGCTGATCTCGCAAAAATTGGTTGCGGGCGTGGGAGTTGCACCCACCGATTCAGGCTTATGAGACCTTTGAGCCACTCTTGCTCTATGCCCGCGATATACCATATGAATGGTAACGGATGGACGGTGGTGGATTCGCACCACCCTCTTCGGCTCTTCAGGCCGACGCTTGAGCTGTCTCAGCTAACCGTCCTAAGGTATTTTGGTCGGGGTAGCAGGACTCGAACCTGCGGTCTCACGCGCCCGAAGCGTGCGCTTTATCAACTAAGCTATACCCCGTGGATTAATTTGCGGTGGTGTTGGCTGTGGCGCTCGGAGTCGAACCGAGACAGACCTGATTAACAATCAGGCGCTCTGCCGATTAAGCTACGCCACAGGAATTTTTGTTGATGGTCGAGGAAGGATTCGCGCCCTTCGACTTCCTGTTTGTAGGACAGGCAATCTGGCCGGACTGAGTTACTCGACCCGGCAGAAAGGATTGGTGTGGAAGACGGGACTTGAACCCGCAGCCTCGACGTTGGAAGCGTCGCGCTCTGGTGCCATTTGAGCTACATCCACAAAGAAAATATGCGTCGTGCCGGATTCGAACCGGCGTCTCTGCGCTGGCAACGCAGTGTCTTAGACCAATCTGGACTAACGACGCGCGCGTAAATCATATGGACCGACGGAGATTTGAACTCCGACCTCCTGCTTGCAGGGCAGGCGTGCTGCCAATAACACTTTCAGCCCAAAACCAAATTCGGAGTGGAAGGACTCGCGCCCTTCGACCTCTTGCTCCCTGGGCAAGCGCGCTAAAGCCCAACTGCGCCACACTCCGAAATCTTAAAACTCACTTTGATGGGTCAGGTGAGATTTGAACTCACGCATCCCCTGCTTAAAAGGCAGGTGCCTTAATCCATCTTGGCTACTGACCCAAGGCCATGGCCAAATTCCCCGAACGGGAGACGACGCGTGACGTACGCTGTGGGAGTCACACAGACACGCGCCCTCTCCCGGCAACCACCAGGGTTGCAACGCGCTCTCCTCCCCGCGAGGGGGAAGGGAGAGTTTGAGCCAGCAAGGATTTGAACCTTGATCTCCCTGTTTAAGAGACAGGTGCTTTAGCCGTTTGAGCTACTGGCCCGTAAAAGTTTTTGGCGGAGCTGACGAGACTCGAACTCGCAACTTCTGGATAGACAATCCAGCACTCTGGCCATTTGAGTTACAGCTCCCGAAAAAATTGGGCCGGGGCGTGTGAGGGTTGCGCTTCACGCATCTACACGAAGATGGCTGCACCAGACCTGGCGGTCTGTCTTGCCCCGGATAACAAGCTGGGTTGGCTGGCGAGAATCGAACTCTGCACTTACGCGTTCACAGCGCGTCGTTCTGCCATTGAACTACAGCCAACACAAAAAGCAGGGATGACGAGAGTCGAACTCGCACTCTCTTGATTGAAAATCAAGCGGCTTGCCGGTTAGCCTACATCCCCGGAAAAATTTTGGTGCCGAAGGGGGGATTCGAACCCGCCACTGTCTAGTTTCTAAGACTAGCGCCTCCTTCCATTTGGGCTACTTCGGCGTGTGAAATGAACCCGGCAAGATTTGAACTTGCGACCTTCGGTTTCGTAGACCGACGCTCTATCCGGGCTGAGCTACGGATTCATAAACTGTGACGGAGGGTGAGGGCCTCGCGCATCTCAAGCGCGCGTAGCGCAGCCGTTTTCAGGACTGCGCCCTTACCAGTTAGGGTTAACCCTCCGCGTAAGTTTTGGCAGGAGCGGCAGGACTTGAACCCGCACAAGCTGGGTTGGAATCAGCCAGGCTACCGTTACCTCACGCTCCCAGGATTCACAATGCACGGGGAAGGATTTGAACCTCCGAAGTCTTCTGTGAGACGCCTGAGTTACAATCAGGTGCAATAGCCGCTCTGCCACCCGTGCAAAAATTTGGTATAGTAAAGCGCAAGAGGGCACACGGGTAGTGCATCACCGAAAGTGTTTTAGATACACCTCCGGCGCACACTTCCACCGAAAGGGTTAGCAGACTGACGGGTCTCGCCAAAGTCCATGACAGTCTGCAAACCCTTTGCGAAGGCAACCCCGCGTCGCCCTCTTACGCTTTAACTTCATACCTTTTAACTTAACAAGGTATTTCAGTTATCAAACAACAGAAAAGCGGGCTTCCTGTATTTCCCTTTTTGGGAAACCTGGAAGCCCGCTCCGCTTCAATCTAGAACTGAAACTTTCAAGATTTCGGGAGCGGGAACTCGTCCTCGGCTCCCGCTGAACTACATATTCAATTGACGATTATCGAGAATCCCTTGGGATTCAGGCTCTGTATGTCTACCCTTGAGCGTACCGTCAAAAGATAATCCGGCTGGTATCGAACTCGGACAATAGACACACAAAGCCGCGCCGGGCATAAAGGGGTTGACAGACCAGATGGTCGTCGCCCGCAGCCCGCGCGTCCCTCGCTCTTTTGTCCCAATCAGCAACATCGAAATCTTTTTAGCCTCACTTTTCGCTCTCACTCTTGAGTGAGCGAACTTGTGTATATAAACCTCTCGGCCCGGTCTGTCAACACTTTTTTTTAAGCATCAACTCGTCGGCTCTACCATGAAAGATTGTCCTGCGGCGTCCGACCGATTCGAGTGAGATAAACTCATTCAATGAGACAACCGACTACAACCTTGGACTCACATACGACGATTCCGGGTTGTCTGTTGCAGATTTATTTTGATTGAAGAACGGTGAGGGGCTGCGCTGGCTTCATCAATTCTGGCCCGTGCTGCCGAAGCCATGTCCGCCGCGCTCCGTCTCGCTCAGGTCTTCGCTCCATACAGGTTCGGGCGTGATGATGGCTTCGATTATCAGTTGGGCTATGCGCGTGCCTTCCCCTATCTCAACGGAGTCGGTGCCGTGATTAATCAGCGCACAGATGATTTCGCCGCGATAGTCACTGTCGATTACTCCTGCCAGCACGTCCAGGCCGTGCCTGACTGCCAGCCCCGAGCGCGGCGCGACTCGCCCATAAAACCCCTGCGGGATGCTCACGGCCAAACCTGTGCGCACGCCTGCACGACTGTGCGGAAGGATTGTCAGGCTCTCAATCGAATAGAGGTCCAACCCGGCAGCGTGCAGACTCCCGCGCGCGGGCAGTCTTGCCGCACCGCGCAATTTCATGAACTCCAATCGCTCTGACATCAACTCCTCCTACATTCCTATCTCTACGACATCATCCATGCTCCGACCCTTTTAATCCAGTCCATTTTTCCGTAGTCAATCCAATGATTGAGTATGAAATTGTAAACTCTTGACAACTATTGATGATTGACATATCTTTCGCGCCCTCGTCCGTCTTGAGTTATAACAATTATTGATGCGGGCTGTTAACCATTCTCTTTAGTCGTCACGTACGGCTACTGTCACGCTATTATCCATTGCTCTTTCATCATGCGCCCCCGTGTAGACGTGGCCGTGACTTTCTGCTTTCGCCCCTCGCTCTCGAACGCGTCTTTACCATTTGCTGCTTCATTCACGCGGGCCACTGCTGCGGAACTGTTTAAAAAGCTCTGAAGCTCCACTCAGCTTAAAGCCCCGGTCAGTACATCTGGCCGCGAGTGAGATTCTTCCGAGCCGTCCGCCGGTGAGACTACAAACAGCATTTCTCAGGGCTAAAAGATTCCATGAGAGCGCTCGTCATTCGATGAACGCGCTCGGGTCGAACGCTTACCTCTCTTTTTTGCAGGCGAACGGAGGCTTCAGATGGCTACGGAGACGCGCGGACTGTTCGCTCGTATCATTGATGGCTTAATCGCCATAGCGGAATCTTTTTTCAACCTCATCCGAAACATATTCGGCTCGAACGACCCTCGCCCCGCGACCATCGTCAGGAGCAGATTCAAGCAGGATGCGCTGCGCACTGAAGACCTTTTGGTCTTGCAATTCGAGTTCATCAACATGGACTTGAAGAGGGAGGAGGACGCGGAAGGCAGCAGGCACGCGCACCTGGTACCTTCGGCAGATGCTTTCATCGTCGTCAGGTTCCCGCCGCAGAACATAGCCGAGCAGGCCTTCTTTCAGGCAGACGCGAACTATCCCGTGAAGCCGCCGGAGAAATTCGTCAAAGACCCTCCCATCACAGACAAGGATGAAAATACTGAAACAGAGGAACCCACGCCTCCGCCCGTTCAATCCCTGCTCGCGCATCCGAGCCGTCTGGTCTTCAAAATTCCGCAGGCTACTCCGCCGGTTCCCTATGACCTTGAATCGCTGCTTGAGCTGTGCGCGCGCAGCCCGTTGAGCGTCACAGGGACGGCGCTGCCGCCGCCGACAGACAGGGGCGCGGTCACGCGTTTTAACGCAGGCATCATGCGCGACACATTTATGCTTCGCCTGGAGAAGCCACCCAACATCACAGGGCAAGTCAGCTTGAGCAGCGCCGAGAAACTTATCTCCGACTCGCGCGCGCGTATGCGCGAACAGATTTCCACGCCCGGTCGTATAGGGCTGGAGTCTCAAATCAGAATCGAGAATTTGGAAACTATCATGCCCACGCTCTTGCCGCCGACGGGGCTTGAAACGGCCATAGAGCTTCCCTTTCGTCTAATCATCTCGCCCAGCAGGTACGGGGCCTTCGCGCACGCGCCGCATCTGGTACAGTCACCTTTGACGAAGAGAGTCGAGCTATGGCACACGCGCCTGGCCAGTGTCGTTGGTGGCAAAGTTAATGAGTTGAACGAATGGTACAGGACAATTCGCGCTGTCTGGACGCGCGACAACAGCTTTGACCCTAACAAGACAAGTAACTTTCCCGCGCCGGAAGATGAACCGTTCCGCACCTCGCTGGATTCTTTAGACCGCCGGAACATAGTTCATCTCACGTCCAACCATCACATCTGGATAGAGCCCGCAGGAGGGCGTCGCCGCCGATACGTTCCGCTTCCAGTGAACGTCAGGCGAATGATGCTCTCTTCTCTGGGCGGCTGGCTGGATTTGCGCGGGGCCTGGCTTCCTCCCCGTGGTAGCGGCCTCGGCGTGGAAGAGTGGCGGCACATAGCGACTATGGGGCGCGACCATTACGTGCGCGTCGTCTACCAGGGTTATCTCTTTCCCTTCATGCATCGCGCCTCGCTCGTCAAGATAACTGAGCGCAAGTTTCATACGGATAAGAGCGGCAACCCCGCCTACATGCGCCAGCGCATGTTCATCATAGTCCGCGAACCGGAAAAGCTTTATCCGTCTACAGGCTTGAAAACCCCTGACGATAGATCTTACGACCTGCAATGGCCCATCAGCCGCATTCGACTGACCACGCTCGTCACACCCAACCTCAACCC
>JAIVJM010000011.1 GCA_020199995.1 Acidobacteriota bacterium | reverse complement strand
TACGTACCTGTGAATATCAAATGAAACGAGACTTGCGCAGTCATTAACATTAGCAGCACCGAAGGGAGATAAAAATGCCAAATGTATCGGGTTTCTTGCCAAGCACATCAGGCTTCCATTTTCCAAACGCATTCCCCTCTGTACCCCATATAACAATTAACGTGGGACTTGCGCAGATACCTATTGGCGATGCCAGTAATGGACTGTGTGGCGGAATGGTGTTTGCCGCTCGCGACTACTTTGAAGCAGGTATCCCCATACCACCTGACACGACCAGTCCTTCATCAGGATCTTTGTTTGACTACATAGTGGCAAGACTGTATGGCAGCTTCAATCTCTTTCTTCCTCCTCCTCCTCCCAACCCGCCCCATCTCGGGTTCCCCTTTGCTCCCATGTTCGTATTCTATCCTGTTCCCCCTTTCGGCCCTGGGCCAGCATCGTATATGTGGCTAATGAACCCGACTTTGCCTGATCACGAAACGATAGCGAGCAATGCACTCTTTGCCCCTCGCGGAAGAGCATGGATGATGGTCAATGTTGCATGGCAGCAGATCAAGACAGATATCGATAACGGCCGCCTTTCTCCGATTGCTCAAATCAGGATCAAGTCATCAGATCCCATGCAAATGGGTCAAAACCACCAAGTCCTAGCCTATGGATACGATTTGAATGGTAATGATCTGGTGATTCGCATCTATGACCCCAACTATCCAGATGATGACACCGTTACAATGTCCCTCAATATTGGAAATCCGGAACAGACGACAGTGGTAACCGAGTCGAAAGGTGCCCAAGTGTGGTGCTTCTTCCAGCCCCTCTTCTTTCCTGGGGTGGGTGTTCCGACGAATCCGTACCAGCAGTTCTCGTTGCAGACCGGTACGGGGCTTCACGAAACGGATGTGACGTTCGAGTTCGGGGTCGCCGCGAACGGCGACGTGTTCGCCATCAAGAAGAGCGGCACGGATTCGGGCAGCACGGAGATCCACGTGCTCTCGGCGGCGAGCGGGTACCAGCAGTTCTCGCTGCATACCGGGACGGCGCTTCACGAAACGGATGTGACGTTCGAGTTCAGGATCGCGTCGAACCGTGACGTGTTCGCCATCAAGAAGAGCGGCACGGATTCGGGCAGCACGGAGATCCACGTGCTGTCGGCGGCGAGCGAGTACCAGCAGTTCTCGCTGCATACCGGGACGGCGCTTCACGAAACGGATGTGACGTTCGAGTTCGGGATCGCGTCGAACCGTGACGTGTTCGCCATCAAGAAGAGCGGCACGGGGTCGGGCAGCACGGAGACGCACGTTTTGCGCCAATGAAGTGGGCCGCCCAATCAATCATGGCGCTCGGACCGTTGTAATTCCTTTTAAGGAGTTTAGTGCGCACCTGAACCAACGAAATCCGGTATATCGGTGAGCGGCGCATAACAAAGCCTTGCAGCTGACGGCGCGATAGCATGTTTCTCAAGTAACCTTTTCAATCAGGCTGGATGCTGATCGCGCGCCGCAGCTGAAGGCCAGCGTTAGGTGCTATCGGGTTGTAATGTGTAAGGAGCTAGAGTATGAAATTAGTTTTTACGGGCGTAATTTTATTCGCGATATTTTCTTTCGCTCCCGGTCAAATGAAAAACGAAGGTTCCGCACAAGGTAACGTCGAGCAAGAATTAAAGCGGCTCGAAGACGAGTGGCTTAATTCTTATTTACGCGGCGACAAACAGGCGTTTGACCGGATTGTTGCCGATGATTTCACCAGAACGGATGAAAGCGGCAAGTTTGCTACTAAAGCCGAAGAGAAAGCACTCATTCAAGCTCCGCCTGCTTCTGTCAAAGCATCTCTCACTAACGAAGATATGCAAGTGCGCGTTTATGGAAATGCGGCTGTTGTCACGGGGCGCATTGTTTCTAAGGTTCAGGACAATCTGAGTTTTCAATCACGCTTCACCGACACTCTCTTGAAGCGCGGGGGGCGTTGGCAGGTTGTCTCCCGGCATTACAGTCGGATTCCTACCGCACGCAAGGCGATCAGTTTAGATTCTAAATTCTACGACGCTTACGTCGGTCAATATGAGGTTGCCCCGAACGTCATCTTTAGCGTTACTAAGGAGGGCGACAAACTGATGAGCCAAACAACCGGACAGCCGAAGATGGAGTTGTTGCCCGAATCGGAAATTGAATTTTTCATCAAGGGATTTACCGCACAGTTCGTCTTTGTCCGAGATGACACGGGACGGGTGACAAAGCTAATCATCAATCAGGAGGGGCAAAGAGTAACAGTCCCGAAACTAAAGTGAAGTTACTCTGATGATAGGTTCTTGGTTGATGCGAACGCCGCACCTAACAAGTCGCTCAACCGGACGCGCAATTAGCTGGCCTTTTATCAATCATCGGCTCAGCGCGCCGGTTATCTCCAGCGTTAGGCGGCCGACCTAATTGAATCTTCGGAGGAGGAGAACTTCATGAGTCATGCGAAACCACTCGAAAGTAACTCGGCAGGCGCAGGTGCAAAGTCCGTTTACATCTCGCACTACGGCATCCGCGCGCGACGCTTCAGGGAGATGATTCAGTGGTACGCGGCCGTCTTCCGGGCGAGGGTTCAGCATGAGAACGAATTCCTCGCCTTCATGACCTTCGACGAAGAACACCACCGGCTGGTGATTTTTGAAGACCCGGAGACCGTGGAAAAGCCCGCGACCGCAGCCGGGGTCGATCATGTGGGCTACGGATTGGCGAGCTTCGGTGATCTGATCGAGACCTACGAGCGCCTTAAGGCTGAGGGCATCATGCCGTTCGCACAATTGAATCACAGGTTCACGACCTCGCTCTACTACCATGACCCGGACGGCAACGAGGTGGAGTTGAGCGTAGATAATTTCCCCACTAAAGATGAGTGTAGTGCTTTCGTCAGGGGGGAAGAGATGGCGGAAATCGGCAGGCCGCCCTTCGGCTACGACTTCGACCCTGACGAACTCGCAAGGCTGTATCATCAGGGTACGCAGGCAGAGGCATTGGCGCGAATCGGCATGCCGCAAGGCAGTTAGCTACGTCGCGGGCCGCCTGACATCAAGTTTGAAGTGCAACACTGACTAGGACTCGTTATAGCATTCGAGCGGCGTCCGGAAGCCGAGCCGCTTCCGGGGCCGCGTGTTGAGCTTTCTAGCGATGGCGTTACATTGGTGCTGAGTTAAGCCGGCCATGCTCACGCCCTTCGGCAGGTACTGGCGGATGAGGCCGTTGGCGTTCTCGTTGCTGCCGCGCTCCCACGAGTGGTACGGCCTGGCGAAGTAAAAGAGCGCCTTCGTGCGCGCTTCGATGCGTCGGTAGTCGTGGCACTCGGTCCCGTTGTCAGCCGTCACGGTCTCGAACGCCCCTTGATGTCGCCGGATGATCCCGATGACGCGTCGATTCAGTGACGCCGTAGTGCGATCCTCCGGCTTGCCGATGAAGAGTCAGCCGGTCTTGCGCTCGACCAGTGTCACAACGCAGTCCTTGCGGCCTGAGCCCATTACGGTGTCGGCCTCCCGGTGCCCCATCTCCTGGCGCATCTCCACTGCTGAGGGGCGTTCAGAGATGATGCGCTTGCCGGCGAGACGGCCGCGGCTGTCGTATCTGCGGTCGCGCTTACGCCGCCTCTTGCGAGCGCCGCGCAGGTGGGTGTGGAGTGTCCCGCCCTCGCGCTTGTCCCGCCAGACGCGGCGGTAGGTGGTCTCGTGACTGATGGCGAGCCGCCCTGTTCGGCGTAGCTGCCCGGCCACTTGCGCGGGGCTCCACTGCCGGCACAGCAGCTCTTCGACGAGTGCGAAGTCCCGGGCGGTGAAGCGCTGGTTGCGGCGCGAGCGGGAGCGGCGGCCGTTCGTTCTTTCCTGGACCGTAGTAGCGCGGGAGCGGCCGTCCGAGCGGGTGCTGTTGCGGCGAAGTTCGCGGCAGACGGTGGAGCAGCGGTGGCGGCCGAGCGCGCGTGCGATCTGCGACTGGTTGTAGCCTTGCCTTCTCAGGGCGGCGAGCATATACCTCTCTGCGGGGGTGATCTGGTGATAGCTCATGGCGAATATCCTTTTCCTGGTAGTCGAGAATCTTCGTCAGTATCCTGGGTCACCTCCACTTGAGGGAAGTGTGTTGCAGTTAGTATATGAATCCGCGCAATCTAACAACGGCATGCACCCGACCGCGAATCAGCTTGGATGTCATCGTGAACTTGCCGCTCATCAGGTTGCGTGCGCGGCGGGTGATGCCGGGCGTTGGGCTGCCGGGTAATAAATCGTCGAGCGATCGGGGGTAAGATCAGGGTGAAACAGTCCCTCGCGCTGTGCGCGGCACTAATTGCGGCGGCCGGTGTGGCCGCTGAAGCTCAGGATAAGTCGGTTAGAAGCGATGACGCATCAACCACTCCAACTTCGATCTCCGAGGGCGAAAAGAGCCGAGCACGAGTACCTGCATTCTTGGCCGTCGCGCGGACGGGAACACCGTGCGCTGCGCAACGCCGGACGCCCGAGCCCGCTGGAAGCCAGTTAAACACCGGCCCTGACTGCTCGTCGTCCACGACTTTTCTGACACCGCACGGTGACGGGCACGATGCGGTTGCCCCCCCGCGCGATAGCACGGCTGCAGATCTGCAGGGGGAAGCCGGCAAGGGCTCTGCGGGCGGCATGAAATTTCATTGGTCGCCGGCGATCAAACAATCTTTATTCTTTCTCGGCGTGCAGCACGGCTATGCCATGACACAGCCGAAAACTCGGCGCGACCTACACGGCCCTTTCTTCAAAGACTATCTCCGCTCGGTCAAGTCGCTGCACGGGTGGGAGGACGGGGGGCGCTTTTTTACGAACTACGTTGCGCACCCGATGCAGGGCTCACTTCTCGGGTTCATTCAAGTTCAGAACGACCCGCGAGGCACAAGCCGGCGCTTCGGTAGGTCGGGCGCTTACTGGCAGAGCCGCCTGAAGGCCCTGGCCTGGTCAGCCGCATGGAGTACGCAATTTGAGATCGGCCCCGTCAGTCAAGCGTCCATCGGTAACGTGGGCCTGCACGGCAAACAGACCTACGTCGACCTGGTTATCACGCCGACAGCCGGTTTCGCGCTGATGTTGATGGAAGACGCCTTGGACGAGCACCTCATCCGGAAGATTGAGCGTAATTCGGGAAGCTTCTATCTGAAGATTACCAGCCGCATGATCCTCAACCCGACGCGCAGCGTTGCCAACCTCCTGCGTTTCAAGAAGCCCTGGCACCGTGACGGGGGCCTGCGCTAATCCCGGTGAATGGGGGCGGGCATTCCGGCACTAACACGGGCAGAGAGGGGGCGCCGGAAAGATCTGTGCCAGATCAAACGTTATGGTGATTACAATCGATTGGGCCTTCAACGCGCCGCCCAACAACGGCATGCACCCGACGCCCCATCTGCGCGCCTCTCATGTTAGTTGAATTGGGGCGCGGGTGATGCCGGGCGTTAGGCGCGCGCGGCTGATGTGTGACGGTAAAGGCCCGCTGCACGGAATTTTAGATACTCTAGCGCATTCGGCAGAACGCAGATAAAATGAGCGTGTTAGATCGATTGACAGAGCCTCTTGTAGATGGCGGTGACTAAGCAACCTGATGAAACATTGTCCGACATGCCGGATTACCTATACAGACGCGTCGCTAAACTTCTGCCGAACTGACGGTACTCCTCTCACGGATGATTTGCCTTCTCCCTCCGACTCCCAGGCGGCGTCAGTTAGGGTACTTCAGCGCGACCACGATTTAGCTCCGACAGAAATCTTGTCGCCTCATGCGGCATCGACCAATTCACTGCCGACAATCACGTTGCCGGCAAGCAGGCGCAAGCAAGGCTCCCGCAAATCCATAGACTCGATTGCAATCTTGCCGCTCGCTAATGCGTGCGCCGATCCGAGCGGCGAGTACCTCAGCGATGGGATCACCGAAAGCCTCATCAACAGCATCTCGCAATTACCTAAACTGCGCGTCGTGCCGCGCAGTACGGTCTTCCGTTTCAAGGGGCGGGAGGCGGATCCGCAAGTAGTCGGGCGGGAGTTGGGTGTCCGCGCCGTGTTGACGGGGAGAGTCTGTCAGGTGGGCGACACCCTGATGATTCAGGCGGACTTGATAGACGTGGTGAATGACGCGCAACTGTGGGGCGAACATTACAAGCGGAAGATGGCAGACATCCTCGCCGTGCAGGAAGAGATCGCCCACGAGATCACCGAGAAATTGCGGCTCAGGCTGACCAGTGAGCAGAAGAGGCGATTGAACAAACGCTACACGGTGAACCACGAAGCATATCAAGCTTACTTGAAAGGGCGCTACTACTGGAATAAAAGGACGGAAGACGGGCTGAAAAGAAGTACGCAATACTTCCAGCAGGCGGTGGACATTGACCCCTGCTACGCTTTGGCCTACGCAGGTCTGGCAGACTCCTACGCACTGCCCGGCATCGCCGAATACGGACTCCTACCTCCGAAAGAGGCGATGCCCAAAGCGAAGGCGGCGGCGCTGAAGGCGCTGGAAATCGATCCCACGCTTGCCGAAGCTCAAACCACGCTGGCGCATGTTAGAGCGTTCTACGACTGGGATTGGGCGGGAGCCGAAGCAGAGTTTAAGCGGGCGATTGAACTCAACCAGGATTACGCATTTTCTCACCACTGGTACGCCCTCTACCTGGCAGCGATGGGGCGGCACCGCGAAGCCCTTGCGGAAGAGATCAGGGCGCAGGAGATCGATCCCCTCTCGCTGATTATTAACAAGAACGTGGGGACGATACTTTACTACGCGGGCCGGCTGGATCAGAGCATAGAGCAGTACCAGAAAGCGCTCGAGTTGGATCCGAATTTCGTCCGGACGCACTTCTACCTGGGGCTGGCTTACGTGCAGAAGGGGCTGTATGAGGAGGGCATCGCGGAGTACCAGAAGGCGATTGACATATCGGGAGGCGGCACGGTCTTAACGTCTTTGCTCGGACACGCCCGTGCGCTGTCGGGAAAACGTGAAGAGGCAATCAAGACGATCAACGAATTAAAAGAGCAATCGAGCCGGCGGTATGTTCCGGCTCTGAACATAGCAATGATCTACGTCGGGCTCGGCGAGACGGATCGAGCATTTGAATGGATTGACAAGGCTTACGACGAACGCTCCAGTTGGCTTGTATCTCTCAAAGTGGAACCAATGTTCGACAACATTCGCTCAGACCCGCGGTTTGATAATTTAATACGCGACATTGGTCTCATTCAGTGAATGGTAAGCAACGGCGCGCCTAACAACTCATTCAACCCAACCCGCCTGATGACCTTTTACTTAACGCCGTTATCCTTCAGCCAGCGCAGTGCCTGCGGGCGCGCGATGGAGGAGGGGACGGAGCCGAGCGTGTGGCCGGCGATCTCCCTCATCAGTTTTCCGGCGGCTGCGGGGTCGCCCGAGCCCGCGTAAGCCCGCGCCGTCAGCAGCTTGATGAACACGTCGTCGGTGCTGGCTTGTTTGAGATGTTCGAGCGCGCCCTTGTAGTCGCGCTTTTCGAGCAGGATGTAGCCGACAAGGTAGTGGTAGCTCTTAGTGTAGGCGGGGCTCGGGTTTCCAGCCTTCTCAAGCTCGGCGCGAATCCACTCGGCGTGTTGCATCGCCGCGTCGAACTCGCCGATCTTCGCCAGGATGCGACCGCGCGCGTGGCGGTAGCGTCCCTCCCAGAGCAGCTTGTCCGTCTCGGAGTAGTCGGGCGAGCGCTTCGACGCCTCGTAGCCCTTGCGGTAGGCGTCCGCCGCCTCGACGAGCCGACCCGCCTCGAGGTAGGAACGACCGAGCGCGTCCCATCCCGAATTGATCATGACCCACTCGTGCTCCGCCTCGGCGATGGCGATAGCCTGCCCGTAGTATTTCGCCGCCTCGTCGATCTGACCCTCGTGGACGTAGGTGAACGCTGCGGCGAAGAGGAGTCCGGGGCGATCCGCCCCCTTCGCGCGCTCCAGCCCGGCGCGGTAGTCTGCGCGCGCGCCCGCCACGTCGCCGGAGAAGAAGCGCGCGTCGCCGCGCCGCCGGTAGACGTTGATGTAGTCGGGATCGATCTTGAGGGCGCGCGTGTAGTAGTCGACCGCCTTGTCGAAGCGCTGCATCTGTTGATAGGTGTGCGCGATCTGCTGGTAGGGCTCTGCCTCGCCGGGCAGGAGTCGCGCGTAAGTCTCGCGCGCGGCGAGCGACTCGGAGAACTCGCCGCGCGCGGCGTGGTACTCGCCGAGCGCGCCGTAAACGGGCGCGAATTTCGGATCGCTCGCGGCGGCGCGCTTGAATTCGGCGAGCGCCTCTTCGCGCCGGCTGGTCGCGTTGTAGAGTTGCGCGAGGCGCGTGCGCAGGCGCGCGTCCGTCGGCAGGAGTTTAACCGCCTGCTCCGTGTACTCGACTGCTTTCAGGAGTTGGCTGTCGAGCTGCGCCTTCCAGCCCGCGATGAACAGCCGCTCCGGCTCGCTCGCGCCCGGGGACAACTCAGCCGCCCGTCGAATGCTGGCGTTCGTGTCCCCAGCCAGCCCGCGGAACAAGTGTCCGAGAGCGAACTTCGGATCGGCTTCGATTGCCTGCTGGAAGAGTGCGGTCGCCTCCTTCGGGCGCGCGCGGTCGTACTTCGCAAGGCCCTGCTCGAAGAGGGCGCGCGCCTTTTCCGATTGCGTCGTCGCGGTCATCTTCCCCCCGCCGTCGGATGCCCAGGAGACGGAGGCGCAGAACGCGGAGAGTAGAAGGCACGGGAGCCATCCGAATCGTGGCGGTCGCATGTTATGAATCTCCTTAAATTAAGGACGGGGCGACGCCGGTCGGCATTGCCGGCTGGCGTCGGAAGCCAAACTTCAGTCATCCAGTTTGCGCGCGGCGAATTTGGAGAGGGCGAAGAGCCTCTTCCGCAACTCATCGCCTTCCCGTGTGAGGGTATATTCGACGCGGGGCGGGGTTTCGTTGAACGTCCGGCGGCGGACGAGTCCCGCGCCTTCTAGTTCATCGAGCCTGATCGAGAGGGTCGAGGTGCTCGCGTCGTCCATCTCGCCGCGCAAATCGCCGAAGCGGACGGGACCGCGCTCGCCGATGACGAAGAGCAGCCTCAGCGCGTACCTGCGCTGAGGCGATCTGCAATAGCGCGGTGGCGCAGCAGATGCAGCCGTGGTCCGCGCCGGGGGCGGTGGTTTCGCACCCGCACGCATTCTCTTCGGGTAAACTCAGAGTCGCCATCCTGCCGATCGGCCCCCGCCCGTCATAGTGCTTGGCGCACCGCACGTCTGACGACTTCCGTCGTCAGCCCGTAAACCAGATGGGACGCGAGCGCGTAAGCATGGGTTGAGGGCGGGTACTCCGCGGGCGACTTCGACAAGCCCAGGAGCGGAACCACGCCTTCGTCCGCGGCGAGCCAGACCGCCGCTCCGAAGGGCGCGCCCGCGCCCGCCGTCACGCGCGGCAACGCTTCGGCTAACGCGCCGTAGATCGCGCCGGTCGTGATGCCGAAGGCGTAGTGGACGGCGGTGCCCGCCGCCTGCTTCTCGCCCCGCGTCATTTCGTGATCGAAGACGCCTTCGGAGATGGCGTCTGCGATCCGCATCGTGGCGTCGTCCTGCTCCTCGTCACCGCCGCTTTCTTGCAACTGCTGCGCGACGCCGTGCCCCGACGATCCCCGTTGCAAAGACTGAGCGCCGTGCGAGCGTTCTTCGCCTTCCGACAGTTTGCTCCACAGAGCCTGGAATTGATTCATCACGAGCGAGGCGACGAGCCCCCCGGCGACGCCCGCCGCCAGCCCCTTCAACAAGTCGCCTTCGCGCCCTTCCGCTCCTCGTCTGCCGTCGCCCATGTCTTAACCCGTCCTCTAGTGCGTGTGCGTCGAAGGCTCGCTCAAAAAGTGCTTGCACGCCGCCCCGTCCGCACCGGGGTCGTGGCAGTCGCAGTCCGGCTCGTCGCACTCGAAGTGTCCCGGTTTGAGCATCTGCTCGAACTCGTCCGCGAAGCGGCGACCACCCTCCTTCCGCCCCGCCGCCGTCAAGGCGTAGCGACCCGCGCCCGCGCGTTCGAGCAGCCCGCCACCAGCCATCTCTTCCAGGACTTCCGCCAGCAGTTCGGCACGCGCGCTCAGAAACTTCCGCAGGTCTTCGGCGGCGAACTCCTGCCCGAAGCCCTCGCCCGTCATCCAGTACATGACCTGCAAGACCTCGTCGCGCCAGTAAACGCGATCAAGCGGGTCGCCTAAATTCTCTTCACGTTCGGACATGACTCATCAACCCCGCGGCAGTGCGACTTTCACTTTGTCATCTTCGACCTTCAGCGGCAGCGAGGCAAGCCGCAAACCCGGCTTCCCCACACACAGCCCGCGCCGGAGATCATAAACATAGCCGTGGCACGCGCACGTGAGCATCGGCGACTCGAAGAGGGCGCCGCCGAGCGGCCGCCCGCCCTCGGCGCAGGCGTTGCGGTAGGCGTAGAACTCCCCGCCGAGTTTACAGACCAGCAAGTTGATCTCCTCATAACTGATCACTTTGAACTGTCCGTCCTCGAAGCCCAGCGCGCGGACGATCGACACCCAAGTGCCGTCCACGTTCGTCGCGTCCGGGCGCGGTCTTTTAATTTGCACGAGCTTGGCGGGCGCCGGCGGCGCCTCGGTTCGCGGCGGCGCGATCATCGCACCCAACATCGCCGCGGCTTTCGCGGCGGCTTCGTTCATCTCGGTCATGCCTTCGATGTCGATGCCGAGGAGGTCGGGCGCGGCCACGTCGAGCACCTTCTCGATTTCCAGCTTCAGCGCCGCCACGGGGGGGGCGCCCTTGCCGCTGCGCATCAAACGAAGTTGCGCGCGCCCGCCGTCCACGCCGAGAAATTTCACGTCGCAGCCTTGTGAAATTAAAAAGGGGCGCAACTCTTCAATCGCCTTCGCCACCCTCGCTTCCAACTCTTCCGGCAGAAGATCGTGGACGGTCAGGATGGCGCGGATGACATCGTCTCCCAGCATCCGCGCGTAGATGTCGCTTTTCAACGGCAGCGACTCGAAAGTCGCGAGGATGCGACGCAGCGCCTCGCCGTGGAGTTTGACGATGATCTGCACGAGGTCGAGCGCCTTCTCGCGCACTTCCGCGTCCGGGTGTTGTTCAAGCTCCGCGACGAGCGAGCCCAACTGCCCGAGGAGTTCCTCCGCGTCGTGCTCTCCAGCTAACACTTCGCTCATCGGCTGCCAACCTTCATCGTCTCACTTCTGACGAGCTCAATCGCCTCGTCAACCTTGGCGGCGACGACGGGGCTGAACCCCAAACCGTACTCCTCGTTCTGAGGCTCGATCTCAATGATCGTCACATCGTCGGGCAGCACGCCGAACTGCTTGCAGACGATCAACAGGTTCTCCAGACTGATGACCCCGGTGATCGCCTCTCCGACGCACGCCTGTATGCCAGCCTCGTCGGGCATCTTCCCGTCCCAGGCGTACACCTCCAGCGTCCCCGGCTCGCGCCCGCGGTTGGCGGCGCTGACGAGTACGACCTTGTCGAATTTAACGGGGAACTCTTCGAGCCACTGGTAGATCATGACGGGACCGAAGTTGAGGTCTTCGACGTGGACGTGGGCGGGCCAACTCATCTCAGCCATCTTGCCGTACAACACGCGACCGAAGGACATGTCGCTCATGTTGGAGTAGCCGATGCCCGAAACCAGAACCATAGGGATTGCGGATTGCGGATTGCGGATTGCGGATTGAAGAGACATAAGAACAGAAATATTCTTCAGCCGGCTAATCCGCAATCCGCATTCCGCATTCCGCAATCGTTTCAGCCTTCGGCTGAGCAGGCGCAGGTGTTGACCTCGCGCACGATCTCGCGCTCGCCGCCGTAGATGTGCGTCGTGCAGGGCATGCAGGGGTCGAAGCTGCGGATGGCGCGGAGCATGTCGACGCCTGTGAAGTCCGAGGGCTTGTCGAAGTCTTCGAGGATCGGCGTGTTCAAGACCGCCTCCTCGTAGGGACCGGGGTTGCCGAACGGGTCTTTCGGCGAGGCGTTGAAGGTCGAGGGCGTGACGATCTGGTAGTTCGTGATCGCGCCCTTGTCGAGCGTCAGGTGGTGCGAGAGGTAGCCGCGCCCCGCGCCCCAGAAGCCGACGCCGATCCGCTCGCCCATCGGCACCTCGAACTTCGTGCTCACTTTGTCTTCACCTTTACGCAAGAGATCGAACGCCTTCAAGACCATCGTGTAGGCGACCATCAGGTTGTAGCCCATGCAGTAGGCGCGCGCGCGGTTGCGCTCGAAGGCGTTCCACAACGTGGGAATCTTCCACTCGAAGTCCATCGCGCGCAGCATCGTCTTCGGCATGTGAAACTTAAGGCTGTGGCCGGTGGATTCGAGAAACTCGTTCTTCGGCATCAGCCCGGCGGCGGCCGTCGTCCAGATACGCGCGTAGCACCCGGCCTCGACCACCTGCCTGTCCCAGCGCGGCGCGGTGTCCCAAGTGTAGCGATCCTTCCAGCTCTCCTTCGAAGGTTTCGGCAGAGTCTCCTTATTCCACGGGTGGTTCGGCGAGAGCGGCGCGCCCGAAGGGTCTGTCGCGAACCGCTGTTTGCCGTTCTGATTCCAGTCTTCGTAGTAAGAGTGTTCGACGAACTCTTCGAGGCCGAGGTTGAGTTGCTGTAGCTTCGTCGTGACGAGTTGGCCGTCGATGACCGAACGTTTCTCGCCCCACTCGTTGCAGCGCGCATAACTGGCGTCGTAAGAGTTCTCGTCGTCCCACATGCCGAGGTCGATCATGTTCGCCGCGCGCGCGCCGACCTTCTTGTATTCGGGGTTGTACTCGTAGAAGAACTCGGTGAGATCGTCCCAGAGCAGGATCATCCGCTTCGTCCAGTCGATCATCTTCTGGAGCCGCGTGTAGGTCTCGTTGAAGTCAGTGATCGTCACCGTCGAAGACATACCGCCGGGCACGACCGTCTGCGGGTGCGGGTACTTGCCGAAGAGCACGGAGTATGCCTCGCGCGGCGTGCGCGTCATCTTCAACCCGTCGAGGTACAACTTGCCGGAGAGCGGGTTGAGCCCCTTCATGATGTCGCCGATGGTCTTGAACTGGTGAACCTCGGCGTTCGGGGCTTCCGTGCGCGTAGCCTTCTCCCACATCGCGGGGCTCGTCGCCTGGACGACGACCTGCGAGTAGTCGGGACCCGCGAGCAGGAAGAGGTGCAGCGGGTGGTCGTAGAGGAAGTCGAGCGCGAGCGCGAGGTTGCGCAAAACGGTGCCGAGTGGCGGCGGCGAAATCCCGAAAGCCATCTCGATGGCTTCGCACGCGGCGGTCGAGTGGACGCCGCCGCACACGCCGCAGGCGCGGCTCGAAATGTAGATGGCGTCGCGCGGGTCGCGCCCTTTGAGGATCACTTCGTAGCCGCGGAAGATGGTCGCGACCGAGTTGGCTTCGAGAAACTTCCGCTCTTGCAAATCCGCCACGGCGTGGAACGAGAGCGCACCCGCCACGCGCGTCACCGGCGAGATGCTCACGTCCTTGATGTGCCCGTTGCGCGCGAGCAGCTCTTCTAATTTGTCGCGCTTGATCTCTCGCGGCTTGTAAGCGTAAGGGTCAACGACCCCGCCTTTGAGGTGCGCGTTGCCCTGAGCGTCAAACTCGACCGGAAGGTTCTTGAAGCACATTCTATCGATTCCTCATTCTATTAGCGGCTTGTTTTACTAAGCGGCTTTGCGCAATAATTCAACGTGACGGCAGGATGTTGGGCCTCACCAATTGTCACTCTCAAGATATTGTCATGCTGAGCTAATTTTTGTGCAAAGCCTTACCGCCGCGCCGCGCGGGTTAGTCACCCACACCAAATTTTGCTTGCCGCCCCCGGTTCAGAAGATCACCTTGATGCCGAATTGAATGACGCGCGGCCCGCCGTCGCCCAGACGCGGGTTGCCGGCGTCAACGTCCGGCGTGGTGCCAATCGCGCCGAAGGTGGCGGCGTTCGCCTGCACGTTCGGCAGCGCAAAGTTCGGATGGTTGAAGATGTTGAAGAACTCGGAGCGGAACTGCACCGTGACGCGCTCGTTGAGCTTCGTGTTTTTGTTGACCGAGAAGTCGAAGATGTTGGAGCGCGGCCCAATGATGATGTTGCGCCCGGCGTTACCGAACGTGCCGGCGGCAGGAATCTGCCACGCCGGTATATCGCCTGGCCGGCAACCGCTTAGCCGCGCGCCGGTGGCGCTCAGGACGCAGGGGTTGATCCACGCAGCGACCGTGCGCCCGCCCGCGTAGATGTCGCCGATGACGTTGGGCCGGTCGTTCAGTTCACCCGTCAGGCTCACGTCCGTGCTGATGAAGGGCGTGATCGGGATGCCGCTCGATGATGTCAAGATGCCGCTCAACTGCCACCCCTCCGTCAAACGCTGCGGCAGACTTTCGAGCGCGTGCGGGAGAAATTTCAGATCATAAACGAAGTTGACGCTGAGCCGGTGGCGCACGTCGAAACTCGACAGCGCCCGCTCGGCCCGCGCGTTGAAGCTGTCTTGCGGGAAAGAGACGCCGCGCGTGCCGCCGTAGATGCCGTTCGAGGCGTCGTCAATGGACTTCGACCAGGTGTAGGAAGCGAACAGGGTCAAGCCCCGCGACATGCGTTGCCGGAGGTAGGTCTGGAAGGCGTTGTAGTTCGAGTTGGCCGAGGTCTCGAAATAGTTGATGAAACTGTACTGCGGGAATTGCGCGTTGAAGGGCCGCCGGCTCTGCGCGCTGCCCGCGCCGGGCACGGCCTGATTGATGTCGCGCACACGATACAACTTCCGGGCCAACGAGCCGACGTAAGAGATTTGCACGACCGTCGCGGCGCTCAACGTGTGTTGCAGGTTGACGTTGTAGCTCTGGACGTAAGGCGTGCGCAGGTTTAGATCAGCGCCGAAGATGGGGAAGGGCGTGGGCGGCGCGGTCGTGCCGGGGAAGATCGCGACGCCGGGACCGAACGGCACTGTCGCCGTCGAGGGGAACGTGACGTTGAAAGTGCCGATGGCGGGCAGGAAGTTGTTGCCGACGCTGCCGGGGCCGCCGTTCTGGAAGCTGTGCGCGAGGAAGAAGTCCTGCGACGGCGCATCGTAATAGATGCCGTAAGCGGCGCGCAGCACGGTCTTGCCCTTGCCGGTCAGATCATATGCGAAGCCCAGACGCGGCGCGAAGTTATTCAGGTCGCGGTTGTAGAGACGAGGCAGCTTGGCATCGCCGACCTGCACCAGCCCCGTGCCCGGCACGAAGTTCGAGATGCGTTTGTGCGCGTCCGCGAAGACGCCGGTGTACTCGTAGCGCAAGCCCAGATTGAGCGTCAGGCGCGGATTAACTTTCCAATCGTCCTGCACGAAGAGGCCGACGTTGTGCGTGTAGGTGTCGCGGCGCGTCCCGCCGCGCAGGATGACGGTGCTGCCGGGCGAAGGGCTGCCGGCGAGGAAGTTGGCGAGGCTGGTGAAGTTGATCTGCCCGCGCTTGAAGGTATCGTTGACGGAATTAACGAGCGGGCGGCGGTACTCAGCGCCGAACTTGTATGTGTGCGCGCCCGTCGTCCACGTCACGTTGTCCACCACCTGATAGGCGCTGCTGACGCGCGAGCGCGGGATGTTATTCGGCGCGCCGAGCGGGACGAAACCGCTGACCAAGATCGTCGGCAGCCCGCCCGTCGTCAGGCCGGTGTTGAGGCCGACGCTCGTCGGATCGAAGCTGCCATCGAGCGTCGTGAACCCCTGCGTGAAGCGGTTGTAACTCAGCCGCAGTTCGTTAATCACGCTCGGCGTGACGATGTAGGGCAGGTTCAAACCGACGAGTTGAATCCGCGTCGGGACGACCGTCTGATAGGCCGGGAGCGGCGACCCGTTACCGCTTGTGAGCGGAAAGATTTGCGTGCCCTGCCCGAAGATGTAGCGTCCGCTCATGTTCAACTTGTCGTTGATGCTGTGATCGATCTTGGCCAGAAAATTGTTGCTCCGGTTGCTGTTCGGCGCGCCGAAAGAGTAGTTGTTGCCGGTGGCGGCGGCGCTGTTTTCAGTTGGAAAGAGGGCGAGCAGGCGTGTGCTCAACGGATTCTCGGCGCGGCCGGCGGCGGCGTTGGCGGCGCGGGCGGCGGCGATGTCCAGAGCGGAAGGCACACGCACGGCGAAAGGCGAGAAGACGGTCTCGCGCTGCCCCTCGTAGCCGGCGAAAAAGAACGTGCGGTTCGGCACCAGGGGGCCGCCGAGGACGCCGCCGAAATTATTATTCTTGAACTCATTCCGCTTCGTCTCGAAGAAATTCCGCGCGTCGAAATTGTCGTTGCGCAGAAACTCGTAGGCGCTGCCGTGAAACTCGTTCGTGCCGGATTTGACGACGATGTTGAGCACCGCGCCGGAGTTGCGCCCGTACTCGGCGGCTCCTTGCGTCTGAATGCTGAACTCGCCCAGTGCGTCCACGGGGAAGAGCGTCGCGGGCGCGCCCGTCACGCCGCCCTGATTAAACGACGGCTGGTTGCGGAACGAGTCGTTGTTATCCACGCCGTCGATCAAAAAAATGTTCGACTTCTCGCGCTGCCCGTTGACCGTGAACGAACCAAGAGAGCCGCGCTGCGAACGCGGCGCTGCGCCCGGCGTGATCGTCGTCAAGCGCCGAAAGTCGCGCCCATTGATCGGCAGTTCCAGCACTTGCCGTGTGCTGATGACCTCCGCCAACGCGCTGCTGTCGCTCTGCAACACCGGCGCTTGATCCTGCACGGTGACGCCGACTGCCACGCCCTGCACCGAAAGGGGCACGTCCACGCGCGTCTCCGCCCCGACATCCACCTTCACGTGCGGTCTGTTCGTCGCGGCAAAATTCGGGACCTCGATCTTGATCGTGTACAACCCGACGGGCAATTCGGCGACGACATATGTGCCGTCCTCATCCGCCTCGACGCGCCGTTCGCTGCCCGTCCCTTCGTTCGTGACGGTGATGGCGGCCTTCGGGATAGCCGCGCCGTTCGCGTCGGTGACCGTGCCCACAATTCTGCCGTTGATGGACTGCGCCTGTCCGAGCGTTGCCGCGGTGAGACACCACAAGGCGACTGCCAATAACTTTCTCATGTCGAGCTTCATTTTAATTGCTCTCCTTTGCGAGCCGCGTTCATTGTTTTGCCTTGAAGCCCCAGACCCGGCCGGAAGCCGCAGGCGATGAGCGTCGGTAGCACGATCAAGGCTTGCAGGAGGAAGGCGATCACGTCGTTAGCGAGATGGACAGTGTAATCGACTCCGGGCTTGACTATTGAAACATGACTTCCTTTTTGCCGGGCGCGACTCCAACCTGCGCGTTCAAAAGCACGAAGTGCCGCCTCGCCTGAGATGACGGGCAGCGTTGCCATCAGATAGTTACCTCAAGAAGTTTGGCGTTTGGCGGCAGGGTCTCCAGATGCTTCTCTAATTCAGTTTCTAACCAGAGTTCTATCGCCTCGCGGATGTTGCTGACGGCCTCTTCCTCCGTGCGCCCCTGACTTACGCACCCGGGCAAGGCCGGGCATTCCGCCACAATCCAGTTGTCCTCGCCCGGCTCTAATACCACTTGGAAAGTCATTACCGTTACACCCTCTTCTCCGTCTTCAGCACACGATCCTCAGGCAGTTGTTGATAGTCTTTGGTGTAGACGCGATCAGGCAAACTCTGATACCCCGTTGGAAACTTTTTCTGCGGGTCTCGTTCGGGAGCTTTCCCGCCCTGAAACTGCATCGCCTCGTAGAAGACTTCGAGAATCTTGTGCGTGAGTGACGTGCCGCCCCGTTCCATCGCCCAGCCCGAGGGCACCGTGTCATGCCAGCGTATCTCGCGGTTGCGCTCGCGCTGGCTGATGCGGCGCAGGTTGCGGACGACCGAGCCGAGCAGGCGCGAGGCATTACTCGACACGAGCGAGCCGGGCGGCGCCTTGTAGAACGGCGAGAACTTGTCGGGGAAGCCGGGCATCGTGCAGCCGATGCAGGGCGCGCCGGAGTTCATGCACCCGCCCATGTGCGAGATCGCGCCCTTCTCCGTGATGTTGCAGTTGACGACCGGGCCCCAGCAGCCGATCTCGACCAGACATTCCTTGTCGCCGTACTCTTTCGCGAAAGTGCCCTCCTCGTAGAAGCCCGCGCGGACGCAGTGCGTGTGCACCGTCTCGGAGAACTGCCACGCGGGGCGACCCAGTTCGTCAAACTCCGGCAGCGGTCCCAAGCCTTGCAGAAAAAGTAGGATCGCCTGCACCGCGTCGGTGAAGTTATCACCGACGGGGGCGCAGCCCGGAATGTTGATGACGGGCAGCCCCAGCGCGCTGCGGTAATCCTTGCCCATCCAATCCATCAGGCTCATCGAGCCGGTGATGTTGCCGTAAGCCGCCGGGATGCCGCCCCACGTCGCGCACGTCCCGATGGCGATAGACGCCGCCGCGCCGGGTCCCAGCCGCTTCATCCACTCGGCGGTCGAGACGCGCCTGCGCTCGTCGCTCGGAGCCCACAGCGGGAGCGATCCCTCGCCGGCGAACGGCTCGCCGCCGACGGTCAAGTTCTCGTCCGGTATCGAGCCCTCGTAAACCAAGACGTAAGGGCCGTCGAGCTTGCCCTGCTCGGCGTTGATTAAGGTTTGGATGTAGTGATCGCCGGATTCCAGTTGGAGGACGTAATGATGCAGCACGACGAGCGGCACGCCGGGAATCGAGCCGGTCAGCAGGTCTTCGAGCGCGGGCTCCGTCGCGCCGCTGACTGAGACGGTGCAGCCGTCGCAACTCATCCCGGCGAGCCAGAAGACGTAGACTTTCTCCAACGGGCCGAGACTGAATTTACTCTTGCCCTGCGAGGCGCAGATGTCTTCCGCCAGCTCTTCCATCGTGCGGCGCGCGACGTTGCCCACCTGATCCGGCAGCCCCATCGTCGAGGATTCGCGCTGTTTGTGATGACCGGCTTCGCCGACGTGTTTCTCAGGAATCTCGCCCATCGTGTGTTCCCTCTCACCGACCCCAAGCGTCATCCACGTAGCAGAGCTTCGCCAACCGTCCCGACGTTACGATCCACGTTGGTGAAGTGCGTGGCGACGGATTCCAGCCCGCCCGCGAGCGCCGTCAAGCCGCCGTTCAAGGTCGCCACCCCGCCGAGCATCTCGGTCTCTTTCTCGATCGCGCGCACGCCCCAGTTGATCTTCTCGATGTGCCTTCGCACCGATTGGAGCGTCCGCAAAATTATGAAGAGCGACACGACTAACGCGATCACCAGAGCCGCGGCGAGCAGCGCCGTCAGGATCGTCAGCAGCAGAGCCATCGTTACGACCTCCCCCCGGTGAGCGCGCCCCCGACTGAACGCAGCTTCCCCTCTATCGAAGCCGACCCCGCGTCAATCGCCCCGGCGACGGAGAGAATCTTCCCCGCCACGCCCCGCGTCGTCTCCAACTCCGAAATCAACGCGGTGTTCCGCACGATGCCTTGAGCCGCCGCGAGTGTCGTCGAAGCGAGCTGCAAGATGTCGCGTTCCGTCCGCACGATCAGGAACACGAGTTTCAGGATGACCGCCGTCAGGACGAGCGCGACTAGCAGAGTCGCCCACCAGACGACGATGATTGCGGTGTCCATAGCTCCCTCCATTGCGGATTGCGGAATTCGGATTGCGGATTCAAGAAGTAGGCAGTCGTCTTTTCAATCCGCAATTCGCAATCCGAATTCCGCAATCCCCAGGTGCGCCGCTACCGCTTCCAGGCTCTCGTTAACCCCGGCGAGGTGCGCGTCGACCGATCCGAGCCCTTCGCCGACCCCGGTCAGCCCGCCGTTGATGAATTCCAGGTGCCCCTCCAAAGGCGCAGTGTTCTCCCGCGCCTGAATCAGCCCGCGCTTGACCTCGGCGAGCGCGCTGCCGATGCGCCAGAGGTAGTAGCAGATCGTGATGAGGCTTACCGCCAGCGCGAGCACCAGCACGACGAGGTAGATGACCGTCAGCCATGTCAGTAGTCGCATCACTCACCTCTTCGGCGCGAGCGCATTGCCAAGCGCGGCGATGTTGTTGTCAATCGACTCGGCGCGCGCGTTGATCGACTGCGCGGTCTCCAGAATCTGCCCCGCGACGCGGTTCGTGACATTCAGCATCCAGATCGAGACGGTGTTGCCCGCGATCTGTTTGCCCGCGTCCCAGATGTGGCTCGCGTTCTTGTTCACGCGGTTCGCCGCCGCGATGAGCATGATGAGCAAGGCGGCGACGATCACGATGACTACCGCGCCCGCGATGAGCGAGTAAGTCCAGATCGTCGTGGTGTCCATGTTTCTGAGCATCTCAGTCTCCTCCGGCTCGGTCGCCGTTGACTCTGACTTCGCGCAGCAGAAAATCGGCAGTTTGCGACAACTCTTCGACGATGGGAGAGGTCGCGTCGTAATCGATCACCGCACGACCCGTCCGGTCGGCTTCGACCACGTTCTCGTCGAACGGTATCTTTGCGATCAGCTCTAAACCGTGGTTGCGGCAGTAGGCTTCGACCGCCTCGGCGTCCTGCGGGCTGCGGAGTTTGTTGGCGATGCCGTAGACGCGCTCGATCCCGAGGCCCCGCGCGAGAGGCACGGTGCGCCCGGCGGTCTCCATCGAGCGGTAATAAGGTTCGAGCACGACGAGCAGCGCGTCGACGTACCTGACCGTGCCACGGCTCATGTGCTCGATGGAGGCTTCCGTGTCCATCACGGTCACGCCTTCCGCGTGGTTGACGATCTCGCCGACGATGCTGCGCACGGCAGCGTGTGCGCCGCAGAGTCAACCCGCGCCGGCGTGGTCAACCTTCGTGCCGACTAAGACCGTCACGCCGTCGGGCGCTTTCATCCCGTACTGACTGACGATGTCCGCGATGCTTCGCGTCAGCACGTGGCGGGTCGCGCCCGTCTCGTCCTCGCGCCGCTCGACGACGCTGCGCGGAACCGACTCGGCTTCCACGCCGGGACCGACGCCGAGGGCTTGAATGAGATTCGGGTTGGGATCGCCGTCGATGGCGAGGACGGACAGACCGCGCCGGGCGATGAGCCGGATGAGCGTCGCCGAGATGGTCGTCTTACCCGAACCGCCTTTGCCGCTGATCGCAATCTTCATGGATTGTCCCTTAAGTAAGCGGGGAAAATCGCAGCGAACATAAAATGTCTAAATGGAGCGTGCCGCCAGCATACCCCAAACCCCATCTGGTGAAAAGATTTTTCGTCTTCACTTCTATTTACATTAGCAAGAGGTTAACTCCGGAGACATGGCAACCCGTGTCCTCTTGATCCGACGGCTTGTCAACAAATGCGCGGCAACTGCTCGCCGACCAGCATGTCCACGATGCGCGTGCCGCCGAATCCGGTGCGGAGGGCGACGATGCCCCGCGGCTCCGCCGTCACCTCGCCGATGACGCGGGCGTCGCGCCCGTAGGCGTTCTGCCGCATGCGCGCGACGAGCGCGTCGGCGACTCCCGCGGAGACGATGGCGACGAGCTTGCCCTCGTTCGCGACGTAAAGTGGCTCGAGCCCCAGAATCTCGCACGCGCCCCTCACCTCTTCGCGCACGGGGATGCGGTCTTCGCGAATCTCTATGCAAACCTCGGAGGCGAGCGCGATCTCGTTCAAGGTCGTCGCCACGCCGCCGCGCGTCGGGTCGCGCAGACAATGAACCGCGTCCAGCGACGCGACGCGCGAGGCCTCGTCCAACATGTCGCGGACGAGCGAGCCGAGCGGCGCGGTGTCGCTCTCGATCTCCGTCTCCAGTTCGAGCTCGCCGCGCGCGATCATGATCGTCGTGCCGTGATCGCCGAGCGTGCCGCTCAGGATGACCTTGTCGCCGACCCGCGCGCCCGAGGCGGAGAGCCGCACGGGCGACTCGATGACGCCGACGCCCGAAGTGTTGATGAAGAGTTTGTCCGCGCCGCCGCGCTGCACTACTTTGGTGTCGCCCGTGACGACTTGCACTCCCGCCTCGGCGGCGGCGTCGCGCATCGAGGCGAGCACGCGCCGCAAATCTTCGAGGGGGAAGCCTTCTTCGAGGATGAAGCCGGCGGAGAGGTAGAGCGGGCGCGCGCCGCTCACGGCGAGGTCGTTGACCGTGCCGTTGACGGCGAGACGCCCGATGTCGCCGCCGGGGAAGAAGATGGGTGTGACGACGTAAGAGTCCGTCGCGTAAGCCAGGCGGACGGGAGCGTCACGGTCGGTCGCGCCGCCCGCGCGTGAAAATTCCAGGACGGCGTGGTCTTCGAGCCGATCCAGGATCGGGTTCCCCAAATATTCGAGGAACACCCCCTCGATCAGCTCGTGCATCGCCTTGCCGCCGCTCCCGTGCGCGAGCGTGACGTGCGTGTCCCTGACGTTCGGCTTTCTCCTGCGCGCGCGCTCGACCCTCTGGAAGAGCGGGCTGGGAGTGAATGTCTCGGTCATGAATTCTCGGCGGGGCGTCTGAGCCGGACGCGGATCAAGTCTGCGCCGCGCGCCCGGCGATCTTCGACAGCCGCCCGTAGTTGTAGTAAGCCGCGCACGCGCCCTCCGAAGAGACCATGCACGAGCCGATGGGCGTCTCCGGCGTGCAAGCCGTGCCGAAGACTTTGCACTCCCAAGGCTTCTTCACGCCTTTGAGAATCTCGCCGCACTGGCACGCCTTCGGGTCGGCGATGCGAAGACCCGGCACGTCGAAGCGTCGCTCGGCGTCGAACCGCGCATATTTTTGTTTCAGCCTCATCCCGCTGTGAGCGATTGAGCCAAGTCCGCGCCACTCGAAATAGTCGCGCGGCTCGAAGACCTCCGAGAGAGCTTCGAGGGCTTTCAGGTTCCCGCCGCGGCTCACGCAGCGCGCGTACTGGTTCTCGACTTCGACGCGCCCCTCGACCGTCTGTTTGACGACCATGTAAACCGACTGCAACACGTCGAGCGGCTCGAAGCCGGAGACGACGACCGGCTTGCCGTACTCGCGCACGACGAAATCGTAGGGGCGCGTGCCGATGACCGTGCTGACGTGACCGGGACCCACGAAGCCGTCGAGTTGCAGGTCGGGCGAGTCGAGCAGCGCCTTCAGGGCGGGCACGATCATGATGTGGTTGCAGAAGACGCTGAAATTCTCCACGCCGTCTTTCGCCGCTTGCAGGACGGTCAACGCCGTCGAGGGCGAGGTCGTCTCGAAGCCGAGCGCGAGGAAGACGATCTGCCTGTCGGGGTTCTTCTTCGCGATCTTCAGCGCGTCGAGCGGCGAATAGACCATCCGCACGTCCGCGCCTCTGGCTTTCGCGTCGAGCAGGTTCGTCTTCGAGCCGGGCACGCGCATCATGTCGCCGAAGGTGGTGAAGACGACGCCGGACTGCAAGGCTATCGAGATCGCGTCGTCAACCCGCCCCAGCGGGATGACGCAGACGGGGCAGCCGGGTCCGTGGATCATCGTGACGGAGTCGGGCAGCAAGTCCTCGATGCCGTACTTGAAGATCGTGTGGGTGTGCCCGCCGCAGACCTCCATGATCTTGAGCGGGCGCGTCGCGAGCCGGGCGATCTCGCCCGCGAGCTTGCGCGCGGTGTCGCCGCTCCTGTATTCGTCGATGAACTTCATCCGCCGAATGCCCCCCGCCTATTCGCCGCCGCCGACCGAAGGCTCGTGCTGCAAGAAGGCGTGTACTAAGTCCCACATGATGTGGTAGAGCGCGACGTGCGTCTCCTGAATCCGGTGGACGCTCGGCGTGGGCACGGTCAGACAGAAGTCGCTCGACCCCTGCGCGCACATCTCTGACATCTTGCCGCCGTCGCCGCCGGCGAGCCCGACGGTCGTGAGACCCATCCGGCGCGCGGTCGCGAAGGCGCGCAGCAGGTTTTCGGAGTTGCCGCTCGTCGAGACGCCGAGGAGGATGTCGCCCTCGCAACCCAACGCGATGATCTGGCGCGTGAAAACGTCGTCGAAGCCCACGTCGTTGGCGACCGCCGTGACCATCGCCATGTCGTTCGCCAGGCAGATCGCGGGCAGGGCTTTGCGACCCACGCCGATGGGGTGCATGAACTCGACGGCGATGTGCTGCGCGTCGGTCGCCGAGCCGCCGTTGCCGCACACGAGGAGCTTGCGCCCGCGACGAAAAGCCTTCGCCATCGCGAGCGACGCGGCGAGGATGGCGTCCGCGTTCTCCTCGAAGAACTTCGACTTCACGCCTACGCTCTCGCGCACCTTTTCCGCGAGCGAGAAGCGCAAGCCTTCCGTCAGCTCACGCGACTGTTTCTCGTCGCCGTGCAGGAACGGGTAGAAGGTGCGCGAAAAATCGTCAGCCGTCTTGGTCATGCCGATTGCGGATTGCGGATTGCGGATCGCGGATTGAAAAGCGGGCGCGGTTTTTCAATCCGCATTCCGTATTCCGCAATCATTCGATGGAGGTTTTGAATTGATCCACTTCCGTCTCGTACTGACCGATCTCCGTGAGCAGCCGCAAAGTCTCTTCCGCCTCGCGCTCGTCGATCTTGCTCATCGCGAACCCGACGTGGATGAGGACGTAATCACCTATACGAACGCCCTCGTCTTCGAGCATCCCCACGTTGACGTTGCGGCGCACGCCGCCGACATCGACCTTCGCGATGTGGTTCGCCGCGTCGACGATCTCGACCACCTTGCCGGGAATTGCCAGACACATCGACTCAGATTCTCCCTGAAACTATTCGCGCGTTTGCGACCGCCGCCTGACCGAGCGAGATGCCTCCGTCGTTCGCGGGCACGCGGCTGTGCGTGAAGACCTCGAAGCCGTCAGCCTTGAGCAGACGGCAGGCGTGCCGCAACAGAAGCACGTTCTGGAAGACGCCGCCGGAGAGCGCGACGCGGTCGAGCTTTCGCTCGTCCCTGACTTTGCGCGAGACGGACGCGATCAGATGCGCGACGCCGAGATGAAACTTCCCGGAGACGATCCCCGCGGGGGCGCCTTCGAGCACGTCCTCGACCGCCCGCCTGATGACCGGGTCGGCGTTAATCGTACTCCCGTCCCCGTCTAATTCAAACTCGTAGCCCCGCGCGCAGTCGCGTTCGGCTAGCGCCTCCAACTCGATTGCCGCCTGTCCCTCGTAGTTGGCGACGCCACGCAGAGAAAGAATGCCCGCGACGGCGTCGAAGAGCCGACCCACGCTCGACGTGCGGGGGCTGTTCGTGTTCGTCTCGATCATTCGTCGCATCGCCGACCACGAGCGCGCGTCCAGGTTGCGGACGGAGGGCAAGTCTAACTCCAAAAATTTATCGCCGAAGGCGCGTTGCAGATAGACGGCAGCCATGCGCCACGGCTCGCGGACGGCACGAGCGCCGCCGGGCAGCGGCACGTAGTCGAGGTGCGCGACGCGCTCCGCATCTTTGAAGTTGGCGACGAAGAACTCGCCGCCCCACAACGCGCCGTCCGCGCCGAAGCCGAGGCCGTCCATCGCGACGCCGATCACCTCGCCGTCGATCCCGTTATCCGCCATGCAGCTCGCGACGTGCGCGTGGTGGTGCTGGACGCCGATCTTCGTCTGGATATCATCGAGCGCGAGCGCGTACTTCGTCGAGAGGTATTCGGGGTGCAGGTCGTAGGCGACGACTTCGGGGCGCAGATGAAAGAGCCGCTTGAAGTGTTCGATGCCGTGCTCGTATGCGCGCAGCGTCTCCAGATTCTCCAGATCGCCGATGTGGTGGCTGACGAAGGCGGAGCTGTCGCGCGCAAGGCAAAAGGTGTTCTTCAACTCCGCGCCGCAGGCGAGAATCTCGCGGGTGAACTCGAAGCCGACGCCGAGGGGGGCGGGCGCGTAGCCGCGCGAGCGGCGCAGCAGCATCTCGCGCCCTGCGAAGACGCGGGCGACGGAATCGTCGGCGCGCGTCTCGATCCTTCGGTCGTGCGTCAGAAAATAATCGGCGACGGCGCGCAGGCGTTCAGCCGCGTCTTCGTTTTCGTAACAGACGGGCTCGTCGGAGACGTTACCGCTCGTCAGCACGAGCGGCCGGTCAGAATTTTCTACGAGCAGGTGGTGGAGCGGCGAGTAAGGCAGCATGAAGCCGAGCGTGCCGACGCGGGGCGCGACCGCTGCGGGCAGAGCGGCGCCAGACTTTCTTTCGAGGAGGACGACGGGGCGACCCGCGGATGAAAGCAGAGCCGCCTCCTCGTCCGAGACGGCGCAGAATTTTTTGACGACCTCGAGCGAGTTCGCCATCAGGGCGAACGGCTTATCCTCACGGTACTTTCTCTGCCGCAGACGCCCGACCGCGTCGGCGTCGAGCGCGTCGCAGGCGAGGTGGAATCCCCCGATCCCCTTGACAGCGACGACCATTCCGTCCGACAGCAGCGCACGGGCGCGCGCGACGGCATCATCACTGCGCCCGCCATCGTCTTCGCGCGACTCACCTTGCGTGATCTCGCGCACGTCCTTCAGTGTGAGCCGGGGACCGCAAGCTGTGCAGGCGGTGGGCTCGGCGTGGAAGCGCCGGTCGCGCGGGTTACGGTACTCGTCGCGGCACGCGGCGCACATTACGAAGTCGCGCATCGTGGTGCGCGCGCGGTCGTAGGGGACGCTTTCGACGATGGTGAAGCGAGGCCCGCAGTTGGTGCAGTTGATGAAAGGGTAGCGGTGGCGTCGATCCGCGGGGTCGAACAACTCGCGCAGACAGTCGGCGCAGGTGGCAACGTCCGGCGAGACGGCGACAGACTGCTCACCGTCGCGGCTGCTCTCGATGATGCGAAAGTCGCGGTAGTGCGCGAGGGGCAGTCCGTCGCTGCGCCGCACCGACTCGACGCGCGAGAGCGGCGGGGGGTTGAGCTCGATCTCGCTCAACAGCTTCTCTATCGAGTCGCCGTCGCCCTCGACATCGACGAGCACGCCCCCGCCCGTGTTGAAGACTGTGCCGCGCAGCGACTCGCGCGTCGCGACCGCGTAGACGAAGGGGCGGAAGCCCACGCCCTGCACGATCCCGCGGACTAAAATTTGGACGCGCACGATCATCGCGGAATATGGTTTCGGATTGCGGATTAACCGAGAGCGGATTGTAGAATGCGTGGGCGCGGACAGGGAAGCTACAATTTACCTTCCATTTCGCGAGTCCGCATTACGCGATCATCATGAGAATCCTGATAGCCGGCGTCGGCAACATCCTGCGCGGCGACGACGGCTTCGGCGTCGAGGTCGCGCAGACGCTCCTGCGCGCCGACATCTTCACCGAAGGAGTGACGATCATGGAGTCGGGGATCGCCGGCATCCCGCTCGTGCAGGAGCTGATGGACGGCTACGACGCGCTCATCATCATCGACGCGGTCGAGCGCGGGGGCGCGCCCGGCACGCTCTACGTGATCGAGCCGGAAGTGCCGGCACAGGCGGCAATCGACGCGCACGCACTCCACTCGTCTCTCGCCGACGCGCACTACACGGAGCCGTCGAAGGTGCTCGCGCTCGCGCGCGCGCTCGGAGTTTTGCCGCCGCGCTTGTTCGTCGTCGGCTGCCAGCCCGAAGGCTACGACGAGTTGGGCGCGGAGTTGAGTGAGCCGGTGCGAGGCGCCGTGGGGATCGCCGTCAGCCGGATCGAGTCGCTGATCGAGAGCCTGAACGGCGGGGGGCGGGCATGAAGGTTCGATTGAGATCACCCTCGCGCCCCTTCGGCAGATTTCTGCTTCGCCGCGCCGCCCAGTCGCTACTCCTGATCCTATTGCTCGTCGTCGTCAACTTCTCACTCATTCATCTCGCGCCGGGCGATCCCGTCCACCTGCTCGCGGGTCAGAGCGGCGACGAGAAATACTTCTCGCTCATCCGCGCAGAGTTCGGTCTGGATCGATCGCTCCCGACGCAGCTCTGGGTTTACCTGTCGGGCGTGCTGCGCGGGAATCTCGGCTACTCGCTCGGCTACCAGCAGCCGGTCGCCGCCGTCATCGCGAGCCGCGTCCCGGCGACGCTCCTGCTGATAGTGAGCGCGCTGATCCTGTCGTCCGTCGCCGGGGTATTGTCCGGCGTCGAAGCCGCGCGGCGTGAGAACTCGTTCGCGGATCGGGCGATCAACACCTTCGCGTTGGTGGGCTACTCCGTGCCTTCCTTCTCCATCGGGCATCTGTTGCTCATCGTCTTCTCGCTCCGCCTCGGCTTATTCCCGGCGCAGAACTTGTCTTCCTCGAATCAGGAGTTGGCGGGAGCCGATTACGCGCTCGACGTGCTCCGGCACCTCGTGCTGCCGGTCGCGACGCTCGCCATCGTCTACCTCGCGCAGATCATGCGGCTGACGCGCACGTCGATGCTGAACGTGCTCGGCGAGAACTTCATCACCGCCGCGCGCGCGAAAGGTTTGGGCGAGCGGCGCGTGCTCTACGCTCACGCGCTGCGAAACGCGCTGCTGCCGGTCGTGACGGTCGTCGGCAACGACTTCGGGATGCTCCTCGGCGGCGCGGTCTTCACCGAGACGGTCTTCGCGCTGCCCGGGCTCGGCAGGCTCATGGTCGACGCGCTCGCCATGCGCGACTATCCCGTTCTGATGGGCTTGTTCCTCATGTCGTCGGTGGGCGTCGTCGCCGTCAACTTCATCACCGATCTGACTTACTCCGCGCTCGACCCGCGCATCAGCTACGGGCTCCCCAAGAGATGAGTCGAGAGGCGAGCGACATCCGCGCGGCGGAAAGGCGAGTCGTCTGGCGAAGCTTCGGGCAGAGCCGGACGGCTGTGTTCGGTCTCGTCGTGCTCTCACTCTTTCTACTCGCGGCTGTCTTCGCCGATCTGATCGCGCCGCGTGATCCGCAGAAGACTACGGGGCAAACCTTGCGCGCGCCCTGTGCGGAAAATCCTTTCGGGACGGACGACCTCGGCAGGGACGTGTTCAGCGGCGTCGTCCACGGCGCGCGGGTGTCGATCTTGATCGGCGTCGGCGTCGCCATTTCAAGCGGTCTGATCGGCGTGATCGTCGGCGCGACGGCGGGCTACGCGGGCGGGCGCACGGACGATCTGTTGATGAGGCTGACGGAGCTTTTTCTCATCCCGCCACGCTTCTTCCTCGCGCTGGTCGCCGCCGCCCTCTTCGGCTCGACCTTCTACACCCTCATCGCGGTGCTCGCCGTCACCTACTGGGGCACGACGGCGCGCCTCGTCCGCGCTGAGGTGATGTCCGTTAAGGGGAAGATGTTCGTCGAGGCGGCGCGCGCCGTGGGCGCGACGCACGCACGTATTCTGCTGCGCGAGATCATGCCGAGCGCGTTGCCCGTCGTCATCACTCACGTCATGCTGACGGTGGGCGCGGTGATCCTGGTCGAAGCGGGCTTAGGGTTCATCGGGCTCGGTGACAGCAGCCGGATCAGTTGGGGCTACATGCTGCACAACGGAGAGCACTTCATGCGCGACGCCTGGTGGATGATCTTCTTTCCAGCGGCGGCGATCTCCCTGCTCGTCCTCGCCTTGAACGCCGTCGGCGACGCGCTCAACCGCGCGCTCGATCCGCGCGCGCGGATCGAACACCTCGACAAGCCCGCCTGACTTTCACGCTCTCCGCCTTCTTCGATTCAACAAGACCGCCGTGACGCCGAGCGAGGCGAGCACGGCAAGGGCGATGAGCAGGTAAAGCCCGCGTCGTGCGGTCGCGCCAGCCGCGCCGTGCTGGTGTCGCCCGCCGTCAGCCCACCAGGCGTCCCGCGCGAAATAGACCGACGACTTCGCGCTCCACTCGTACATCCCGCGCAAGCCCTTTTTGTAGGCGACGCCCGACCTCGGCTCGTAGAGCCAGAAGTACGGCAGGTCGCGGACAACGATGTCCTGCGCCTCGAAGTAGAGGGCGGCGCGCTTCTGCCGGTCTGTCTCGGACGCGGCGAGCGCGAACAGCTCGTCTACTCTCGCGTCGCGGTAGCCCGCGCCGTTGGAGAAGGGGATCGCGCCGATGTTCGATGAGACGAGCGTGCGCTTGACGCCGATGTCGGGGTCGGGCCCGTTCTCGAAAGAGGCGAACGCGAGATCGAAATCCTTCTTAACGTAAACGGCATCCACCGCCGCGGCAAACTCCATCGTGTTGAGATCGACCGCGATGCCGACCTCGCGCAATTGGTCGCGCAGAGCCTCCGCCACCTTCGCGTAAGAGGCGGCGTGGACGAACTTCAGGCGGAAGCGCACGCCTCTGCGGTCGCGTCCGTATCCGGCTTCGTCGAGCAGGCGGTCGGCGAGCGCGGCGTCGTGCTCGTACCTGACGACGTTCGGGTTGTACGCCCACGCGAGCGAGCTTGAGACGGGACCCGTGGCGGGCGCGCCCATCCCGGACGCGACCTTATCGACGATGTAGCTCTTATCAATCGCGTGCGCCATCGCTTGCCGCACGCGCGGGTCGGAGAGCGGCGCGCGCGTGAGGTTGGGGATCAAGGTCTCGACGGTGGCGAACCCTTCGCGACCTTTGTCGGTGACGACGACCCCGCTCGCGTTCTTCAGGCGCACGAGGTCGAGCGGCGCGGCGCCCGTCAGGTAGTCCACCTCGCCGCCCTCGAACGCGATGGCGGCCATCGAGGCGGCGGGCATGACTTTATAGAGGATCCGATCAAGGTAGGGCTTCCCTTTTTGGAAATAGTTTTCGTTGCGGACGAGCGTGAGGTGGTCGCCCTTGAGCCATTCGCCGAACTTGAAAGCCCCGCTGCCCACGGGGGCGGTGTTGTGCGGGTTGGTGAGCGGGTCAGTCCCTTCGTAGAGGTGCTTCGGCATGACGGGGGCGTTCGTCACGTCAACAAGTTGGAGGAAGGCGGCGTAGGGCCTCTTGAACTCGAAGACGACCGTGTGCGCGTCGGGCGTCTCGATGCGGATCAGGTTGTCGCCGAGAGACGCGCGCGTCCGCGAGTGGTACTTCAACAGCAACTCCTCGAAGGTGAAGCGCACGTCTTCGGAGGTGACGGGCGCGCCGTCGTGGAACACCGCGCCGGGGGCGAGGTGAAAGGTGTAAGCGCGGCCGTCGGGCGAGACCTCCCAGCTCTCGGCGAGATCGGGCACGGGGTTGAGGCTGAAGTCGTGCGCGACGAGCCCGCTGAAGATCGACCCGCAGATGGTCGTCACGCCGCCCTGCGTCGTGATGGCGGGGTTCAGTCCGCCCGGATCAGACGAGATCGCCACGACGATGCTGCCGCCGTAACGTGGCGCTGCGCCCTGCGCCTGCGCGATGACGGGCGCGCAGGCAAGGGAGATGATAAGGACGATGCGGGCGATCCTTAGCGTGGGCATACGGGTACGTGCGACGGTAAAACCTTCGAGTTGCGATCCGGCATCCTCTAGCCTGACGAGGTGAGAGAAAGTTAAAGCTCGCCGCGGAAGGCGCGGTGGCGCAGCCTTTGAAAGAGGTGCGCGGCTTCTCAACGTGGGGAGGGGTCCCGCCGTAAGTCGTTGATTGTCTAAGTGGAGCAGAGGAGGGTCGAACTCCTGGCCTCCGCATTGCGAACGCGGCGCTCTGCCAACTGAGCTACTGCCCCGGAACCCTCGGAAATATAAAAGAGGGTGCGGCGCAGTGTCAACCTCGCGACGCGCCGGTCGGATCGGCGGCGCCAGCGATGTCGACTAGCGTCCCGGCGCCGTGCCGCCGGGCTCTTTCGAGAGTTGCGAGAGCACGCGCTCGCGCTCGTGCCGCGCCCATTCGAGCTGCCGCTCGACGTACTCCGTCATGTCGCTCTCTCCGCCCGCGCCGCCCTCGTCGGCGGACGAGTCGTGCGCCCCGCGCGAGGCGGGCGATTCGGGCCGCTCGTTCCAGTAGGCGATGAACTCGTCGAGCGCGGCGACGCACGAGCGCCCCAGCTCCGCGAACCGCGGGTCTAAGTTCTCGACCGCGTCCTCATACTCCTGCAGGCTCCGCTGCGCCTTCATCTGAATCTCGTCGCTGCTCGTCATCTCGCGCCCCCTTCGTGCCATGTCGGTTGTGCGCCCCGCGGAAGGCCCTTCGGCGTCCGCCGAGACTTATCCCTTCACCCACCTTACTACATTACCGGCTAAGAACTTTTAACTTTCGGACGACGTCTCGGCGAGGCGGCGCGCCGCCGCCTCGATTGCCGCGGGCAGTTGTTCGACGCCGCGACCGCCGCCCTGCGCCATTTCGGGGCGACCGCCGCCGCGCCCTCCGACCGCCGCGCACGCCTCGCGCATCAGCGCGCTCATGTCGCCGGAAGCGTCCGCCGCCCGCGCGAAGACGAGCCGAGTCTCCCCGCCTTCGCGCGCGCCGAGGAGCGCGACCGCGCCCTCGTGCGAAGTGATCGCCGACGCGAGCCGCTTCAAGGAATCCGCGCCGCGCCCCTCGAAGACGCGCGCGACAACCTTCGAGCCGCCGCCACTCCCCGCGCCGCCGCCCGCGCGAGACGCTTCCGCGATCAACTCCGCGGCTTCCATCTTCGCCGCCGACTCTTCGAGCGCGCGCACGCTCCGCGCGAGCCCCTTGTTCTCTTCGACGAGGCGCGCGGCTTGCTCAGCCGCGTCCTCGCGCGCGACGCTGAACGCCGCCGCGACCGCGCGCGCCGCGCGGTTGGCGAGGCGGTAGTCGGCGACGGCGCGAACACCGGCGGCGAACTCGATCCGCGTCAAGCCCTTGGCGCGCTCCCACGAGCGCGCGAGGATGACGCCGACCTCGCCCGTCGTCTTAGCGTGCGTGCCGCCGCAGGGGCTCAGGTCGAAGTCTTCGATCTCGACGACGCGCAAGCCCCCTTCGCGCGCCGAGTCCTTGCGCAAGGGGAGCCGCGCCGCGTCCTTCCGCGTCACGTCCAGAACTTTGACGGCGCGATCCTCCCACACGATCCGGTTCGCGAGATCGACCGCCTGCTCGATCTTTTCGTCGCACGGCTCTTCCAACTCCACGTCGATCTCGCAGACGCGCTCCAGCATGCGGAAGGATCGCGTCGGCGCGTCGAAGAGCCGGACGAACGACTGGGAGAGTGTGTGCTGACCCGTGTGCTGCTGGATGTGTTCGAGCCTGCGCGCCCAATCGACGCGACCTTCGACGCGCGCGCCGACCACTGGAGCCGCGCCTTCGACGACGTGCAGCACGCCTTCCGCCTCGCGGTCGATGCAATCGACGACGCGCGCGCCGCCGAGCGTGCCCGTGTCGTGCGGCTGACCGCCGCCGGTCGGGTAGAACGCCGTGCGGTCGAGCTGTAACCCGGCGCGACCCGGCGCGATCTCGTTCGCCGCGACGACGACGGCGTCGAACTCCGTCAGGTGCGAGTCTGAATAATAGAGTCTCTCGGTCGTGCCCACGGGGAGGAATTATAGGGCAGGGGCGGGGAATTAAAAACGCGTGCTGAGACGTGTGCGGAGTTTCAGTTAGACGTGGGCGAAAAAGCAAGACTCATCGCGGAGACGCAGAAAGTTAAACGATGAAGTAGGAACGATGAACGATGAAGTGAAGACGATAATGCTTACTTCATCGTTCATCGTTCCTACTTCATCGTTTAGTTCGCGCCCTCAGCGCAAATGCTGGTAGCCGATCCGCTTCGGCTTCTCGGCGGGCGGCGCGATCAGCTCGACCGGCGCGGCGACGATCTCGAACGTCATCGGCAGCTCGCCGATCAGCTCGCCGTCAGCCTGCACCATCACGCCGTCGCCCGCGGCGCGCACGCGCGTCGCCGTGAGGTAGCGCACGCCCCGCCGGTCGCCCTTGATGCCGTCGGCGCGCATCGCGCCCGTCAGGAGTTGGAGGTAGCGCAGGCGGCTGCGCGAGTTGATGAGGCAGAGCTCGAACTCCGGCGCGTCGAGCCGCGCGCGCGGCGTGATGGAGAGCTCGCCGCCGTAGTGCGCCGCCCTGCCGATCGCCGCGAAGGTGGCGGGGAACCTCTCGCCGTCCACCTCGACGTGGAACGGCACGGGCTCCCAGCTCGCGAGGTGCGAGAGCCCCGACACCCAGAACGCCGCCTCGCCGACCCTGCGCTTGAGGCGCGGGCGCACGCGCTTGACGATCGAGGCGTCGAGCCCGACGCCCGCCATCAGCAAAAAGTATCGCGCCACCCGCGTCGCCTCCGAGAAGGCGAGCCCGGCGTAGACCCTGCGCGTCGCGCCGCGCGCGATCGCTTCGGCGGCGCGCCCCGCGTCGAAGGGGATCTTCAGCTCGCGCGCGAGGACGTTCGCCGTGCCCGAGGGGAGGATGCCGAGTCGCGCGCCCGTCCCGACGATTGACTGCAACGCCTCGTTGATCGTGCCGTCGCCGCCGGAGACGACGATCTCCCTCGCGCCGCGCCCTATCGCCTCGCGCGCGAGGCGCGTCGCGTCTTCGGGCGCGCGCGTGAGCGCGAGCTCGCTCTCGACGCCGCGCGCTTCGAGCAGCGCGCGGAAGCGCTCGATCTCTCTCTCTCGGCTGCGCCCGCCGCGACCCGCGTTCGGGTTCGCGATCAGAATAACGCTGCGCCTGTTAGGGATCGTCATCGGTTAAATTAAGTTGCAAGCGGAGTGCCGCCGCCGTCCGCGCCGCGCGCCGGTCGCCCGAGCGCGAACGCGGAATCACGCCCGCGCGCCCGAAGACGCAGGCGCGCTCCGACAAATGTCCGGCGATCCCTGCGCGAGTTGCGCCGCCCATCCTTAGCGGGGCAAAGTCGGCGCGCCCCGCTATCGCACCTCGCGCGTGAACGGTCGTTTGACGCGCGCCGCGCGGACGGGTTACTGTGCCGAAATCGTTGACAGTCGATCATTGAAGATGCGACCCGGCGCGCGGGGCGTTGTCTTTCGCCGCTCACTACGAAGAATACAAAGAGAACTTGCGAGAGGACATCTTATGAAACGTACAGCACTCGTCTCAGGTCTCGTCGCCGCGTGCCTCGCGCTCGCCGCGGGCACGCGGTCGCAGCAGCCGGACTACTCGAAGGTGCAGATGAAGGCGACGCGCGCTGCGGGGAACGTCTACATGCTCGAAGGCGCGGGCGGCAACATCGGCGTCTCGGTCGGCTCGGACGGCGTCCTCATCGTCGACGATCAGTTCGCGCCGCTCGCCGACAAGATTCGCGCCGCCGTCAAGGAGCTCAACCCCGGTCAGCTTCGCTTCGTCCTCAACACGCACTTCCACGGCGACCACACGGGCGGGAACGCCGCCTTCGGCAAGGAGTCGACCATCATCGCGCACGACAACGTGCGCAAGCGGCTCGCGTCCGAGCAGAACGTGCTCGGCGAGAAGGTCGCGCCGTCGCCCAGGGAGGCGCTGCCCGTCATCACCTACGAGCGGTCGGTCTCGATCCACTTCAACGACGAGGAGATCAAGGTCGTACACTTCCCCCACGGGCACACCGACGGCGACTCGGTCATCTTCTTCACGCGCTCGAACGTCATCCACATGGGCGACGACTTCTTCGCCGGTCGCTTCCCCTTCGTCGACATCTCGAGCGGCGGCGACGTGCTCGGCTTGACGAAGAACGTCGGCGACATCGTCGCGCAAGTCCCGGCGGACGTGAAGATCATCCCCGGCCACGGTCCGCTCTCCACCATCGACGATCTCAAGAGCTACCACCGGATGCTGCTCGCGACGACCGACATCGTCCGCCGGCAGATCAAAGCGGGGAAGACGATGGAACAGATCAAAGCCGCCGGTCTCCCCGAAGAGTGGAAGACGTGGGGCACGGGCTTCATCAAGACCGACCGCTGGATCGAGACCGTCTATAAGAGCCTGTCGAATCAGAAGGGCGCGCGGGACACGACGCACCACTGACGCACGCGAAATAAACAAACGCGGCGCAGAGGAAATTGACCTCCGCGCCGCGTTTTCGCCGAGCATTATCCCAGAGTAACCCCGCTAGATGCAGCGAACTGCTACTTCGCCATTTCGCCGTTTGTAACCGCACCTGTGCTTATACACCGATTCATGTCGCAAACCTTGCGACCGCAGAGTCGTTGTGGGAGACTTGACAGGAGGTGATGAAACATGAGCACCGCCGTTCTAGAAAGTAACTTGTTGTTGGCTAGAAATGTGCTATCCGTGGCTCTTCCTGTTCCATTGCCACTAATTGAACAGGGCGTATTTTTATTCTTTGGTATCCCAACCTTTCAGCTACAACTCACGATACCCATCACAGAAGTAGAACCAGGATTGGAGTTTGGACGCGCAACCTTTACAGGCAAGATTGAGGATGATGCCATCTTAATACTTACTGGAAATGGAAGACTAAATAGAAAAGAAGATACCTTCAGGATAGAGAGCGTCAGTATCCGTCTCGAAGCTTTGGCTGAGACTGCTCGCGCCGATTTTATCGTATCAACGATTAGAGCGGCATTAGTACTCGCCGAGCAGATGCATGTGCAAATTCCTAGCCTGCGTGTTGACTTGACCGCAAGATTTTCTGAATCGCTATTAGAAATTAGCCAAACGCTACGTCGCCGCCAGATTGATTATCGCGTAATGGTGATTGAACGTACTATCGAGCACGAATTCCAGCTTCCGCCGGATATTTCCGGGGATGAGGTGCGGGATATTACGCTTGCGTATCGCGCAATAACGGAACATTCGTTTCTCTGGCCAATAGATAGTATTGAGTTGCAGTTGCCCGCCACTCAAGAGTGGGCAGACAAGATATCGCGCATTAAGCAGGAGACATCAGTCCCGATAGGCCCAGACCCGTTCCGCCTAGAGTTGTTCGGGCATAAATTTGATCTTGGTCAAAGAGGCATAATCGTCCAAGATGCAGTCATAGATAATTATGAAATAGCCTGCAAACAGATCAGCCAGGGCGGCGGGCAAGAAGTCCCAGTGATTATTCGCTCAACTAGCGGTCAAGCCAGGTACGACTTTTTCGGCGTGCCCGATCCGCCGACTACCTTGTGGAATCAAAATATTCAACGACTAGTCGAATTAGAATCGCAACTCGACGCTGCTCTCGTTAATCGCTATCACGCTTTAGCAGCTTCCACCTTGGAAGGACTAACAGAAGAAGAAAGAATCGCCATCACAGCCCGCCCTGAACTGGACGAAAAAGCCTTCTAGCCGAAAACAAAAGGCACAAATACTCACTTATGCCTATTGGACCCGCTCTCTCTGACACCCCACTTGCGCTCGATAACGATATCTTCACGCATTGGAGAAATGGTCAAGTGTATGTTTTGCGTGAGATTGCTGAACATTTCAGAAGACTACAATCTCCTCCGGCTTTGACATCAATGACAATATTCGAAGCGCTATGGGGCATTGAGGATGAAGAGAAGAAAGCTAAGATTACGAAGATTCAAGCACAGCAGTATAAAGATAGAATCAAGGAATTAAGTGAATCTTGTATTGTTTTACCTTGGGAGCAGAAAGCAGCCGCAATCACGGCACACATCTATCCGCGTCTTACCGGACATCAACTTCAAAAACATTGGAGAGATTTGTTCATAGCTGCAACTGTCCTGGCGCATGGATATGGGCTCGCAACGCGAAACATACGAGACTTTAAATTGGTAGCCGATCTCTCACCTGATCTTCTACGGGTCGCCGAGTGGCGACCTTAACTAGCTTAACTTCTTAGTCACTTTAGAACCTCCGGTTACTCCAAACGGTAGTTCGGCGCTTCCTTCGTGATGATCACGTCGTGGACGTGCGACTCTTTGAGGCCGGCGGCGCTGATGCGTATGAAGCGCGTGTTCTCCTGGAACTCGCGGACGTTGCGGCAGCCGGTGTAGCCCATCCCGGCTCGCAAGCCCCCGACGAGCTGCGTCACCATGTCGGCGAGCGTGCCCTTGTAGGGGACGCGCCCCTCGATGCCTTCGGGCACGAGCTTCGACTCCATCTCGATGGTGTCCTGCGCGTAGCGGTCGCGCGAGCCCTGCCGCATCGCGCCGATCGAGCCCATGCCGCGGTAGGCTTTGAAGGAGCGGCCCTGGAACAGGATCAGCTCGCCGGGCGACTCCTCCGTGCCCGCGAAGAGCGAGCCGATCATCACCACGTCCGCGCCCGCCGCCATCGCCTTCGCCACGTCGCCCGAAAACTTGATGCCGCCGTCGGCGATGACCGGAACATTCGTGCCGCGCGCCGCCTTGACGCAGTTGTTGATCGCCGTGATCTGCGGCACGCCCGCGCCCGTCACCACGCGCGTCGTGCAGATCGAGCCCGGTCCGATCCCGCACTTGACGGCGTCGACGCCCGCCTCGATGAGCTCGCGCGTGCCCTCGGTGGTCGCGACGTTCCCGGCGATGAGCTGCGTGTCCGGGTGCCGCCGCTTGATCTCCCTCACCGCCTCGATGACGCGCGAGGAGTGGCCGTGCGCCGTGTCGATGACGAGGCAATCGACGCGCGCTTTCACCAGCTCGTCGGCGCGCTCCCTGAAGTCGCCGGTCGCGCCGATGGCGGCGGCGACTCTCAGCCGCCCGAGATCGTCCTTCGCCGCGTTCGGATACCTGATCGCCTTCTGGATGTCCTTGACGGTGATCAGACCCTTGAGGTGTTTGTCGCCGTCGATGACGAGCAACTTTTCGATGCGGTGCTTTTGCAGGACGACGCGCGCCTCGTCGAGCGTGGTGCCGACCGGGACGGTGACGAGCGGCTGCGGCGTCATCACCTCCGAGACCGGAATCTTGAAGCGCGTCTCGAACCGCAGGTCGCGGTTCGTGATGATGCCGACGAGGTGACCGCCCTCGTCCACGACGGGCACGCCCGAAATCTTGTAGCGCTCCATCACGGCGAGCGCTTCGGAGACGGGGCGGTCGGGCCGGATCGTCACGGGATCGACGATCATGCCCGACTCCGAGCGTTTAACTTTATCGACCTCCTCGGCCTGCCGCTCGACCGTCAAGTTTTTGTGCATGACGCCGATGCCGCCCTGCTGCGCGATGGCGATGGCGAGCGCGGCTTCGGTGACGGTGTCCATCGCGGCGGAGCAGAGCGGGATGGTCAGGCGGATGCCGCGCGTGAACTGCGTCGAGGTGTCGCACTCGGCCGGCAGAACGTCCGAGCGGCCGGGGACGAGCAGCACGTCGTCGAACGTCAGTCCTTCGGTGAGAGCTTCGTTGATCATGATTTAGATTATGACTCCCTTCCAAAATCTCGAACAGGAGCGCGGGGGCTCTCTCTGAGCGGTTGTCTGTGGGAATGAACGCGCGGTTCGGAAGAAAGGCGGAGGGTAGCAAAGCGTGGGGGCGCACCGCAAGGCGACGCCCGGCGCGCGCCACTCGCGCGCACGCCGGGTTGCGCGACGGACTCAGGGGTGTTGCAGCAGTCTCTCGTAATCGTCCTTCGTAATGAGCATCTCGACCAGAGACCTGCCCGGCTTCGCCTCCGAAGCGACGACCGCCGGGCGACCGTTGATCATCACCTCGAGCGCGGAGGCTTTCACCGGCGCGAACTCGATTTTCAGACTCTGTTCGGCGTCGATCTCTTTCGACTGCTCAGCTTTCAAAATCCCGTTCCACGAACTAGATGCCTCGCCGTCAGTCAAAGTCCTGATCCACACGTCCTCGCCCTTCGAGCGCACGCTGATCTTCAGCCCCCCGGCGGCGGCGGCGGGCGCGGGCGCGGCGG
>JAIVJM010000273.1 GCA_020199995.1 Acidobacteriota bacterium | reverse complement strand
GCCTGCGCGGACATCCTCATCCACGACCCGAACACCGGCGCGGCCCGCGTGCTCGAAATCCTCGGCTACGCCACCGACCCGCTCATCATCGCCGGCGACACGACCATCCCCGACCCCGGCGACACGACCGCGCCGACGAGCGACAACTTCCAGGAGTACGACGTCTCGTTCCGCAAGCAGGGGGCCGCCGCCAACAACGGGCTTCACCATTCCATCACCCCGGTGCCGTCACGCGCGATCTGGAGGGGCGCGGTCGGACAACCGGCGATACCCGACGTGACCGTTCCGCCGAGGACTAACTTCACGCTGGCGACGCTCGACCTGAGCTGGCTCGACCTGTCCACCGGCCCTAACCCCAACGTCACCGACGACCAGCGCCTCGCGCCGGGGGAGAGCTGCACCTACAACATTCTCCTCACCGGTAATGACCGCACCATCGTCAGCGAGAGCACGGACCATCACATTCCGGGCGGGATTTACTTCTTCCCGGTCAAGATCATCAACAACGTCGTCTAGACCACGCGCGCCGACGGCGCACGACTAACCGGGGGCCGACGTCTTTTAAGGCGTCGGCCCCCCTTCTTTTTTTTAAGGCGGGGGCCGAGTTTTCCGAGCGCGCTTCGGAGGAGTCTTTTAATAAGAATGAAGGCGCTCAGACTTCGGCGCGCACGGGCAGTTCGACGGTGAAAGTCGAGCCCTGTCCGGGCGCGGAGCGCACCGAGGCCTCGCCGCCGTGCGCGCGCGCGAGGTGCTTGACGATGGCGAGGCCGAGGCCCGTGCCGCCCAGCGCCCGCGAGCGCGCGCGGTCGATGCGGTAGAAGCGCTCGAAGATGCGCTCGACGTGTTCGAGCGCGATGCCTTCGCCAGTATCGGCGACGTGGACGCGGTCTCGGCCCGCCGCGCGCTCGTGCGCGATGCGGACTTCGCCGCCCTCGGGGGTGAACTTGATGGCGTTGTCCAGAAGGTTGGTGAGCATCTGTTCGAGCCGCCGCGCGTCGGCGTGGACTAAGACCTCGGCGGCCACCTCGTTGAGCAGCTTGACGTGCCGCTCGGCGGCGCGCGCGGCGAGTGCCGTCAGGCACTCGCTGACGAGCGCCGAGAGCCGCACCTCAGTGGGTTCGACCTCGACCGTGCCGGCCTCGATGGCCGAGAGTTCGAGGATGTCGTTGATGAGGTTGTGCATCCGCTCGGAGTTGCGGCGGATGACGGAGAGGAAGCGCCGGTTGTGTGCGGGGTCGTCAATCGCGCCCTCTTCGAGCGTCTCGACGAAAGTGAGGATGGCTGTGAGGGGCGTGCGCAGCTCGTGGCTCACGTTCGAGAGGAACTCCTGCCGCACGCGCTCGAGGCGTTCGAGCCGCGTGATGTCGAAGAAGACGCCGACCGCGCCGCGCGCCTCCGCCGACCGCGCCGCCGCGCCCGCCCCCGCCTTGAGCGGCGCGACCTGAAGGTCGAAGACGCGCCGCTCAGGGCCGCCGGTCTCGACCTTCACCTCGCCGCGCTCGCCGCGCCCGAGCGCCGCGCCGAAGGCCGAGTGAACGGCGGGGTCACGCGTCAGCTCCGAGAGACGGCGTGGCCCCTTCGACGACGCCTCGCCCTCGCCGAAGAGCGCGCGCGCCGCGTTGTTCGACGCCACCACGCGACCCTCCCTGTCCACGACCAGCACGCCCTCACGGATGCTCTCCATCGTCGCTTCGAGCAGCGCGCTCGCCGGCACGTTCGCGACCGCGTCACGCCACGTCGCCGACTTGTCGCCGCCGCCGCCCCACCCTTCGCTATCTGCCCCCGCGTGTGACGCCCGCTGGACAACCGGCGCGGGCGCGCGCGCGTCGTCCCTCGACGGGCGTGGGAACAGCAGCGCGGCGAGCGCACCCAGCAGCGCGGCGACGAATGCGGTCTTGCCGGCGTCGGGGTTAGACGAGTAGAGGACGAGGCCGGAGGCGACGAGCGCGCCGCTGTACATCAACGCGATGGCAAGGCGGAGAGACATAGGGAATAAAAGCCGTCAATCGTAAATCGTGAAGAGATTAAAACATCTTCCTTCTATTTACGATTCACGATTGACGGCTTTTTCGGTGCAGCCCTTGAAGCGGTAGCCGACGCCGACGACCGTCTCGATGGAGTCGCCACACGCGCCGAGCTTCTGGCGCAGGCGGCGGATGTGAACATCGAGGGTGCGCGTGTCGCCGTAGTAGTCGTAGCCCCAGACGTTGTCGAGGAGCTGCTGGCGCGTGGCGACCCGCCCCGCCCCGCGCGCGAGCGTCGTCAGGAGCGAGAACTCCTTGCGCGTGAGTTTGACGCCCGTGCCGTCGCAGACGACGCGCATGTCCTCGAAATCAATCGAGAGGCGGCTGTCCTCGTAGCGCGCCGAGGCCGACTCGTCGGCGCGCCTGAGCACCGCGCGCACCCTCGCCAACAGCTCGCGCACCGAGAAGGGCTTCGAGATATAGTCGTCCGCGCCGAGGTCGAGGCCCGCCACGCGGTCAGCCTCGGACGTGCGCGCCGTGAGCATGATGATCGGCGTGCGGCGCGTCGCGGGCTCGCGCCGAAGGCGGCGACACAGCTCCGTTCCGCTCATCCCCGGCAGCATCAGGTCGAGGATGACGAGGGCGGGCGCACCCTTCGGGTCGAGCGCCGCCGTCAATCCCTGCTCGCCCGTCAGCGCGACGCGCGTCTCCAGCCCCTCGCGCTCCAGGTTATACCTCAACCCCTCCGCGATGTCCGGGTCGTCCTCGACGATGAGCACTGGTTTTGTCATAGGAATGAGCTATTAGCTTTTAGCTGTTAGCTTTCAGCTTCGGAACTTTATTCAGCTTTCGGCAATCTGTCTGGCTAAAAGCTGAAAGCTAACAGCCGATAGCTTCTTTAGTTGCTGTGCCTGATAACCACGGCCTCCGTCATGTAGACGGTCAGCTCGCAAATATCGGTGACGTAATCGCCGATGCGTTCGAGGTGCTTGGCGACGAAGAGGAGGCGCGCGGCGCGCGTCGTGGTTGCGGGGTCGGTTGCCATGAGCTGAATCAGGCCGTGAAAAATCTGGTCATAGAGCTCGTCAATCTCGTCGTCGCGCGAGATGAGGGCGCGGGCCGCCGCGGCGTCGCCGTGCGTGAAGGCATCAAGCGCGGCGCGCAGCATCTGCGAGGCGCTGCCGGCCATCCGCGGCAGGTCGGCGTGGGGCTTGAGCTGCGGCTCGTCGTTGAGGTCAATGGCCGCGCGCGCGATGTTGCAGGCGTGGTCGGCGATGCGCTCCAGAAGCGGGTTGATCTTGACCACCGCGACGACGAAGCGGAGGTCGCGCGCCGCGGGCTGCCTGAGCGCCAGCACGTCAATGCAGAGGCGGTCTATCTCAACTTCGAGCCGGTCAATGGCGTCGTCGCCTTCGAGCACCTCGCGCGCCGCCGTGCTGTCGCGTTCGGCCAGAGCGCGCATGGCCTTCTCCAGCGCCCGCTCTTGACCTCGATGAGCTTGCCGAGCCAGAAGAAGGCCGTCGTGTCCGAGACGCGCGCCGCCTGCTGCATGTTGTGCGTCACGATGACGATGGTGTACTGCCTTTTGAGTTCAACAATCAGCTCCTCGATCTTCTGCGTCGCGATGGGGTCTAAGGCCGAGGCCGGCTCGTCCATCAAGACGACTTCGGGGCGCACGGCCAGCGCGCGCGCGATGCAGAGACGCTGCTGCTGTCCGCCCGAGAGTCCGAGCGCCGAAGTCTTGAGGCGGTCTTTTACCTCAGACCACAGCGCCGCGTCCTTCAGCGCCTGCTCGACGCGCTCGTTGAGTTCCGACTTATTCTCCGTGAGGCGGTTGATGCGCAGGCCGTAGGCGACGTTATCAAAGATGGATTTCGGGAACGGGTTCGACTTCTGGAAGACCATCCCGACCCGCCGCCGCAGGGAAACCACGTCCGTCCCCGGCGCGTAGATGTCTTCGCCGTCAAGGAGCACGTCGCCTTCGGCGCGCGTCCCCGGAATGGTGTCGTTCATCCGGTTGAGCGTGCGCAAAAAAGTTGACTTGCCGCAGCCCGAGGGGCCGATGAAGGCCATCACGACGCGTTCGGGCACGTCAATCGAGATGTCGTGCAGGGCCTGCGCGCGCCCGTAGAAGAAGTTCAGGCGGCGCACCCCGATCTTGACGGGCGCGTCTGCGTCAGGCGTCTGCTCGACGCCCTGCGCGCCCTGCGGGCGCGGCGCGTAAACCGGCTTGGGAGCTGTCGTAGTCATAAGAACCGTGAATCGTCAATCGTGAATCGTCAATCGTGTTGAGAAAGACCTGCTTCCTTCTGGTCACGATTGACGATTCACGATTGACGGCTTATCAAAATCTCTTCCGCGTCAAAAATCGGACGGCGATGTTGATGACGAGGATGAGCGTCATCAGGACGAGCGTCGTCGCCCATGCCAGCGCGTGCCACTCTTCGTAGGGCGAGATGGCGTAGTTGTAAATCTGGACGGTCAAAGAAGCAATCGGCTGAAAGAGGTCGTGGCTGAAGAAACGGTAGTTGAGCGCCGTGAAGAGGAGCGGCGCGGTCTCGCCCGAGACGCGCGCGACAGCCAGCATCGCCCCCGTCGCGATCCCCGACGCGGCAGCCGGGAGCACCACGCCCGTCGTCACCCTCCACTGCGGCGCGCCGAGGGCGAGCGCCCCCTCGCGCAAAGAAGTCGGGACAAGCCGGATCATCTCTTCGGTCGTGCGCGCGACGATGGGGGTCATGATGATGGCGAGCGCGATGGAGCCCGCGAGCGCCGAGAAGTTGCCCATCGGGAGCACGACGACCGTGTAGACGAAGACGCCGACGACGATTGAAGGCACGCCCGTCAGCGTGTCGGTGACGAAGCGCACGATGCTCGCGAAGCGTCCCTCGCCGAACTCCGCGAGGAAGACGCCCGTCGAGATGCCGAGCGGCAGGCCGATCACGGAGGCAAGCCCCAGCAGCATAAGCGAGCCCGTGATGGCATTGCCGATGCCGCCGCCCTCGCCCACCGGCTTCGGCGTCTCGACCAGAAAGCTCAGGTTGAGCGAGCCGAAGCCGCGGAAGGCGATATAGCCGAGGATGAGCAAAAGCATCGTCACGGCGAAGAGCGCGCACGCCGCGGTCAACGCCGTCATCAAGACGTTGGTCGTCCGCCTCCGCACGTTAGCCCTGTTCAGGAGAACTGCCATTTTAAGCTCAAGACCTGAGAGTGACGTGATGCTTCATCATCCCTCATCCTTCGTCCTTGATTCTCTACGCCCTTGCCGTCCCACTCGTCCCGCGCGTGACGCTCCAGACCAAAATGCGCGCCGCGCCGTTGATGATGAAGGTCACGAGAAAGAGGATCAGGCCCAGTTGCACGAGCGCGCTCAGGAAGAGCTCGTCCGACGCCTCGGCGAACTCGTTGGCGAGGACGGAGGCGATGGTGTAGGACGGGTCGAAGAGCGACGCGGAGATTTGCGCGCGGTTGCCGATGAGCATCGTCACGGCCATCGTCTCGCCGATGGCTCGCCCGAGGCCGAGGATGATCGCGCCCGCGATGCCGGGGCCGCCGTTCGCTAAAACGACGCGCGTCGTCTCCCACTTCGTCGCGCCCAAAGCGAGCGCCGCCTCGCGCTGCGACTGCGGCACAGCGGCCAAAACGTCGCGCACCACCGCCGAGATAATCGGCGTAATCATGATGGCGAGGATGATCCCGGCGGTGAAGAGGCCCGTCCCCGTCTCGATTGAGCCTTGAAAGAACGGCAGCCACCCGAATGATTTCTGGAGCGGCGGCTTGACGTAGTCGCGCAGGAAGGGCGCGAGCACGAAGATGCCCCACAGCCCGTAGACGACCGAGGGGATGGCCGCGAGCAATTCGACGAAAAAAGTGGCGGGCCGGGCGAGCCGGCGCGGGGCCTGCTCGACGAGGAAGACGGCGACGCCGAGCGAGAGCGGCACGCTTATCACCAGCGCGACGGCGGACGACATGACCGTGCCGTAGATGAAGGGCAGCGCGCCGAAGCGGCCCTGAATCGGCGCCCACTCCCTCCCAGTCAGGAAGCCGAAGCCGAACTCGCGCATCGAGGGTACGGAGTTCGACGCCGTGGCCGCCATCATCGCGACGACGACGAAGAGCATCAGGAGCGCGCTCGCGAACATCAGCGCGCGGAAGACGGCGTCGCCGCGGTTGCCCGTCGGCGACAGCGCCCGCCGCCAGTCCCACACACGCGCGCGCGCGCCGAACTCATCAGCCGGACTCGGTGAAGCTGGTGCGGGGGTGGTCATAGGAGTCGGAACGCAGAACGTCGCAACGATGAAGTGAAAAACAGGAGCGCCCGAAGGCAGAGGCTTTTGTCTTTCAGTTCATCGTTGCGGCGTTCATACTTCATCGTTTAGTTCCTGAGCGTCTTGCCGCCCGAAGTCACCGAGTTCAGTTTCGCCTCAGCGCGTGTGACGACCTCTTGCGGGAGGGGCGCGTAAGCGTACTGCGGGTCTTTGGTCACGGCCTGACCGTCGTGCAGCGCCCACCAGAGGAAATCAACAAGCGACTTGCCCTTCACGGCATCCTTCTGGTCTTTGTAAACGAGGACGTAAGTATAGCTCGAAATCGGATAGACGCCCGCGCCCGCCGCATCGGTGATCGAGACGCGGAGGTCTTCGGGCGTCGCGGGCAAAGCCTCGGCGGCGGCGGCAGTGACGGCGTCGAGCGTCGGCTTCACGAAGTTGCCCGCGCGGTTCTTCAAAGACGCCACGGGCAGCTTGTTCTGCACGGCGTAAACCAGCTCGACATAGCCGATGGTGTTCGGATTCTGCTTGACCGCCGCGGTCACGCCCTCGTTCTTGTTGGCACGCTGACCCGCCGGCCAGTTCGGGTTTGTCCCCGTCCCGACCTTCTCCTTCCATTCGGTGCTGACCTTCGAGAGGTACTCGGTGAAGACCGCCGAAGTGCCGCTGCCGTCGGCGCGCGCGACCACTCCGATGCTCGCCGAAGGGAGGCTCACGCCTGCGTTGTCGGCCTTGATGCGCGCGTCGTCCCACTTCGTGATCTTGCCGAGGTAGATGTCGGCGAGCACGTCGGGCGAGAACTTCAGCTCGGGGTTGCCGGGGAGGTTGTAGGTCATCACGACCGCGCCGAGCACGGTCGGGACGTGGAGAATCTCGCCGCCCTGCGCCTGCTTCAGCTCCTCGTCGCTCATCGGCTTGTCGCTCGCGCCGAAATCAACCGTGCCCGCCGAAATCTGCTTGATGCCTATCCCTGAGCCCTGCGACTGGTAATCAATCTGGACCTGAGGATTGAGCTTGCCGTACTCGCTCACCCACTTTTGGTAAATCGGAAAGGGGAAACTCGCGCCCGTACCCTGCAAGCGCACCACGCCGCCGCCCGAAGTTGCCCCGCCCGCGCCGCCGCCTTTGCCGACGGGCGCGGGGCTGCACGCGGAGATGAGCGCCGCGACGAGGATAAGCGAGAGCGTGAGACTGATTCGGCGATCTGTTTTAAGGGGCATGGAAAATCTTGTAGGTGGTTGTGTGTAGTCGAAAAAGAGCTTGCAGGGTAGCCCGCCGGTGTTACATCCATCTGAATGACGACTGAAATTTATGTAAACAGAAATGGCCGCGAAAGCGAGAAAAGCCGCCGCACACGGAAGAGAACGCGTGGGGCCGTGCGTCCGCGCGCCTTGAGCCTCCGTGCCCGCCCGCCGCCGCGAGCCGTGCAAAACTGTTATGATTTGAGGGCGAAGACTACAGGCGAAGGTTCGACTCCGGGCCTTTCAAATGACTCGGTAAGGAAACTCACTGTGACTGCTGACACGACCTCGCGTCCCGACATCACCAACTTCGTCGAGCGTTGGGCCGCATCCGGTGCCGCCGAAAGAGCCAACTATCAAATCTTTCTTGCCGAGCTTTGCGACGTGCTGGAAGTGGCGCGGCCCGAGCCGACCGGAATCAACGAGGACGACAACGCATACGTTTTTGAAAAGGCCGTGACCTTTCAACACGGTGACGGCACGAGCAGCACGGGACGCATAGACCTCTACAAGCGCGGGTGTTTCGTGCTGGAAGCGAAGCAGGGAAGCGAGCGGAATAATCAACCCCAACCTGAGCTGATTCCAAAAACAAGGCGCACGCGCCGTAAGGGGACGGCGGTGCGCGGCACGCCGGGCTGGGACGAAGCGATGATGGCCGCGCGCGGGCAGGCCGAACAATATGCGCGCGCGTTGCCGTCGTCGGAGGGGCGGCCTCCGTTTCTCGTCGTCGTTGACGTGGGGCATTCCATCGCCCTCTATTCGGAGTTTTCGCGCACCGGCGGCGCATACGTCCCTTTCCCCGACTCGGCGCGATTCCGCACCCCGCTGCGCGACCTCGGACGCGAAGATGTGCGCGCATTGCTCCGCGCAGTCTGGACTGACCCTCTCGCGCTCGACCCGACGCAGCGCAGCGCGCGCATCACGCGCGACATCGCCGAGCGGCTCGCGCGTCTCGCCAAATCTCTCGAAGCGTCAGGCCATCAGCCTGAGCGGGTCGCGTCATTCCTGATGCGCGCCATCTTCACGATGTTTGCGGAAGACGTGCGGCTGGTGCCGAAAGCAGGGTTCACCGAGCTTCTGGAGAGCATCCGCGGACAGGTCGCCATCTTTCCCGACATGGTCGAGGCGTTGTGGCGCGCGATGGCCGAAGGGAGTTTCTCGACGACTCTGAGGCAAAAGCTTTTGCGCTTCAACGGCGGACTCTTCGAGAGTGCGGAAGCGCTGCCGGTGACGGACGAAGAGCTTGAGCTTTTGATTGAAGCGAGCCGCGCGGATTGGCGCGACGTTGAACCGGCGATCTTCGGCACGCTCGTCGAACAGGCGCTCGACCCCGTGGAGCGCCACAGGCTCGGCGCGCACTACACGCCGCGCGCTTACGTCGAGAGGCTGGTGCTGCCGACGGTCATTGAGCCTTTGCGTGAAGAGTGGGCGGCGGCGCAGGCGGCGGCGGTCACGCTCGCCAAAGCGGGGAAGTTCGACGAAGCAGTCGGGGAGGTGAAGAGATTCCACCAACACCTCTGTACCGTGCGCGTGCTCGACCCTGCCTGCGGGACGGGCAACTTTCTCTACGTCACGCTCGAACACATGAAGCGGCTCGAAGGCGAAGTGCTGACG
>JAIVJM010000010.1 GCA_020199995.1 Acidobacteriota bacterium | reverse complement strand
CTCGGCTCCATTAATAGAATCAATAAGTGAGGGGGCAACCACGTGATTGCCCCTCACTGTTTAGTGTGCCTATAGAGGGCCGATTTTCCTGGCGTGTAGCATTCCGACTAGATTCCACATTCGAATTGTGAAACCGCGCTTCCAGCGTGGTTAGGAGTACGTTGTTGTAAGTCTTCCGGGGAAGTTCTACTGCGCTTGTCTAAACCGCATCCCCGCACCGACGCTGTCTGCGCTCAACTGTTGGCGAAACTGGCACCGTGTCAGGTGACGCGCTTTTACACTGACTGGTGGGACTCTTATGGATAGTTGATTCCCTCGCATCGGCATTGGGTCGGGAAACCCGGCACGCAGCGCATTGAGCGGAATAACTTGACGACTCGCTCGCGCCTGAAGCGGTGGCAGCAACGTACGATCTGCTTTTCAAAGAGCAACGAGATGGATGAGTACGTGGTGAAGCTATTCTTTCCTCACAGAAATCAACCTCATCATAAATTCTGAATCTCTATCCAAATGAGTACGAATGCGTACTGACACAATTGTGCTCAACTGCTATCTTTACTTTCAAAGCAGAACCTTCTCCGCATAACATCAACCGTTTATGAGCCCTCGCATAAGCTTAACTAGGGAGAAGTGTCTCTATGGCCGACAAGGATGTGAGCGTGAGAAGTTTTGCGAACAAAATCTCACACAAAGTTTACGGGTGTAACAAAATTTCGTGAGCAGATGATTTTAAGCTTTCGGCCTTAGTTATCGGTGGCTCTGCTTCGGCCTTTCAGCCAAGCCTTTAACCTCGATTCCTAATCAGCGGAACCAGCATCATTTATTGTTTGGGAGAGTTGTCTCTCAAGAGAACGGGAAGAGAATAATGAGTAACGACCGATTGGATTTGAATAAGAATATCGCGCCCGCGAAGCTCGGCGGCGAGCCCGACCTCGTCTGTCTCTCGCACCTGCGCTGGGACTTCGTCTACCAGAGGCCGCAGCACTTACTGAGCCGCTTCGCCAAGCGACGGCGGGTCTTCTTCGTCGAGGAACCGCTCTTCGGCGAGGGGGAGCCGCGTCTCGAAATCTCGCCGCGTGGCGACGGCCTGCACATCGTCGTGCCGCGCCTGCCACATGGCTTGAGCGTCGAGGCGGCGGAAGCGATTCAAAAGCTACTCATCGACCAGCTCTTTGAGGGCAGCGAGATTAACCATCACGTGCTCTGGTACTACACGCCGATGGCGGTGGGTTGGACGCGCCACCTAAAGCCGCTTGCCACAGTCTACGACTGCATGGACGAGCTCTCCGCCTTTAAGGGCGCGCCGCCCGCACTCCGCGACCGGTCTACGCCTTCGCTTCGAGCATCGACGCGGCGCACTTCGCGCAGGCGCGCTCGGTCTCGCACGACCCAGATGACCAGGCGGGAATAGCACACCCGCGCCTCGGCTTCTTTGGCGTCATTGACGAGCGGATGGACATCGAACTCCTCGACGCGGTGGCGGCTGAGAGGCCCGACTGGCATCTGGTACTGGTCGGCCCCGTTGTCAAGATCGAAGCGTCGGAGCTGCCCCGCAGCCCGAACATCCACTATCTGGGCGGCAAGACTTATGAAGAGCTGCCCTCGTACCTCGCGGGCTGGGACGTGGCGCTGCTCCCATTCGCGCGCAACGAATCGACGCGCTTCATCAGCCCGACCAAGACGCCCGAGTACCTCGCCGCCGGCAAGCCCGTCGTCTCGACCTCGATCCGCGACGTGGTGCGCCCCTACGGTGACATGGGGCTGGTGCGCATCGCCGACACGCCGCGCGAGTTTATCGAGGCCGTTGAGCAGGCTCTCGCCGAGGATGCGGCGTCGCGCATGGAAACGGTCGATGCGTTTCTTTCGCAGACCTCATGGGATCGCACCTGGGGGCGCATGAGTGAGTTGATCGAGGATGTTGTCGTCGCCACGCGCCGTCCTCCAGTCGCGGCACGGGCCGCGGCGATGGGCCGCCGCGCCGCACTCGCGGCCACCGCGCCAAGCTATGCGAGCGGCGACTGAAATTTGCCGATTAATAATTCATCGGGCAGTTGAGAGATTGAAGCTATCAAACCAGGGGGGGCAAGAAGGTGTTTGACTATTTAATCGTAGGAGCAGGATTCGCGGGGAGCGTGCTGGCCGAGCGGCTGGCGAACGCATCAGACAAGAAGGTCTTAATCTGCGACAAGCGCAACCACATCGGCGGCAACGCCTACGACCACTACAACGAGCACGGCGTCCTCGTCCACAAATACGGGCCGCACATCTTCCACACCAATTCGCGAGAGGTCTTCGACTACCTCTCGCGCTTCACGCAGTGGCGTCCTTATGAACACCGCGTGCAGGCGAGCGTGGACGGGCAGCTCGTGCCGATGCCGATCAACCTCGACACGATCAACAAGCTCTACGGCCTCAACCTCACCAGTTTTCAACTCGAAGAGTTCTTCAAGTCGGTCGCCGAGCCGCGCGAGCATTTGCGCACCTCGGAGGACGTGGTCGTGAGCAGGGTGGGCAGAGATCTGTACGAAAAGTTCTTCCGCAACTACACGCGCAAGCAGTGGGCTTTAGACCCCTCTGAGCTTGACGCCTCGGTCACCTCACGCGTACCCGTACGCACGAACCGCGACGACCGCTACTTCACGGACACATATCAGGCGATGCCGCTCCACGGCTACACGCGCATGTTCGAGCGGATGCTCGACAGCCCGAACATCAAGATCGCCCTCAACTGCGACTATCAGGAGATTGCCGACGAGTTCGCGTACCGCGAGATGATCTACACGGGGCCGGTGGACGCCTTCTTCGACTACTGCTACGGTGAGCTCCCGTACCGTTCGCTGGAGTTCAAGCACGAGACTCATAACGTAGCGCAGTTCCAGCCCGCGCCCGTCGTGAACTTCCCGAACGAGCATGCCTACACGCGCGTCACCGAGTTCAAGTACCTGACGGGGCAGGAGCATCAGAAGACGAGCATCGTCTACGAATACCCGCAGGCCGAGGGCGATCCCTACTACCCCGTGCCGCGCAAGGAGAACGCCGACATTTACACGAAGTACAAGGCGCTTGCCGATGCCACCTCGGACGTCCACTTCGTCGGGCGGCTGGCGACATACAAGTATTACAACATGGATCAGATCGTCGCGCAGGCGCTCACGACTTACGCGAAGATGCGCGGCGAGAAGCGCGCGGCGGCGGCTGTTGCCGCGGCGGCGGCGGCGGGCGCAGCATTCAACGTCGGCGGCAACGGTAATAGAAACGATAACGGGCACGGGAAGCACACGAGGGAGCTGTTATCGTCGGCCCGCTGAGGGGGCGCGCACGGGCACAACCGGGGGAATGTCAGATGCCGTTTGAGCCGACCCCGCAGCTAGAGCAACCCGAACTGTGGGCCGGGATCGAGTGCACGGTCAACCGCGTCGGCGACGCGCACTTCGACCAGTTGGAGCGCACCGGGCACGCATCACGCGCTGAAGACCTCGACCTGCTGGCCGGACTCGGCGTGAGTGCAGTGCGCTACCCGGTGCTCTGGGAGCGCATCGCGCCCGAAGGGTTGGAGCGTGCCGACTGGTCCTGGCCGGACGCGCGCCTACGCCGTTTGCGGGAACTTTCCTTGCGCCCCATCGTCGGCCTCGTCCATCACGGGAGCGGCCCGCGGACGACGAGCCTCGTCGATCCGCTGTTCCCGGAAAAACTCGCGCAGTACGCGCGCTCGGTAGCCGCGCGCCACCCTTGGGTCGAAGACTACACGCCCGTCAACGAGCCTCTGACGACCGCGCGCTTTAGCGGCCTCTACGGCCACTGGTATCCGCACGGACGCGACGCGCTCACGTTCGCCCGCGCGCTCCTCACACAGGTGCGGGCCGTCGTCCTCTCGATGCGCGCCGTCCGTGAGGTCAACGCGCGCGCACGCCTCGTGCAGACAGAAGACCTCGGCAAGACTTTCAGCACACGCACGCTCAACTATCAGGCCGAGTTCGAGAACGAGCGGCGTTGGCTCACGTACGACCTGCTCGGGGGCCGGGTCGCACGCGACCACACGATGTGGGACTACCTGCGTTGGGTCGGCGTCGATGAGCGTGAGCTTGAGTGGTTCGTTGAGAACCCTTGCCCGCCCGACATCGTCGGCGTCAACCACTACCTGACGAGCGAGCGCTTCATCGACGAGCGCACGTCACGCTACCCGGCACACACACACGGCGGGAATGGCCGTCACACTTACGCCGATGTGGAGGCGGTGCGCGTGTGCGCCGAGGGGCCGGCGGGGCCGCGCGCTTTGCTCAAGGAAGTGTGGGAGCGTTACCACCTGCCCGTGGCTGTGACCGAAGTGCATCTGGGCTGCACGCGCGAAGAGCAGTTGCGCTGGCTCGGGGAGGTTTGGCAGGCGGCGCGGGACTCACGCGAGGAGGGACGGGACGTGCGCGCCGTCACCGCATGGTCGGTGTTCGGGGCCTTCGACTGGCACAACCTGCTCACGCGCGACGAGGGGCGCTACGAGCCGGGAGTGTACGACCTGCGCTCGCCGCGTCCCCGTCCGACCGCGCTCGCTTCGATGCTGCGCGACCTTGCCGCGCGGGGCGAACACGACCACCCCGTGCTCGACTCCCCCGGCTGGTGGCGCAGGCTCGACCGTCTCTGTTACCCGCCCGTCGCGCGCCGGTCGCACGCCGCCGCCGCGTCAATGCGGGGTGTCAACAAGGGGGCGCGCACGCTCCTAATTACGGGGGCGACCGGCACGCTCGGCAGGTCGTTCGCGCGCGCCTGCGAGCAGCGCGGTCTGTCCTACCGCCTGCTCTCTCGGCGCGAGATGGACATCGCGGACTCCGAACAGGTGGCGTATTCGCTGGACTCGCTCGGTCCCTGGGCGGTCGTCAACACGGCAGGGTACGTGCGCGTGGACGAAGCCGAGCGCGAGCCTGACCTCTGCCGCCGCGAGAACGCGACGGGCGCGGCCACTCTCGCCGAAGCCTGCGCGAGGCGCGGCGTCGCGCTCCTCACGTTCTCATCTGATCTGGTTTTCGACGGCGCGAAGCGAAGCCCATACTTGGAAGGGGAGGCGACCGCGCCTTTGAACGTCTACGGCCAGAGCAAGGCAGAGGCCGAGCGTCTCGTCATCGAAGCGCACGCGGGCGCACTCGTCGTCCGCACGAGTGCCTTCTTCGGCCCCTGCGACGAGCATAACTTCGTGACTCATGCGCTTCGCTCGCTCGCCGCGGGCCGCGCCTTCCCGGCTGCCGACAACGTGACCATCTCGCCGACATACGTCCCCGACCTCGTTCAAGCCTGCCTCGACCTGCTCATCGACGGCGAGCGCGGAATGTGGCACCTCGCCAACGCGGGGAGCGTGACCTGGGCCGAACTCGCGCGGCTCGCCGCCGCGTGCGCGGGGCTCGACGCGTCGCTCGTCGAGCCCCGCCCAAACGACTCGTTTAAACTTGCCGCGCGCCGCCCTGCATACGGCGTCCTCGCGAGCGAGCGCGGCACGCTCCTGCCGTCGCTCGACTCCGCGCTCTCTCGCTACGCCGCTGAGTGCGAGACGTGGAGCCCGAAGGTCGGAAGGTCTGCGGCGGGCGGCAGGTAACTGCACGCACATGCTCGCGGGGTTGCGCTGGTGCGACTTCAAGTTTAATTTATTGCGCGGCGGATCATGCGGCGAGTGATGCCGGGGAAAGTGGCGAGGACGTGAAGATGTGGCGCAGGCGCGTCGTGTCCACCACAAGGGCGCCACCTCATCTCTGACACCTTTGAAGACCTGCAAACATATCCTCCCAAAATACAAAATAACCTTGAGTCCTGAATCGAAAAACGGGATAGGATGCGGGGTCATAGCTGCGCCGTAAATTTTTGATGAGACAATCAAACGACATTCCTCGACCCGAATACCCGCGCCCGCAGTTCGTCCGCGCGGAGTGGATGAACCTGAACGGCGTGTGGGAGTTCGCCTTCGACGACGCGGACCGCGGGCGGCAACTCGGCTGGCATTACGGCCTGCCGCTCGAAGGCCGCATCAACATCCCTTACCCGTACCAGTCCGAGCTGTCGGGAATTAACGACCAGAGCGTCCACGAGGTCGTCTGGTACACACGCGGTTTCGAGGTGCCGGAGCAGTGGCGGAGCGGGTGCGATTTGCTGCTCCACTTCGGTGCGGTCGATTACAGCGCGACGCTCTGGGTGAACGGCCATGAGGTCGGGCACAATCAGGGCGGGCACGTGCCCTTCTCCTTCGACATCGCGCCCTACCTGAAGCAAGGCGATAACCGCATGACTCTACGCGTCGAGGATCGACAAGACCCGCAGCAGCCTCGCGGTAAACAGTCGATCACGGGGCAGCCTCACGACATTGACTACTACTGCACGACCGGAATCTGGCAGACCGTCTGGCTGGAACCCGCCCCGGCAATCCGCATCGGCGAGATCAAGATCACACCGTCGGCGCGCAAGGGGCAGGTCGAGATCATGGTCTACCTGCACGCGCCCGCCGCGCTCCGCCGGATAGAGGCCGACGTGTTGGACGACGACGTTTTGGTCACGCGTGTTCATGAGGAGACGGCCGCCGCGACATGTCAGGTGATCCTGAAGGTCCCCGACGCGAAGCTCTGGTCGCCCGACGACCCGCACCTCTACAACCTGAGCCTCCGGCTCTACGAGGGTAGTGAACTGCTCGACGAGGTCACATCCTACTTCGGCCTGCGCGACGTGGAGCTGCGCGACGGGCGCGTACAACTGAACGGCGCGCCCGTCTATCTGGCGATGATTCTGGATCAGGGCTACTGGCCCGAGAGCTATCTGGCCGCGCCCTCGGACGAACACCTGCGAGCTGACGTGGAGTGGGTCAAGCGCTTCGGCTTTAACGGCGCGCGCAAGCACCAGAAGATTGAAGACCCGCGCTGGCTCTACTGGTGCGACCGTCTGGGCCTGCTCGTGTGGGTCGAGATGCCCAACGCGCGAGAGTGGTCGCAGCTCGCCGAGGAGCGGCTCGCGGCGGAGTGGAAACGCGCCGTGCAGCGCGACTACAACCACCCGTCGGTCGTCGCGTGGGTACCCGTCAACGAGAGCATGGGCTTCCCCGGTCTCCGTCACGAGCACCCCGGGCAGTATGCCTTCATCGAGCGGATGGTGGCGATGACCCGTCAGACCGACCCGCGTCGGCCCGTCATCGACAACGACGGGTGGGAGCACACAGACATCACCGACATCTGTGCCATCCACGACTACACGCCGACCGCCGAACTCCTGCGCGCGCGCTATCGCGAGACCGTGGGCGGAGGTTCGCTCCCCGCCCACGTGTGGATCGACAACAAGCCCTTGTTCGTCCTCGGCTCGCGTTATCGCGGGCAGCCCGTGATGCTCACAGAGGTGGGTGGATTCCTCATGATCCCGCCCGACGTGCCGCCCGAAGCCCGTGACATGCTCTACGAGTTCTACGGCTCGGCAGGCACGCACGAGGAGCTGCTGGAGAAGTACCGCGACCTGTTGGAAGGCATTGCCTCGCTCCGTTTCCTCGCGGGCTTCTGCTACACGCAGCTCACCGACATCGAGCAGGAGATTAACGGGCTGCTCACGTACCGGCGCGAGCCTAAAGTTCCGCCCGAGAAGATCGCCGAGATTCACCGGGCGCTCTTCGGCCTCAACGTCGGCGAGTCTCAGTTTGGATTTCAGTCTTGATCGTCGAGGCAATTAGCTAAAAAAGAGAGGACATTGCAGGCTCCTTGCGGCTCCTCGACTTGCATTGGGTTCTCAAGATAGTTCAACGCCCGCCGTTCCGCATCGTGTAGGCATAGAGGCGATCCTTCCGGGCGAGGTAGAGGAGGCCGGAGGTTTCGTCGGCGATGAAGCGCTCGTCGGGGTCTTCGAGCGGGACGGCGCGCTCGGCCCGGCCCGTGTTGATGTTGACGCCCGCGAGGCCGTGGCCTCCGCCGCCGCTTCGGCCCTTCAAGTCCGTGTAGAAGTACATCCACTCGCCGCGCAGCGCCGCGAGGCGGTCGCGGTGCCAGAGGAAGCGCGAGAGGCGTTCGAGCTGGCGCGCGGGGTCGAGCCGATCCAGCAGACGCTCTTCGACATCAGGCGCGCGCCGCGCGGCCAATTCAGCGCCCGAGGGCACGCGGACACGGCCAACGCCGCTGCCAATGCCACGCACGCGTGAGGCGAGGCCGAACGCGCGGAAGCGTCGCGCGCCGTACTCGCGCGCTGAGCTGGTCGCCAGAGACTGGAGGTTCGACTCTTCGCGCCCGCCGACGACCGCCTCGCCGCCTTCATTCAGGATGATGAAGGCCGCGCCTCGGACGCCGTGCTCGGAGCGAGCGCGCCGCTTCCCCGTCGCAGCATCGAGCGCGATGAGGTCGTCGCGGTCGGCGACGAGCACGGTCGAGGAATCGGGGAGCGCGAGGTTGGTGATGCCTTTGTCCGCGCCCTTCCAGCGCCAGAGGACTCTGCCCGTGCGCGCGTCAATCGCACTCACGCCGTAGGGGCCGCGCTCGCTGATCTCCCCGTCCTTGAGGCGCGTGAACTGCCCGCCGGTGCGGACGTAGAGGACACGGCCCGCGAGCACGAGTTCGGGCGTGAGCCCGAGGTCTTTGGCCTCCCACTCGACCTCGCCCGTCGAGCGCGAGACGGCGCGCACGCGGCCCCGGCCCGAGGTGTAGACGAAACCCTCGTCGGCGACGGGCTCGGCCTCGGTGAGCGCGAGCCCCTCTTCGTTGACGCGGAAGCGCTCACGCGTGCGCTCGCGGCCCGTCCGCGCGTCAAAGGAAGTTGCACCCTCGTAGAAGAGGTAGAGCCTGCCGTCGAGGAAGGCCGGCGGGCGGTAGTTGTCGAGCGTGTATTCGACCTCACCGCCGTCGCCCCAGCGCGCGGGCATCATCTCGACCTCGCTCCCGACCTCGTGCTTCCACAGCTCCTCGCCCGTCGCGAGATCGAAGACGTGAAGGTGCGGGCGGCGCTTGAAGCCCTCGCGCGGCTGCCCTTCGGCGTCGCGCGCGAAGACCACGGCGAGCAGGTCGGCGTCCGGCTCGACGGCCACCTGCATGACCGCGCCCCTCAGCTTATCGCCGCGCCACAAGGTGTCACCCGTCAGGAGGTCGGCGGCCTCGACCCGCGTCCGGTCGTCGCGCTCGAAGCTCAGGAGCAGGAGGTCTGTGCCGGGGACTGGCGCGACGTCAGTCTCGCGGAGCCGCGCGTCCTTCCGACGCCAGAGCGCTTCGCCCGTCGCGCTGTCCAGCGCGTACAGCGACTTCCCCGTCCCGACGACGAGCACGCCCATCTCGGTCGGCAGGTAAAAGCGAACCTCCCCGTCGAGCTTCGCGGCCCAACTCGGAGAGTCGGCACGCGCGACCGACGCCGACGCGCACAGCAGGACGAGCGCGGCCAGCGCGACGCCGCGCGTGATGAATGAGTGCGGTGAATAGATTCTGAACATAGAACGCTTGAACCCCTCTGAAGTCTCGACACCGCGCGCGCGCAACGACGCGCCGGACTGTGTCGTCCATGCTCGATTATCCAATGCCCAGCCGACCCCTGTCGAGGAGGAGCCTTCTGCCCGGCGCGTCCGCCGGATTTTCCGCGAGCCGACGCGTATTCGACATTTCTCAGTGTTGGAGTTCCGGCACACTCCGACATGGCGACCCCCCTTTTTCAAATGTTTTCTTGACACTGAGGGGCGCGGGCGGACAATCTTGTTTCTTCAGACATGGTTCGAGTATGATTCAGGCCATTCCCCCTTTTATTGACAGCGAGAAGGCCGCGGGTGAGCTTTTCGACGGCCGGGCGCTCGCGGCGGCGGAGGCGTGTGTGATGGAAGAGAGACTGGCGGGCAATCCCGTCGTGCTGCTGGTTGAGGATTTCGACGACACGCGCAAGCTGATGAGGCACGTTCTGGAGCTCTGCGGCTGCCGCGTGCTGGAAGCCGCCAACGGGCAGGAGGCCATCGAGCTCGCGCAACGCACAGAGCGCCTCGACCTGATCCTCATGGACTTGAACATGCCCGTCCTCGACGGCTTCACGGCGACGCTCCGCATACGCGAGTATGAACAGACGCGCAACGTGCCCGTCGTCGCCGTCACGGCCTTCGACACGGCGGAGTTCCGCGCCGCCGCGAGCGCCGTCGGGTGCAACGACTACGTCGTCAAGCCGCTCGACTTCGAACGGCTGGCGACACTCCTCAAACAATTCCTGTCGCGCGCCGCGGCGGTGCCCCCACTCGCGCAGAGCGAGAGCACCGCCTGACCCGCCCGGCATCCGCGGGAGAATAAAGAGGGGCGGCCAAACATCGTCTGGCCGCCCCTCTTTCACCCTGCTTGTTCTTCCCCCCTGGCTCGTCAACCCTGCGGGTTCTTTCCCCCCTCGGCTCAGAAACCTAAGATGCTCCGACGCCCGCCGCCCATCTGGCTGGCGCGCAGAATCGAAGCCGCGTCCACGAGCGTGCGCAGCGGAACCTCGCCCGAAAAACTCTGGTCGAAGCGGCGCTCCGTGACGAAGAGCGGGACGGTGAAGCCGGCGTCCAGTTCGTAGCTCACCCGCCCACGGTTCCTGAATGCGGACCAGATTGTCCCCGGAATCGAGCGCAGGTGGACGACCAGCGGCAGGTTCACGCGCGAGCTTCTGCGCCCGCCGATCTTGAGCGTCCCCTGATGCGTGCCCTCGATGGTCTCCTGATTGTTGAGCCGCAGACGGTAATCAAAGTCCTTGAGGCTCACGGGCAGCAATCCGTTCGAGACGTCGAGCCCCAAACTCAGCCGCGCGGTCTGATCGCGAAAGTCAATTGATTCGAGAGTGATCTCGCCGACTTTGATGTTGACGAGTTTGCCGCCCAGACGCTCGACCGGCAGCCGGCTCTGCGCCGCCGCGCTCGAAGCGAACGCCGCCACAAAAAGCACCAGCGCGAGCGCCTTGCCCGCTGTCCCGAATTTCGCGAAAGCCTTTTTCAACATTCCCAATCTCCTTCCGCCTCGACTAAAACTTCCCTCCGCCCGCGCGCGCACACGCGCACGTCCGAAGACACACAGTTCTTTACAACTGTCGTGCCATCCGGCGAGGACACGGAGACCCCGCAAACGGCTCATTTTGCAGGCGATTCCCGACCCGAGGCTACACGAAATCGTGGCCCGGCTACGGGTATCGTATGAATGAATGAGAGGTGTGATTTGAGGGCCGTGAGGAGAGGTTAAAGATGAGCCACAGAGGCCCGAAGACACAGAGACTTTAATGAGAAGTAAGAAGAAGGAACTCTTTTTAAGGGAGAGTTGAATCGTTCCCTGTAATCTTGCCGCTGCGTCGAGGCCGGCCTTCTTCTTTCAATTCTCCCTCAACCATCATCTTTCTTTTTCTCTGTGTCTTCGTGCCTTCGGCGGCAATTTTTGAAACGCTTCCTAGCCGCCGTCGTCGTCGCCGAAAATCGTGTCGCCCGTGGGGGCCGTGCCGACGCCGCCCGTGTTGTCCATCACGCCCCCGGCCCCGGCGTGCGTCGAGGTCGCGCCCATGATGTCACCCGTCTCTACGACTCCCGTCGAGCCCGTCGAAGGAGCGCCGGAATCGGCGAGGCCGCCCTTGCCCGTCTTGTCCGTGCCGCCCGTGATTTCAGTGTCGCCCGTTTCTTTTTCAACCATTGTCTGTCTCCCCTCCGGAAAAATTTTTGAGCTTGCTTCGACCCGCTTGACCGTTCACAATAAACCATCCCGTCTGTAGTTTACGCGAATGCTCTCGACAATGACAGCCGAACTTCCCCGGAGAACTGACGATGCCCTTGCGCACTCTTTTCATCATCTCTCTCGTCGCGATGGTGTGCGGCGTGTCTGAAGGCGCGAGGGCGCAGAGTCAGATGCCCGGCGTGGGGCCGGGCGTCGCGCGCGAGCTGGCCCGCCAACGCGCACAGCATTACCGCGAGGTGCGCTACGCGCTCGATGTCGAACTCGTCCCCGGCGCGGAGATGCTCAAAGGAAGGATCAAAATCGGCGTCACGCTCGACGCCGCGGCGGGCGACCTCGTGCTCGACTGGCGCGTGCTGAAAAAGGACACGGAGGCGAGCGAGCGCGTCTCGGACATCACGGTCAACGGCAAACGAATCGCGGACGCGCTCTTCACGAACGAGCACATCCTGATTCCGCGCGCACATCTCACGGCGGGCGCGAACACTTTGGAGATGAATTTCTCTTCGCCCATCAGTGCCTCGGGCAGCGCCGTCACGTGCTACCTCGACCGTGAAGACAAGTCAGAGTACGTCTATACGCTCTTCGTCCCGTCGGACGCGAGCACGGTCTTTCCGTGCTTCGACCAGCCGGATTTGAAGGCGCGCTTCACGCTTAAAGTCACCGCGCCGGAGACGTGGAAAGTCATCGCCAACACCGAGCCGTCCGCTACGAACTTGAGCATCAACGACCTCACGACGGGCCGCCGGACATACCCGCCGGAGGGCATGTCGAGTGTGCTCTTCCGCGAGACCGAGCCCATCAGCACCTACGTCTTCGCCTTCGCCGCCGGGCCGTTCGAATCGTTCAGGGACGACGCCTCGCCCTACGGCACGCGCCTCTTCGTCCGCAAGTCGAAGGCCGAGCGCGCGCGCAAGGAACTCGCTGAAGTCTTCCGCCTCAACCGCGGGGCGCTCAAGTTCTTCGAGGGCTACTTCGACTACAAATTCCCCTTCCCGAAGTACGACCTCGTCATCATCCCCGAGTTCCCTTTCAACGGCATGGAGCACGCGGGCGCGACGTTCCTGCGCGAGGAGACGATTCTCTTCCCCTCAGACCCGACCGCCTCAGACCTGCTCGCGCGCGCCGACGTGATGACGCACGAGGCCGCGCACCAGTGGTTCGGCGACCTCGTCACGATGCGCTGGTTCGACGACCTCTGGCTCAAGGAAGGCTTCGCCACCTTCATGGGCTACAAAGCCATCGAACAGCTTCTGCCTGAGTTCGACGCGTGGAAGGTCTTCCACCTGCGCAACAAGCCTCTGGCCTACCTGACCGACGTGACGAAGGGCACCACCCCCATCTGGCAGGAAATCCCGAACCTCTCGGCGGCCAAGTCGGCCTACGGCAATATCGTCTATCGCAAAGCGCCCTCGATGCTCCGCCAAGCCGAGTTCTACCTCGGCGCTGAGCAGTTCCAGAAGGCCGTCCGGCTGCTGGTCAAAGAGCACGCCTACGCGAACGCGACGTGGGACGACCTCGTCCGCGCCTTCGAGCGCACTTCGGGCAGAAAGCTCGGGCTCTGGGCCGACGCGTGGGTCAAGCGGCGCGGCATGCCCGACGTGCGCGCGCGCTGGAGCGCGGACGCGCGGGGCCGCCTTCGCCGACTGACGCTCGAACAGCGCGACGTGCTCGGCGAGGGCGGCGCGTGGCCGATGAGCGTCCGCGTGCTGCTCGCCGGACGCGCGGCGGGCGCGCCCCCCGAAATTCTGAACGTCACCCTGCGCGGCGCGGGCGCGACCGCCGTCCGCGAGGCCGTAGGCCGACGCCGCCCCGCCTTCGTCTTCGCCAACTACGAGGACTACGGCTACGGACGCTTCCTGCTTGACGACGCGAGCCGCACGGCGGTCGTGCGCGGCCTCGGCACGATCAAGGACGACTTCCTGCGCGCGCTGCTCTGGGGCTCGCTCTGGGACAGCGTGCGCGAGGCCGAGCTGGCCCCCGCGGACTTCGTCGAGCTCGCCGTCAAACACGCCCCGCTCGAAGAGAAGGACGACGTGGCGCTCCAGTTCGTCCTCTCCCGCGCGCAGACGGCGTTCCTGCGCTACCTCTCCGACGCACAGAGGCTCGAACTCGCGTCGCGCCTCGAACGGATGATCTACGACCGGATGATGAACGCTCAGACCCCCGGCGCGCGCATCACCTTCTTCCGCACCTACCGTGAGGTCGCGACGACGGGCGAGGCGCAGAAGAATCTAGCTGATATCCTCACCGGCAAACTGCTGGTGCCGGGTATGACGCTCCGGTCGCGCGACCGCTTCGACATCGCGCGGGCTCTCATGGCGCGCGAGACGGGGGCCTACGTCGATGACATCCTCAAGTATGCCACCAAGCAGGACGCCAGTGACGACGGGCGGCGCTACGCATACGGTGCCGGGGCGGTGGTGCCCGACCCGACAGTCAAGAAAAAGTATTTCGACCAGTACCTCAACGACAGGGATTTGGCCGAGAGCTGGATCGAGGCGAGCTTCGGCCCTTTCAACACACCGCAACAATCGCGGCTCACACTCCCCTATCTCGACCCCGCGCTCGAAGAGCTGCCCACGCTCAAGCGCACGCGCAAGATTTTCTTCGTCAACGGCTGGCTCGCCGCCTTCATCGGCGGGCAGTGCAGCGAGGATGCGCTCGCGGTCGTCCGCGGCTTCCTCGCGCGCGAAGAGACGCTCGACCGCGACCTCCGCCTCAAAGTTCTAGAGGCCGTGGATGGCGTCGAGCGTTGCGTCCGCATCCGCACGAGATACGCCGCCGAAGGTCGCGACCCCGCACGCCCCGCGCCGTGATAAAATCGCCCGCGCACACGGCTTCGTTTCGAGGGGGAGGGTGACGGGGATGGAAAATCCGCGCACGATTCGCATCGTCACTTACAACGTGCACAAGTGCCGGGGACTGGACAGGCGCGTGCGGCCCGCGCGCATCGCCTCGGTGCTGCGCGAGATGGACGCCGATGTGATTGCCTTGCAGGAGGTCGTGAGCGTCGAGTCGGGCGCGGCGCGCGAGGCGCATCAGGCGCGCTTTATCGCCGAGGAGCTGGGCTACCAGTTCCACCTCGGTGAGAACCGCAGGCACAAGGGCGGGGCCTACGGCAACGTCGTCCTCAGTCGCCTGCCCGTCGAACTCTGCCGCAACTACGACATCACGTGGCGCGGGCGCGAGCCGCGCGGCTGCCTGCGCGCCGATGTGCGACTCGACGCGGCGGAGGACTCACCCGTCATCCACTTCTTCAATGTCCACCTCGGGACAGCCTTCGTCGAGCGCCGGCATCAGGGGCGCAAGCTCGTGGGCGAGGAGATACTGCGCGACGCGGGGCTCAAGGGGCCGCGCGTCGTGCTCGGCGACTTTAACGAGTGGACGCGCGGGCTGGCCTCGCGGCTGCTCGGCGAGGAACTCCGGAGCGCCGATGTCCGCCATCACCTCAGCAGCGCGCGGACCTATCCCGGCGCGTTCCCGCTCGTCCACCTCGACCACGTCTACTACGACCGCGCGCTCGAACTCGAACGCCTCAGCCTCCACCGGAGTCTGACCGCGCTCGTCGCCTCCGACCACCTCCCGCTCGTCGCCGACTTCCGCCTCCCGGCTGCATGAAAGAATCAAAGGCCATGGAGGAAAAAGCGTGTGCCCGCCGTCGTTCACCTAAGACGACGGCGGGCACACGCTTTTTGCCGGGGGCGCGGACAGGGATGCCCGTGCTCCCGGCCTTGAGTTGAACTGACGTTGACTACTTTCGCGCGAGCACGACGGGCGAGTCTTCGCTGGCGCGGATGCGCCCGAAGAAGGTGCGCACGTCGGCGTACTTGTCAGCCGGGATGGTGGCGGCGCGCTGGACAAGCGAGCGCGTGAAGACGAGTTGGCCGTCCTTCATTTCGTAGCTCGCGGTATAGAGGCCGAAGTCCGAGCTGATCTTGACGGCGTCGGGGACTTCGTCCACCTCGAAACCGGCGGGGAGCTTGAAGCGGACAATCTCGCTGAAGGCTTCGGATTCGAGCACGACGGGGTGCGTGCGCGTCGCCTCGACGAGCCAGACCGAGCCTCCGCGCGCGACGACCGAGGGCTTGAAGACGAGCAGGCGATCCTGCATCGACTGAGCATAGCGCGCGGCGGTGAACTCGACATCCACGGCGAAACGGCCCTCGGCGCGGCTGTCCACGGGAGCGACGCGTCCGAGTTTTGCGCCCGTCGCTCCGCCCGTCGAAATCCAGCGCTCGATGGCCTTGTCGAAATCGGCGCGCGAGCGCCAGTTGAAGGCGCGGCGCATCTGCACGGCCTCCTGCCCCGACGCGCGGTCGTGGACGCTCGCCGTGATCGAGCCGTCGGACGCGAGCGTCACCTCGGCGGTGCGCTCAAGGCGGTTCGACTCGGGCGGCGTGACCGGCATCCGGAGGAGCCCGCCGTCGTCGCCCGCGACGACGAGCGCCCAACTGCCCTGCTCGTGGTCGGGCAGGTCGCCGACGGGAGTGTTGTCGTCCGTCGCGTCGAAGATGAGGAGGCGGCCCAACTTCGGGTGCGCGACGATGGCCGGCGACTGCGTCTCGTCGGCTACTCGGACGGCGATGATGCAATGGTTGAACTGCTGCGGCGAGGGCCACTCCTCGCGGACGTAGGTGCGGTCGCCCGAGTAGATGCCGACGGGGTAGGAGCTGATGTGGACGGCGCGCAGCATCGCGCGCATGAGATTGGCCTTGTCTTTACAGTCGCCGTAGTTCTTGGCGAAGACCTCGGAGGCGCGGTGCGGGCGCATCCCGCCGCCGCGGTTGAGGCCGATCTGAATCGAGATGTACTGAATGTTCTGGACGTAGCGACCGATGGCCTGAATCTTCTCTAATTCGGTCTTGGCGCCCGCCGTAATCTCGCGCGTCTTGGTGGCGATGGCGTCGTCGGGCTCGGCCTGCGGGTCGTGGAGCGTCGAGAGCCAGCGCGAGACCTCGGCCCACGTGGCGAACGAGGGGCCCATCGTGGAGCGCGCGCCGTCGCCCGGCAGGAAGCTCACGGCGAGCCGCGGCACGAGGTTGTCAACCGAGGGACTGTCCGGCTCGTCCTCGATGTAGGGCAGGTTGCGCAGCTCCCACGTGTAGGTCGTGCCGTTGACGGTCGGCTCGACGCCCTTGTGGTTGAAGAGGAGCCCTCGCGCGCGCCAGCCCGCGGGGAGCGTCAAGGTGTAGCGCGAGACGAGCGTGGGGAGCTGGAACTGGAAGTTCCAGTCGGCCTGCGTGAAGACGGTGCGCTCTTCGCTGACCGTCTGGTAGCCGAAGACCGCGCCGGGGCCGTCCACGTCGTCGGTGGCGGAAATCCTCTTGATGCGCGCCTCGTTGTAGACATCGTCGTCGGCCAGAGCGAGGTCGAGCGTCTCGTCCTTGCCGTACTTCTTGACCGTGCCCGAGGCGCGCAAAAGCCACGCCTTGAACTCGTTGATCTTGCCCGTGTCGGTGATGTAGAGCGCGCCCGCCGTGGCCGAGCCGCGGCCCTCGCGCGTGAGCACGCGCACGGCGTAGGTCTTGGTCGTCGTGACGCGCCCGTCCGCGCCGACCGTCACGTTCTCCTCGCGGTGGAGGACGACCGCCGGGACTTTCTTGTCGTAGACGGGCGCGGTCGCCGAGGCGGCCTGCCTGAGCCACGCCGGGACCTCGTCACCGACCGCCGCCGTTGCTGCCGCCGCGCTCGGGGGCGCGGCGAGGATGAAGAGGAAAAGGGCGAGGCCGGTGAAACGGTAAAGCATTTTCGTATTCCTTCGGCGCGCCCGGCACTGTTGAGCGAAAAGCGGCGCGTCTTGATTCAGAAAGTCTCTGGCGGAATCGGTCTGCCGGGGAGGCGGGGCCAAACCCGCCTCCTTGAAAACCGGCGCGTGAAGAAGCAGGCTGCGCCCCGAGGCTGTCGCCTATGGCTTGGCCGGGGTTGCACTACCCGCCGCGCCCTGCTTGAGCGAGAGAGTGTGGCCGTCCTGCTTGTGCAACTCGTCGAAGTAGCCCTTGAGCTGAGTGTAGGTGCCGGTCGGGAAGATGAGAATCCCGCCGTCGCCGTTTGGGCTCCCGCCGAAGAAGAACTTGCGCAGGTAGACGACCGTGCGCCCGTCGGTGGTGACCTGCGCCTTCGGCTCATACTTGCTGAGGGCGCCCGCGCTGATGGGCGTGGGCGTCTCCGGATTGTCGAGCGCGAATCCGTCGGGCAGGTCTATCTCGATGCGGTCTTCCTCCGACCACGGATAGTGGAAGTAGACCTCGTGGCGTCGCGTGCTGGTCGGGAACGTGGGGTTGACGCCGCGCTGGAAGAAGGCCGGCTGGAGGAAGAGTCGCTTGCCGGTGCGCTGCGCGTAGGCGGGGACGACGATGTGGTATTTGGTGACGAAAGGCTGCGTCGGGTCGGTCACGTTCTCGATCTGGAGGCCGGAGACTTCGACGCCGCCGAGGCGGCCCTTGAGCTGCTCGCGGATCGACTGCTCGCGCTCGGCGGGCGACTCGTCGTCGTAGCGCTCCTTCATGTCGTGCGCGAGGTGACCCGTATACTCGACGCGCACGTCGCCTTCGAGCGTGCCGTCATCGCGGAGCTTGAACTTGCCCGTCCGCTTCTCGGCGGACTTCGCGGGCCCCGAGAGCGGCGTCCTCACAAACATCGGCTCCTTGCCGTCGGAGACGAGCGCGTTCTGCCCCTCCTCCTGCCAGCGCAGCATGCCCTTCGTGACGTAGGTCGTGCCGGGGTCGTAGAAGCGCCATGCGTCGCCGACGCGCACCGCGATGTTCTCCGTGCCCTCGCGCATGAAGTAGGGATCGGCGAAGTTGGGGTCGAAGAAGATTTCGCTGCGGTTGGTGACCTTGGCGACGCGCACCTCGAACCCCGAGGCGGAGGCTAAGGCGGCGAAGAGCATGTCGATGTCGTGCCAGTTGCCCGTGCCGCGCTTGAGCGTGTCGGCGGGCGTCTTGTTGGCCTTCATCTTGTCGAGCTGCTCGCGCGTGAAGCCCGCGCCGTCGTCGAAGACATTCTTAACCTTCGAGCGGACGTAAGTGAAGAGGCGGTCGAGCTTCTCTTCGTCCGTGGTCGCGCCGGCGACGGCCTCGGCGGCGGCGCGCTTGATATCGTCGTTGACCTTCATGCTCGACTTGTGGCTCTCGTACAGCTCCCTGCCGTACTCCTTCCAGATCTGCGCGGCGGGCTTGTTGTCCTCCCTGTAGTAGACGAGCATCCACGGGCGGACGGCGTGATCGGGCGGCATCCTCGGCTCCTCGCGGAAGGCCGGGATGTTCGTCAGCGTCATGCTGTAGAAGCCGTCCTTCTCCTTCTGGAAGGGCGTCATGCCGGTCTGGAAGGTCTGCGCGCGCATGCCCATCATGAAGCCGGGCGCCGAGACCGGCTTGATGTAGTATTTGACGGTCTGGACGGGGATGTCGCGCGCGAACTCGAACTCCTCATAGAGGCTGATGACGCCGGGGCGGACTTCGCGCCAGCGGTACTCGATGATCGAGCCCGGCTCGACGCTCGGCATGGCGAAGGTCTTGGCCTTGACCTTGATGCCGCTCGTCTTGGCGATGGTGCGCTCGAAGATGTCTTCCTTCTTGAGCTCGATGATGGTGCCGTCGGGCTTGATGGTGCGCGCCGTGATGTCCTTGATCTTCGTCTCGAACGAGCGAACCTTGGGCGCGAGGATGTCTATTTTGCTCTGCGACTCGCGCCCGCGGTCGTTGAAGACCTTGATGCGGACGTAGTGCGAGAGCACCATCCCCTCGTCGGCGTCGTGGTCAACGCGCACCTCCCAGAAGATAGCCTCGGCGTCGGCGTCGCGCTCGACGATGGGTGCGGCCAGCGCGAGGTGCGCCGGGTCAATCGGCTTCCAGTCTTTGTCGCCTCGGAAGGCGAGGGCCGCGGTGGCGGCGGCGGGAGCAGCGCAAAGTGCAATAAGTAAGAGTGCCAGACACGTTCTCGAGCGATGGAGGGGGCGAGGGGAAAACATAACTTTGGGGCCTTTCATCTAAAAACGTTGATCTGTCGAACAAGGTCGGGTTGAGACGTTCGGGCTGAAGATGCGAGCGACAACATCCGTGGGAGGGGCGTGGCGCGACGAAGCGGGATTTTACGATAGGTGGAACCAGCCGCGCAAGTCCAAATACCTGTATAAACGTCCGGGCGGACGCCGGGATTTGGCGAATTGAATCCGTTAATGTTAAAGATAGCGTAGTCTCGCAAAGGAGGGGCGTGTCAGAGTGACATCACCCCATGACGTCGCCGGGCCTGCGGGCACGGGCGATCCCACCCAGAAGGAGCTGATTCAAAGCGTCGCGTTCGGCGACCAGCAGGCTCTCGCTTCGCTCTACGACGCGACGAGCCGGACGGTCTACGGGCTGCTCGTGCGCATCCTCTCGGACACGGGGGCGGCGGAAGAGGTGCTGCTCGACGTCTACACGCAGGCGTGGCGGCAGGCCGCGTCCTTCGACGAGGGTCGCGGCACGCCGATGGCTTGGCTGGCGACCATCGCGCGCAGCCGCGCCATTGACCGCCTCCGCCGGGGCCGCGCCGAAAGAGCGCACACCGAACCGCTGGCGGCGGTCGAGCGCACGGCCGCGAGCATGGACGACGTCGAAGGAAACGTGCGCGAGAGGGAGACGCGCGCGGTCGTGCTCGCGGCGCTCGCGAAGCTTTCGCCTGAGCAGCGCGAGGTCATCGAGCTGGCCTACTACGGCGGCTACAGCCACAGCGAGATTGCCGCCGCGAAGGGGCTCCCGCTCGGCACGGTGAAGACGCGCACGCGGCTCGGCATGTCGCGGCTGCGCGAACTGCTCAAAACGGCCCGAGAGGGGATTTTATGAGAGACACACAGAGCGCAGACGCGGCGTGCGAGCTGGCCGCGCTCTACGCGCTCGGCGCGCTCGATGGGGAAGAGGCGCGCTCGTTCGAGGGGCACCTCGCCGGAGGGTGCGTGGCGTGCGCCGCCGAGATCGAAGGTCTCGCCGACGTGTGCGGCGCGCTGGCCCTCGCCCAGCCGCCACGCAGGCCGCCCGCGGGCGCGCGCGAGAAGCTGCTGGCGCGCGTGGCCGGAGAGTCGCGTGCTGCCTCGACGACGGCTGGCGCTTTGGACTTGCTCGTCGTCCGCGCCGGAGAGGGCGAGTGGGTCGAGACTCCGGACCCCGGCGTCTTCGTCAAGCTGCTCTTCGTAGACCGCGAGCACGACACCTACACGACGCTCGTCCGGATGGCGCCGGGCGCGCGCGTCCCCGCGCACCGACATCGCGGGGCCGAACAGTGCCTCGTCCTCGAAGGCGACCTGCGCAGCGTCGTGAACGTGCTCGTCGCGGGCGACTTCAACTGCGCGCCCGCCGGCAGCATCCACGACGAACTGACCACCGAACAGGGAGCCCTCCTGCTCATCGTCGCGCCGGAAAGCTACGAAGTCATCGAGCCGCGCTCCGTCTCACTCTGAAGACCCACCCGGCGCGACCCCAACGGGTAAGAGCTTACGGCAGGCCCACCAAGCGGGAGCACGACTGCCGCGGCGTGCTATAATTCGCAACTGTTTGACTCTCAAAGCCGCTCGCAAAAAATTTATTACCGTCAGGAGGATCGAATCGAAATGGCTACCGAACTCAAGCGCGGAGGGACGCCCATCGAACGAATCGAAGAGATGCTGGGCGAGGATGCGCGCGCGCTCCTCGAATATAAATCGCAGACGATCTCGAAAGATTTGATCCAGTCGCCCGGCCCTGACTTCGTTGACCGCGTGTGGACGCACTCCGACCGGAACCCTTCGGTGCTGCGCGCGATGCAGACGCTCTACGATGCGGGGCGGCTCGCGGGCACGGGCTACCTCTCGATTCTGCCCGTGGATCAGGGCATCGAGCACTCGGCGGGCGCTTCGTTTGCGCCGAACCCGCAATACTTCGACCCCGAGAACATCGTCCGTCTCGCCATCGAGGGCGGCTGCAACGCCGTCGCCTCGACCTTCGGCGTTTTGGGCTCGGTGGCGCGCAAGTTCGCGCATAAGATTCCCTTCGTCGTCAAGCTCAACCACAACGAGCTTCTGACCTACCCGAACCGCTTCGATCAGGTCATGTTCGGCACCGTCGAACAGGCTCGCGACATGGGCGCGGTGGCCGTCGGCGCGACCATCTACTTCGGCTCCGACGAATCCACGCGCCAGATCACCGAGGTCGGCGAGGCCTTCGCCTTCGCGCACGAGCTGGGGATGACGACCATTCTCTGGTGCTACCTGCGCAACCCGAAATTCAAGGGCAAGGAGGGCGACATGCACACCGCCGCCGACTTGACGGGGCAGGCCAACCACCTCGGCGTGACCATTCAGGCCGACATCATCAAGCAGAAGCTGCCCGAACGAAACGGCGGCTACAACATGCTCAACATCGAAAGCTCCTACGGCAAGACGAGCAAGAAAATCTACGAGGAGCTGACGACGGATAATCCCATTGACCTCGTCCGCTATCAGGTGGCGAACTGCTATATGGGGCGCTGCGGGCTCATCAACTCGGGCGGCGAGTCGAAGGGGCAGACCGACATGCAGGAGGCCGTCCGCACCGCCGTCATCAACAAGCGCGGCGGCGGCATGGGGCTCATCTCGGGCCGCAAAGCCTTCCAGCGCCCGATGGCCGAAGGCATCCAACTGCTCAACGCGATTCAGGACGTGTACCTCGCCGAAGAGATCACAGTCGCTTAAAGGCAGTAAGCAGTAAGCAGTAAGCAGAAGGCGGCAGGTCACATTGAGCCTGCCGCCTTCTGCTTCTTTCTGTTCACCGCTTACTGCTTACTGCTTACTGCTTACCGTCCCGGCGTCGTCAGGCACGCGCGCCGGATTCCGCCATCCGGCGCGTGAGTGTCTCCAGCCCGGCGAGTCCGGGAAGGCGGCGAATGCGCCGGCTCACCTGTTCGTCGAAGAAGCCGAGGCCGTCGCCGCCGCCGAAGAGCGCGCCAATGACATAATCCATCTCGCTTCGCGGCTTCGTCCCCTGCCCGACCGGCCCCCAGAATCGTTCGACGAAGAAGCGCGCCAGCCCGCGTGTGAACTTCGAGCGTTCGAGCCGGAGCCGGGCGATGCTCGCGTAAAACTTTCCGTGCGCCGACTCCTCGCGGGCGATGGCGCGCAACACGCGTTCGAGGACGGGGTGTCCCGCGGCCTTCCACAGACGCCGGTAGGCTTGCAGCGTTGTCATCTCGTTGATCGCGCCCCACACCATGTGCGTGCCGGAGAAGCTCCGCCCGAAGCGGTTCGTGACGAGCATGGCGGCGTAGTTCTCCAGCGTGTAGCGCAGCGGTATCGAGGCGAGCGCCTCCTCCTGCCAGCGCGGGCTCGTCGGGACGCCCGCCTCCTCCATGAAACGGTTGAGCAGCGCGCCGTGATCCATCTCCTCGACGCCCCAGCGATCCATGAACTTCCTGATAATGGGGTCTCTGCCCGTCGGCGTCCGCAACAGTTCGCGGTAGTAGACAGCCGTGTAGCTCTCCACGTCGCGCATGTAGTGGAGCACGGGCACGAAGGCCGGATTCAGTGGGTGACTCTTCACTTCTTCCCATCTGATGCCTGCCAGAAAATCGGGACTGATGGCGCGCGGCTGGCGCTCGTACCAGTCGAGCACTTCACTCTCCGTCTCGAACACACAAAGACCCTCCCTGAATAAGAATAATGCCCGGGGCTCATAATGCCTTAGGGGTTGGCGGTGAATTTACGCGCGCCGGGGCATTGACGGATTTAGTGACAAACCCGATTTCGCTGTGCTAAAAATGAGGACTACGGATAAAACAACTTGACTCGCAACTCCCGACAAGAACCTCTTGAGAGATTCTTTTCGTTTAATACCCGGCAGCGACGCGGAATTGCGCCCGCCGGCCCGCTCGGAATAGACTGAGGCGATAAGGTTTGACCGCACGGCCAGAGCAAGATCAGGCAGACGCGCAGCTCCTCTACGCCGTCGCGCGCGGCGACGAGCGGGCGTTCGCCGCGCTCTACGATCAATATAGTTCCATCCTATTCGGCCTCATGCTGCGTATATTACACAGCCGCCCTGAAGCGGAAGACGTTTTACAGGAAGTCTTTCTACAGGTGTGGCAACAGGCCCCTTCGTTCGACGCCTCGCGCGGTCGCCCCTTTACATGGCTTGTCACGCTGGCGCGCAGCCGCGCCATTGACCGCCTGCGCGCCACGGGGTCGAGGGAGCGCACCGCGCAGAAGTCCGGCGAAGAGGCCCCGCGCATCGAGGAGGAGGCGGCTGACGTGGCGCTGCTGCGCGACGAGGAGGGCGCGGTCGTGCGGCGCGCGCTCGGAGAGCTTTCGGAGGAGCAGCGGAGCACGCTCATGCTTGCGTATCTGGACGGGATGTCGCAGACCGAGATCGCCGAGAAGACGGGCCAGCCGCTCGGGACAGTGAAGACGCGCACGCGCGCGGGACTCAAAAAATTGCAGGGGCTGCTGAGCAATACATTCGGGCAGCCCGCAGTCTGAACGTCAAAGGCCGATTGAAGATTTTGGCGCGGTCGGTGGTTCGCGGCTGACTAGAAGGCCGCCGTCTGAAGTTTAATGGAGCACGAAGAGTACAAAGAATTACTCGCGCTGGAGGCGGTCGGCGCGCTGAGCGGCGAGGAATCGCGCGCGCTCGGGGCGCATCTGGCGACGTGCGCCGAGTGCCGGCGCGAGGCCCCGCAGATGCTTGACGCGGTGTCGTCGCTCGCCTACATCGCCGCGCCGGTCGTCCCTCCCGCCTACCTGCGCGCGCGCGTGCTCGACGCCGTCAAGGCACTGAAGCCCGAGGCGGAAGACGTCGTTGAGATTGACGACACAGACGAGAAATCCGGCGAGGGTTCGCGCACCTTCGACGGCGGGGCGTCGCGCGCCGCGTCGAAGTACGGGACGTGGCAACTGCTGGCGTCGCGCCCCCCCTTGATGTACGGGGCGCTGGCGGCGGCACTCGTGTTCGCCGTGCTCGCGGGCGCGTCGGCGCTGCTCTGGAACCGCAGCAACGAATACAGGGCGCAGGTCATCCGCCTCTCCGAGGACGCGAACAAGTCGCGCGCCGAGGCCGCGCGACTGTCCGTTGAGGCCGAGAGAGCACGCTCCGAGGCGGCGCGCGCGCGCGAGGTGCAGGAGATGCTCGGCGCGCCGGGCGCGCGTCTCGTCCACCTCGCCGGAACCGACGTTGCGCCGGGCGCGCGCGCCAGCATGGTCTTTGAGCCGGCCTCGGGCCGCGCGCTCCTCCTCGCGTCCGCGTTGCCGCCGCCGCCCGCGGGCAAGGCTTATCAACTCTGGTACATCGCGGGCGGCCCGCCGCAGCCCGGCGGCACGTTCACGACCGACCGCGAGGGCGGCTCGGTGATGCGCGATCAGGCTCCCGACGAAGCCCGCAAAGCCTCGGTCTTTGTCGTCACGCTCGAACCCGCGGGCGGCGTCAAAGCGCCGACCGGCGACAAGTATCTGCTCGGCTCCGCCTCATAAGCGCCGCCGGTTCATCCCCCGACATTTTCTCTGCTACACTGTTGCGCCGGATAACCAAACTCAAAATATCCTGACGTGTGCAAGGAGCAGAGGGTCATGGCGGACGAGAAACCGAAACTGTCGAACGAGATCAACTCCGAGACCGGGCAGTTTGACGCGCGCTTCATGCTCTGGCGCATGTTCTGCGTCGAGAACGACGTCCCCGTCGAAACCCTCCCCAGCGACCTCAAGGGCGAGAACAAAGAGAAGTGGGACAAGGTCAAGAACGAGCAACTCCACAAGCCAGTGGAAGAAGGCCAAAAGCCGTAAATCGTCAATCGTCAATCGTCAATCGTGAAGAGAAAGACGCGGTTTTCTTTATTCACGATTGACGATTCACGATTGACGGCTTTTAAAAGTATCTCCCGCTTGTGTGTGCGCCGTTGAAGAAGGGGTTGGTGAGCCGCTCGCGACCGATGGTCGTCTCCGGCCCGTGTCCGGAGTAGACCATGACATCGTCGCCGAGCGGCAGTATTTTGTTGAGCAGCGAATCCATCAACTGCTCGCCGGAGCCGCCCGGCAAATCAGTCCGCCCGATTGAGCCCGCGAACAGGCAGTCGCCCACGAAAATCTTCCGCTCCGAAGGCTCGAACAGCACGACGTGCCCCGGCGTGTGCCCCGGACAGTGCAGGACCTCGAAGCTCAGTGTGCCGACGCGGTATGTCTCGCCGTCCTCCCAGTAACGCTCGACGGGCGGCGGCTCTTCGTAGTCGAACCCGTAAGCCGCCCACTGCGAGCGCGGGATGCCGAGCCACGAGGGCTGCGCCGGAAGCGCCATGTAGAGCGGCTCGTCCTCCCTGTGCAGGACGATCTCGGCCCCCGGCCTCCGACGCTTGAGCGCGGCCACGCCGCCGACGTGATCCATGTGCGCGTGCGTCAGCGCAATCGCCTGCAACTCCAGTCCGTGCCGCTCCAAAGCCCCCACGATCTCCTCCGCGTCCTCTCCCGGATCGAGGCACACGGCCCGGCGCGTCTGCTCGCACCCCAGCACGCGCGTCTGCTGCTGAAACGCCGTGACGGTAATCTGTTCGATGATCATGCCCTGTTAAAGCCCCCCCGGAAAGCGGTAGAATTATAGTCACGACGACGACCGCCCGAGCCGCGAATCGGGACAGTATAGACAGCCCCCATTTTTATTCCAAACCGAGGAGGTCTTGAGAGGGAGATGGCGTTGAGTGCGCGCTCGGCCAGCATGGCCGAAGTTCTGGACGCGATGACGACCGAAGCCGCTGAGGAGTTGACCGAGCGCGTGGCCGCCGCGCAAGACCTGCGCTGCTACGCATGCGGTCACCGCTGCCTCATCCGCGAGGGCAAGCGCGGCATCTCCCCTCGCGTTGACCGGCGGCCCGACGCGGAGATCGCATATCCGGAAGGCCTGCGCGCCGTCGCCGCCTCCGGAACGCTTCGCAGTGTCAGCGGAGTCTTCAAACATGCTTACCGGGGGCGACTCGCAGTCGTTCGCCCTTACTACCTACCCGAGCTGCGCTGTACCCCCGACCATCGGCTGTATGCGACCGACGACGCGGCGCGCCCGCCCGAACTCATGCGGGCAGAGCAGCTAACAACTCGGCACTATCTGGCTGTTCCCCGCCGCTACTCTTTTTCGTCGGCGCAAACGGTCAATGTGGCGAGAGAACTGGGCGGTTATCAGATTACTTACCGCGTGCTGTGGAAACTGTCTGCGGCTGTCCGTCAGGAAATATCCGAGGCGACCGCGTGCGGTGAGACTTCGCGCGAGATCGGGGCGCGGCTTGGGAAAGACGCTTCTTACATCCGGCACGTGCGGAGCAAAATGGCGCGCGGGCGCGCACAGCACGAGCGCACGGGCAGCGCGCTCGTCGAGGGCGGTTTAGTGCGTTTCCCTAACGAGCATGGGCCGGGCATACCGCTTTCAGTCCCGCTCGACGAGAGCCTGGCGAGGCTGCTCGGCTACTACTGCGCCGAGGGTTCCGTGTGCGGCGACAAGAAGCGCCCGAACAGTCACGTCCTCAACTTCAGCTTTTCACACGCGGAGACGCATCTGGTCGCGGAGGTAATGCGCCTGCTGGAAGAGTGCCTTGGCGTGAAGGCGTCACGCGTCGAGCGCGCGACGACGCTGGCGGTGGTGGCGAACAAGAGTTCCGCCGCGCTCCTCTTCAAATGTCTCGCGGGCAGTCGCTCCCTTGAGAAGCGCGTCCCGCGAATGCTGTTCGACGCGCACCGCGAGATAGTCCGCGCTTTTCTCGACGCCTATATCACGGGCGACGGTCACCGCTACGCGAACGGAAAGGTCAGCGCCACGACCGTGTCGCGGCAGTTGGCATATGGTATTGCGTGGCTCGCCTTGAAACTCGGTCACCTCCCGGCTGTCTACGACACTGCGATGCCCGAAGACGGCTTTGTACAAGGGCGTGCAGTCAAGCGTGCGCCGCATCAATACACCGTCCTGTGGTACGAAGCGAGCACGGTCAAACGTCGAGCAATTGAGACGGAGAATTTTTACCTTGTGCCGCTCCGCGGAGTTTCTTTCGTCGAGTTCAAGGGCGACGTTTACAACATGGAGGTCGAAGAGGAGCACAACTACCTTGCGGGCTTCTTCGCGGCCAGTAATTGCCAGAACTGGTTAACCAGCCAAGCCCTGCGCGACGAGTCGGCGGGGACTGCGCCGCGTGAGGTTTCGGCGGAGCGGCTGGTGGCGATGGCTCGCGCTTACGGGGCGCGGATGGTGGGGTCGAGTTACAACGAGCCGCTGATTACGGCGGAGTGGGCGGTCGAGGTTTTCCGGAAGGCGAAGCCGGCGGGATTGCGGACGGCTTTCATCTCGAACGGGAACGCCACGCCGGAGGTGTTGGATTACCTGCGCCCGTGGACGGACTGCTACAAGATTGATCTGAAGTCGATGAGCGGACGCAACTACCGGCAGTTGGGCGGCGTCGTGGACAACATTCTGGAGACGGTGCGGATGGTTCACGAGCGTGGCTTCTGGGAGGAAGTCGTGACGCTCGTCATCCCAAACTTCAACGACTCGGAGGACGAACTCAAACGCGCCGCCGACTTTATCGCCTCGGTCTCTACAGACATCCCGTGGCACGTGACGGCCTTTCACAAGGATTACCGCATGACGGAGAACGCCAACACTTCGCCCGAGCAACTCGTCCGCGCCTGCGAGATAGGGCGCGCCGCCGGGCTCAAATTCGTCTACGCGGGGAATTTGCCCGGCAGGGTCGGGCGCTGGGAGAACACCTACTGCCCCGCGTGCGATGAACTGCTCGTCGAGCGCCACGGCTACCGCATCCTGAAGCAGAAGCTCGGCGCGGACGGCCTCTGCCCGAAGTGCGCGACGCGGATTCCCGGCGTGTGGGGGTGAAGGAGTGTGCAGTAAGCAGTGAGCGGCAAGCAGTCGAAGAAAGCGCGGATTTCAAATTTGAAATCTCAAATCTGAAATTGCTTCGACTGCTTACCGCTCACTGCTTACTGCTTACTACTCACCTCTCGATGATCGTGCCCTGATGGAAGGCGGCCTGCCACTTGCCGCCGCGATTGACCCAGACGGTGGTGTGGCGCGCGCCTTTGGGCGGCCAGTCCTTGCCCTTCCCCTTGACGACGTAGGTGAGGATGGAAGCGTCGGCGTCTATCTTCACCTCTTTGAAGTCGCTCAGTGCGGCGGTCGAGAAGTCTATCTGCTTGACGCCCGCGACCGATCCGGCCTTGTCGGTGACGCCCTCCGGCTCGACCTCCACGAAGTCGCTCGTGATGAAGGCCGCGAAGCCGTCCCAGTTCTTCGCCTTGAGCAGGTCCCAGACCTGCTTTTCAGCGTCGGTGACGTTGGCCGGGGCGGCGGCGGCAGTGGCGGCGGGCGAGGCCGTCGCGCCGGGCGCGGTCGTGTTGCTGTTAGATGACGCGCTGTTGCTGTTGCCCGGCGAAGCGCCCGGCGTGGCGGGCGGCTGCGCATAGGTCTCCTGATGGAAGACGGCGAGCCACTTGCCGCCGCGGTTGACCCAGATGGAGGTGTCGCGCGAGGGGGTGTCGGGCAGCGGCTTCCCTTCGTAGGTTCCCTTGGCGACATTGGTATAAGTCAGAACCGCCGCGTTCTGGCCGAGCTTCAAGACCTTCATGTCGGAGGTCGTGAACTCTTTAAAGTCGGTCTTCTTCACGCCTTCGACCGACTGCGACTTGTCGTAGACGCCCTCGCCCGAGACGTAGATTTGGTCGTCGGCGAGCTTGGCGGCGAAAGCGTCCCAGTTCTTCGCCTTGAGGGCGTCCAGCAATTGTCGCTCCTGCGCGATAATGTCGGCGTCGGAGACCGAGGCTGGCGAGGCTTGCGGCGTCGCCGCGTTGTTGGCATTGGCGGCGGCGAGGTTGGAGTTGTTCGTATTCGCTTGTTCGGCGGGGGCGCAGGCCGACGCGGCGGCGAGCAGCGCGGCGAGCACAATGATTCGTTTCATAACGGGAACTCCACGGGAAAGATGTTCGAGCGTGTGGGTTCTATGCCAAACCGGGCGGATAGTCAATAGAAGAATTCGGAACAGGAAAATTTGCCGCCGAGGCACAGAGAGAAGAAGAAAGATGATGCGTTGAGGGAGAGTTGAGAGATGAAAGCCTATCTCGGAGCAGCGGCGAGGTTAAAGAAAACCTCTGATGCTGCCTCTAAACAAATTTCTTTCCTTCTTCCTTTATCCTCTGTGCCTGCGGTGCCTCTGTGGCTAATCTTCGGTTGATTCTTAGTCGGGAGTGACTTCGTCGCCGGTGGGGCTGAGGAGGTGCGTGTTGTCGTCTCCACCGCGGCGGCGCGCGAAGCGCAGACGCCACGGCATGAGGACGGACTCGAAGATGACGGCGCGGGAAATCTTCGACTGGCCCTCGCGGCGGTCGGTGAAGGTGATCGGGACTTCGATGATGCGGAGCCCCTCTTTCTGCGCGCGGTAGGTCGCCTCGACGAGAAAGGCGTAGCCTTCGGCGACGATCCGTCCTTCGAGGAGGTGCCGGATAGCGCGCCGCGCGTAGCAGCGGAAGCCCGTTGTGGCGTCGCTGACGCGGAGGCCCGTGATGGCGCTCACGTAGCGGTTGGCGAAGCGGCTCAGGAGCCTGCGGCGCAGGGGCCAGTTGCGAATCCCGCCGCCCTCGCAGTAGCGCGAGCCGATGGCCACGTCCGCCGCGCGGCTGGCCTCGATGAGCGCGGGAATCGAGGCCGGGTCGTGCGAGAAGTCGGCGTCCATCTGGACGACGCGCGCGTAGCCGCCTTCGAGCGCGCTCCGGTAGCCGTCAATGATGCTGCGCCCGTAGCCGCGCTGGAGCCCCTTGCGGCGCAGGACGCGGAAGCGCGGCTCGCCGGCGAAGAGCTCGGCGGCGAGTTGCGCCGTCCCGTCCGGCGAGTCGTCGTCGAGCAGGAGGACGTCGGCGTCGGGGGCGACGCCGAGAATCTGCGCGACGAGGCCGGGGACGTTTTCGCGCTCGTTGTAAGTCGGCACGATGATGAGCGTGCGGTCGTTATTCATTCGCGTTCAACCGGGGGAAGAAAAAACGTCAATCGTGAATCGTAAATCATGATGAGAGAAAGTCTATTCCGACGATTCACGATTCACGGCTTTATCATTCCTTCATGCGATAGAGATAAATCGAGTTTCCGAAAATCTTCTCCGGCGTGCGCCGCCGGTACTGGTCGAAGTAGTTGACCCTCTGCTCTTCAGTGAGTTGGACGCCGTCAATCCCGCCGGGGACGGTCGAGCCATTGAGGAGGCTTGCGCCTATGGCGACATAGCGCGTCTCTTCGGACGCGATGCCGGGCGGCGTGAAGATTGACGCCTGCTCTACGCGATAGTGTTCGAGCACCTGCCAGTTGAGGAGCGCCGCGCCGATGCGCGTTTCGCCGCGCTCGCGCAAGTATAACGCCAGATCGCGGATGTCGTCGCCCCACTCGACGTTCGAGTCCGAAAGGTAATACCAGTGCGGGCGGCCCCGTGCAAGCTGATTCATGTAGCTCATGTGGTCGGGGTAAGCCCGCACGGCTTCAATCCCCACCCACCCGAGCAAGACCGCCGCGAGCGCGAGCGCCGCCCCCTTGCGCCGCGGGAATCGTCCGAGCAGCCAGTCGAGGAACGCGCCCGCAGCGATCAAGAGGAACGGGAAGGCTGGGAGAAAATAGCGGACGCCGATGTTGATCTTGCTCTGCATCACGAGCAGCGTGAAGAGCGCGAGCGGGACGAGCAGGAAGAGCAGCCGGCCTTGCGGCCCGCGCCGCCTGAAGAGCATCCACAGCGCCCACACGATTGACGCCATCGAGAGCAGGAGGAACGGGAGCGGCGTCTTGAGCGCGAAGGCCACGGGGAAGTAATACCACCAGCCGTGACGGCTGTGCTGCCCGAGCAGCCCTGCCGGATGCCCGTCGCGGTTGTGCGCGAGCTGCCAGTCAACACCCGAGACGAAATCCACGGGGAAGATTTTCTGGAGCGCGAGGTGGCCGAACGCGAGCGGCCCGCGCAAGGTCGCGTCCATCCCTTCCGAGAGCCCGATTCTCGTCAGGGAAAAGTTGTATGGTTCAGGCTCGCGCTGGCGGAAGAAGTAGGCGGCGTTGACGGCCAGCACGGCGGCGAGCGCGACGACTACGGCCTGCGAGGCGAGCGCGCCGCGCCGCCCGAGCCCGCGCCGCGGCCCGACGAGGAAGAGCGCGACGAAGACCACACAGAGCACGGGGCCGAGCACCACCATCGAGAACTTCGTGACGACGGCGAGCCCGGCGGTGAGTCCGACGAGCGCGGCGCGGCGCGGCGCGGGCGCGCGCAGGTATCCGTAGAGCACGAAGGAAAACAGAAGGTAGGCGAAGGCCGAGGGGATGTCGGTCTGCACGACGCGCCCGTGCGCCAGCACGGTCGGCTCGAAACTGTAGAGCGCGACGGCGAAGAGCGCGACGCGTTCATTCCACATCCGGCGCGCGACGGCGTAGACGAGCACGCCCAGCAGGAGCGTGACCGCGACCAGAGGCACGCGTGACCAGAAGGCCAGCGTCTCGTAGCGCGCATCGTTGGCGAGCCAGAATTCATGAAAGAGGCCGAGGAAGTAGTCGTAATCCGGATGCGGGCGCGAATCAATCGCGGGCGCTTGCGTTTCCATCAAGACGATGGGCAGCGCGCCGAGCACCTTCGCAAACGGCGGGTGCTCGTTGACCGGGCGGAAGTCTCCAGCCGTGAGGTGATAGTACCCGGCGGCGATGAGGAGCGGCTCGTCCACCGTGAGGCTCTTGCGGCGGACGACCGAGAGCATGTTCGCGGCCATCAGCGTGAGCAGCAGCGCGCAGAGCAGCGCCGCGCGGCGGCGGACGAAGAAGCCGCTCGCGGTCGTTTCCACACTTGTGTCGGTGTCTTCCTGCTTCATCCTGAAGGGGCGCGGCTCCCCTGAGTGTTCCCGCAAAAGGGCGTCATTATGGACGATTCCAAGCGTTTGCGCCACCCGCCGGGGAAAGAGAGTCTGGAGTCTGGAGTCTGGAGCCGGAAGAAAAACTTGTCATTGACTCCGGACTCCAGACTTCAGACTCCAGACTGGAAGTGGCATACTGTCGTCGCTCCCAGACAGATTAAGACGAGTTGCGATGGAGGTTTGAACTTGAAATCAACTGCGCGTTTCTTCTTTGCCACTCTCCTCTTCATCGCCTCCATTTCGGCTCCCGGCCCCGTGGCGCTGGCGCAAAGACCCGCGCGCGCGCAAGGCGAGGCGGCGCGCGGCGGCAGTTCGCTCGTCGAGCGCGTCGGCTCGACCGGCATCCTCCAGCTCGAAGCCGAGAGCTTCCGCAAGCTCACGCCGCGGCAGCAGGCGCTCTGCTATTACCTGAGCCGGGCGTCAATCGCGATTGACCCGATCATCTACGACCAGATGTCGCGCTTCGGGCTCCGCCAGAAGCGCATCCTCGAAGCCGTCGTCGCGCACCCACGCGGCGTGCGGCCCGCGGCGCTCAAAAAGATGACGGACTTCGCCAAGCTCTTCTGGGCCAACACGGGCAACCACAACGGCTACACGTCGCAGAAGTTCCTCCCCGAGTTTACGTCTCGGGAGCTGGAAGCGGCGGGCTTGCAGGCGATCCGCAACGGCGGGCTGATGATGACGCCCGCGGAGTTCCGGCGCGAGCTTGGCGAACTGCGCCAGTCGCTCTTCGACCCGAGCTTTGAGCCGATGTCCACGGCCAAGAGCCCGCGCGCCGGGCTCGACATCCTTCAGGCCAGCGCCGTCAACCTCTACCGCGGCGTGAGCATGGAAGACCTCAAAAATTTTCAGGAGCAGAACCCCTTAAACTCGCGCGTCGTGAAGATGCCGGACGGGCGTCTGGTCGAACAGGTCTACCGCGCGGGCACGCCGGACGGAAGCGTCGCGCCCGGCCTCTACGCCGAGCAACTCACGAAGGCCATCGGCTTTCTTGAGCAGGCCAAGCCTTACGCCGAGCCGGGACAGCGGGAGGTGATTGATGCGCTCGTCCGCTATTACCGGACGGGCGACCCGAAGGACTGGTTGCGCGTCGGCGAGCTGTGGGTGCAGAACAATGTGACGGTTGATTTCTCGAACGGCTTCGTCGAGGTCTACCGCGACCCGCGCGGCGCGAAGGGCGCGATGCAGGGCTTCGTCTCGGTGACTGACGACGCGGTCAACCACGTCATGCTCAAGCTCGCCGACAACGCGCAGTATTTCGAGAACCGCGCGCCGTGGAAGGACGAATACAAGAAGCAGGGCGTCAAGCCGCCGCTGGCCGTCGCCGTCGAGATGTTGGCCGAGAACGGCGACTTTGGCATCTCGACCGTCGGCGTCAACCTGCCGAACGAGCGCGAGGTGCAGGAAAAATACGGGACGAAGAGCTTTCTCATCACGGGCTCGTCGCGCGCCTTCGCGCGCGCCACGGGCACGACCGCGCTCGCGGAGTTCGCCTCGTCGCCCGAAGAGCTGCGCATCGTGCGCCGCTACGGCGAAGAGGCCGAGAACCTCCATACCGCGCTCCACGAAGTGATCGGCCACGGCTCCGGCAAGCTCAGCCCGCGCCTCACGCGCGAGCCCGCCTTCTACCTCAAGGAATACTACTCGACGCTGGAAGAAGCGCGCGCCGACCTGATGGCGCTCTGGAACGTCTCCGACCCGAAGCTGCGCGAGCTGGGGCTCGTCTCGCACCCTGATGTCGCGAAGGCGATGTATTACTCGGCGGCGCGCGTCATGCTCACGCAGCTGCGCTCGACCACCGAGGGCGACCAGATCGAGGAAGACCACCAGCGCAACCGCCAGCTCATCGCCGGCTACATCATGGACCAGAGCGGCGCGATTGAGGTCGTCACGAAGCGCGACGGCAAGCGCTACGTCGTGATTAAAGATTTCGACAAGATGCGCGAAGGCGTGGGGCAGCTCCTCTCTGAGCTGATGCGCATCAAGGCCGAGGGCGACTACGAGGCCGGAAAGGCGCTCGTCGAAAAGTACGGCATCCGCTTCGACCCGAAGGTGCGCGACGAGGTCGTGGCCCGCTACAAGCGGCTCGGCCTCCCAACCTACTGGGCGGGCATCAACCCCGAACTGACGCCCGCCTTCGACCGCGCGGGCCGCGTCACCTCCGTCCGTATCTCCTACCCACGCGACTTCATGCGCCAGCGCCTCTCGTGGAGCGCCATGTACGACCCCGGCCTCCTCGCCGCCACACCCGCGCCCGCGCCGCGCAACGCGAGGCGTCGCTAGAGACGCGCCCACATCAACGTCAAACACGAGCGGCCCCGCCCACGGCAACAATGCCCCGGCGGGGCTCTGAACTTTTTCCGCCGCTCAACGGATGGCGCGGTAGAATGTCTTGAAGCATGAATGTGGCCGGACATGAGGCGTGCTCTGGAGAGTTTGATGCGGAGTCGGCTGCTGAGGATTGCGTTTGCTGCTGTGGTCGGGCTGGCCGCGCCGTATGCCGAGTTGGCGGTGAAGTGTCGCCGGCCCGATTCCGAGGCGTGTGTCTGGGGCAGGGCGTACATGCCTTTGACACGGCCTGTTTACTTCCTTCTCTTTGGCCTTCTCATTTACGGCGCGTTGTCGTTGATGCTCCGGCTCATCAACAGACGACGCGGCACGGACGACGATGACGGGCGCTGAAGCGGGCCGCGAGCAGATAAGCGCAGGAGAGGCACGAAGAGCCCGGCTGAACTTCGCTGAACTTCAAGCCGCGCCGAGCGTGAGCTGGCGGAAGGCTTCGCCGAGGCGCAGCGCGACGCTGCCGACGGGGACTGTGTAGCGGTGGAAGTCGAAGGTCGTGACGAGCGCCACACCGAGCCCCGCGGAGGTGAGAAAGATTTCGTCAGCGTCGGCGAGCGCGTGGATGTCCTGCACGCCTTCGACGAGGGGCACGGCCATCTCTTCGGCCAGCTCGATGACGCGCGCGCGCGTCGTGCCAGCGAGCGCGCCCGTGGCGAGCGCGGGCGTGTAGACCGTTCCGTGCTTGACCCAGAAGATGTTCGCCATCGTCGCCGAGGCGACCTCGCCGCGCTCGTTCAAGACCAGCGCCTCGTCGAAGTCGCGCGAGCGCGCCTCCTCCAAGGACAAGACGTGTGCGAGGTAGTTGACGGTCTTGAGGCCCGCGAGCGGCGAGTGCGTGTTCGCGCGGAAGGGCGAGATTGTCAGCGCGAGCGTCTCTTCGTCGGCCCGCCGCGCTTCGCCCGTCAAGATCAGCAAATCTGATGCGCGCGCGCCGCCGTTGCCAACGACGACGACGCCGTCGCCCCCCTCGCCGCCCTCGCTGCCCGCGTCCGCCGCCTCCTGCCATATCCCGCCTGACCCGCGCGCCAGAATGGTGACGCGCGCGCGGCCCCGCTCGACCTTGTTCTTCTCGATCAGGCGCGCGAGCGACGCGCGAGTCTCTTCTTCATCGAAGGGGCATTCGACGCCGGCGCGCCGCGCGTGGTCGTTGAGCCGCGACCAGTGCGCGTCCCAGAGGAAGGGCAGCCCGCCGTAGACGGCGAGTGTGGTAAAGACGCCGCGCCCGTAGAGCGCGGCCCCCGCGACGGCGGGCAGACGCGCCTTCGACGCTTCGAGCAGACGGTCGTTGAGGAAGACGTGCGGGTGCATCCGGCGCTCTTGTGACTAAAAAAATTCCCGGCGGCTGGATTCGGAGAACCGGGCAGAGGATACATGAACTCCGGCGCGCAGGGCTAGAGGCTCGTCTGTTCAGAGTTCGGCGCGCAGGGCGCGGAGCAGAGCGCGCGCTTTAAGAAGCGACTCTTCGTACTCTGCTTCGGCGTCGCTTTCGGCGACGATGCCGCCGCCGACATTGAAGCGGGCCATGCCGTGAGGCCCGAAGGTGATGGTCCGGATGGCGACGCTCAGGTCGAGCGCGCCGTCGAAAGAGAAGTAGCCGATGGCGCCCATCGAGACGCCGCGTGCCGCCGTCTCGACCTCTGAGATGATCTCCATCGCGCGAATCTTCGGCGCGCCCGTGATCGAGCCGCAGGGGAAGGCCGCGCGCAGCAACTCTCCGGCGCTCACGCCCTCGCGCAGGACGCCGCGCACCTTCGAGACGAGGTGAAAGAGCGTCGGGTGTTCCTGCACAGCGCACAGCTCGGCGACCTCGACGGAGCCGTAGCGGCAGACGCGCCCGAGGTCGTTGCGCATCAGATCGACGATCATAATATTCTCCGCCGCGTCCTTCGCGCTCGACAGAAGCTCCGCGCGCAGCCGCGCGTCCTCTTCCGCCGTCGCCCCGCGTGGCCGCGTCCCCTTGATCGGCCACGCCTCGACGATTCTCCCGGCAGGGCCGACGCCGCACGACGACAACGACGACGACGCCTCCTCTTCCTCTCCCACACTCACGCGCAGGAATCTTTCGGGCGAAGCGCTCACGACCGCCGCCGCCGCGCCGCCCCCGCGCCGGACGAAGGCGGCGAAGGAGGCTGGATGCTCGCGCCTGAGGCGCAGGAAGACGCGCTCGGGGGTCGTCGCCGCGGGGAGCGCGCAGGAGATTTGCTGCGTCAGGTTGGCCTGATAGATGTCGCCCGCGTAGATGTGCTCGCGGACGCGCTCGACCGCCGCGACGTACTCGCCGCGCGTCATGTTCGAGGTCGCCCGGGTCAAAGCGGGTGCTTCGAGCGCCTCCGGCTTCACTCCCGCCGCCGCCGCGCGGCGCAGCAACTCGCGCGCCTCTTCCATGCGCGCGTCCGAGCCTTCGACGCCGACGATTTTCGTCTCGCCGCGCGCGTAGTCGTGGACGACGAGCACGTCGAAGAAGGCAAGCACGGCTTCGGTCGAAGCCCGCGATCAGGAAGCGCGCGTCCTCGCCGCGCGCCCCGCCGCTGTCGAGCAGATGCAAGCGCCGCTCGACACCGAGCCAGAGCAGCGCGGCGATGAGTTCATCGCCGCCGAGCCCGAGGTCGAGCGACGCGGGCGGCTGGACGGACGTGCTCTTCTTTAAGCTGCTCATCTTTGAAGAAGCCTCGGCTCCGAACTTTCGCGCGGCTGGTGTTGCGAAGACGGCGGCGGGCAATTATAACTTCCCGTGTGAAGGTTCTGTCATCCCTTTCCGGTCGCCGGTTTTCAGTTTTCAGTCTTCAGCTCTAAGAGATGTGAAATTTCAGATTTGAGATTTGAGATTTCAAAACTGAAGACTGAAAACTGTCTTCTCTCTTGTCTATGAATCATCAACCGCTCGGAGGCGCGGGCATGTCGCCGCGTCTTTCCGTCAAGCTGCTGGTCATTACGGGCGGCGTGCTGGCGGGGCTTTTAATTTTCGAGCTGGCGTTGCGCGCCGCCGGCTATACCTATCCCGTCTTCTACGCGCCCGACGCCGCGCGCGGCTGGTCTCTGAGGCCCGGCGTCGAAGGCTGGTATCGCAAGGAGGGCGCGGCTTACGTCCGCGTCAACAGCGAGGGGTTACGTGACCGCGAGCACGCGAAAGGTAAGCCGCCCGACACGCTGCGCGTCGCCGTGCTCGGCGACTCTTACGCGGAGTCTTTGCAGGTCGAGCAGGAGAAGGCTTTCTGGTCTGTGATGGAAGCGCGCTTGCAGGGTTGTGGCGGTTTTGGGGGAAAGAAGGTCGAGGTCATCAACTTCGGCGTCTCGGGCTACGGCACGGCGCAGGAGCTGTTCACGCTGCGCGAGAAGGTCTGGGACTATTCGCCCGACTTCGTGCTCCTCGCCGTGACGACCAACAACGACCTCATCGACAACTCGCGCGCGCTCAAGGGCACGGACGAGATTCCCTACTTCGTCCTGCGCGACGGCCAGCTCGTGCTCGACGATTCGTTCCGCGACCGTCCCGCGTTCCGCTGGCGGCAGTCCGCCGTCAGCCGCGCCGGTCGCTGGCTGCGCGAGCATCTCCGCTTCGTCCAGGCCGTCCACCAGTCGCACGGCGCGCTCAAATCCGCCCTCGACGCATACCGCGACCGGAGGGCCGCCGCGTCGCCCGCAAAGGACGCACCGGCCACGGCACGGGGGCAGCCGCAGCAGCAGCAAGAGGCGCGGCCCGCTCCGCTCGACGAGCCGGGCGTCGCCAACGCCGTCTACCGCGAGCCCTCGGACGCGGCGGCGGACGCGGTCTGGAAGGAGTCGTGGCAGGTGACGGAAGCGTTGATTGCGCTGCTCGGCGACGAAGTCGAGGGGCACGGGGCGAAGTTTTTGGCCGTGACTTTGAGCAACCCGATTCAAGTCCACCCGGATCAGTCGGCGCGCGCGGCCTTCATGCGCAGAATCGGTGTCGAAGACCTCTTCTACCCCGACCGGCGCTTCAAGGCGCTTGGCCGGCGCGAGGGCTTCGAGGTCTTCAATCTCGCCCCGGCCTTCCAGCTCTACGCCGACCAGCACAAGGTCTTCCTGCACGGCTTCGGCGGCGACCTCGGTAACGGCCACTGGAATGAGACGGCCCACGCGCTCGCGGGCGAGCTGATCGCGGCGGAACTCTGCCGCGTCGCCGGGGAAGGCAGTGAGCAGTGAGCAGTAGGTAGTTACTCAGTTGTCAGTCTTCACATTCGAGTTTTGAAATTTCAAATCTCAAATCTCGAATCTTTACTGCTCACTGCTCACTGCTTACTGCTCACTGCTCACTACTTGAATGAAGGGGTAACGTTTGAGCATCCGGCGGCGCGAAACATATGTCCTGCTGCTGTACGTCGCGCTCGGCGTGGCTGCCTACTCGAACGTCGTCAATGCGTTCTTCCTCTCGGACGACTTTGAGCTCGTCGGCAGGGTGCTCGAAGGTGGGCTGCCCTTCACGTGGGGGCGGGAGCACGGGGGCTTTTTCCGCCCGGTGCTTATCTCCAGCTTCTACTTCGACACTTCGCTCTGGGGAACCCGTCCCGCCGGCTTTCACCTGACCAGCCTCGCGCTCCACGCCCTGAATGCTTTCCTCGTCTTCCTGCTCACACGCTCACTCCTCCGAGCTTGGCGGCCCACAGCGGCGGAGGAGCCGCGGCGGCGGCGACACGAGTACGTCGCTTTCCTCGCCGGGCTCATTTTCCTGCTCCACCCCTCGCACACCGAAGCCGTCACGTGGGTCTCGGGGCGGGCCGACCTGCTCGCATCGCTCTTCTTCCTGCTCTCACTCCTCTCCTACGTTGCGCACGCGCGCGGAGGGCAAAGGGTCGCGCTCGCGCTCGCGCTCGCTTCGTTCGCGCTCGCGCTGCTCTCGAAGGAGTCCGCCGTGTGCCTCCCTCCGGCGGTGTTTGTCGTCGCGGCCTATCTCGGCGAAGGCGAGGGCTGGGCGCGCCGACTCAAGAACGGCTTCGTGGAAGCCGTGCCGTTCTTCGTGCTGCTCGGCGTTTACACGGCGGCGCGCGCCGTCGTCTTGGGGGCGCTGGTCGGCGGGTACGGCGCGGCGCAGCACCTCAACATCACCCACTCGGTCGTCGCGAGCCAGCTCCTGCGCTTCTCCCTGCGGGCCGCTCTTCCAGCGTTCGTGCTGCGTGGGTTCCCCTTCCTCGAATCGCGCGCCCTCTCGCCCGCACTGATCGTGCTGGGCGTGCTTGCCGTCCTCACCGCGGCGGCGCTCCTGCAGCGCTCGACGACTCGCACGGCGCTCTCCGCGCTCGTGCGCCGTCAAACGTTTCTGTGGCTCATGGCTCTACTGTTCGCATGTGCGCTTCTGCCCGTCATCAATCTGCGCATCAACGTCTTCGACACGCAGGGCGAGCGGTTCCTGTATCTGCCCTCCGCCTTCTACGCGCCCGCGGTCGCCTATCTCTTCGCGTGGACACGGGATGAGGGCCGCCGCGCCGCCCTGCGAACCGCGGCCCTCGCCTGCCTGCTCGTCTTTTACGCGGCCAGCCTGTGGGCGACGAATCGCGACTGGAGCGCGGCGTCGCGGCTCTCGCAGAGCATCATCGAGGAGCTGGCCGCGCAGTCCACGCGCGACGCCGTGCTGCTCCTCAACGTGCCCGACAACCTGCGCGGCGCATACGTCTACCGCAACGGCCTCGGGCGGGCGCTCCTCTCGTTTCAACCCGCGAAGCCGATCAGCCGCGCGCATGTTTTGGCATGGCACAGCCTGCACACGCGCCTCGACCGAATCGAGCTCACCGGGGAAGCCCGGACGTACACGCTGCGTCCTTTGAACAACGCGACGAAGTTCGAGCGCGCGGGCGCGACGCCCGACTGCGCGCGTGATTTCAGTCTTTCGGGCGATGCCCTGCGGGTGCGTCTGGAGGGTTGCGCCGGGACGTTCGACGTTTTTTATTTCAGCGAGGGCAAAATCCACCGGGTGGAGATTTCGCGAAGCCCCTGAAAGGGGCGTAAGAATTTAGCCCACGGCGTCAGCCGTGGGAGCTAGCACAAAAAAATGAGAGCCCCGTCAGGGGCGAAAGAAATCCGACTTGCGTAAGACGCCTCTCGAAATTTCTTTCGCCCCTGACGGGGCTTGAAGTTCACTTCCGGCTTAATTCCCGCGGCTCGCGCCGTGGGCTAAATTCTTACGCCCTTTTCAAGGGCTTGCTCATTGCGTCCAATTGATTCATTGAATCAATGAGCCGATGAATCAATCGTCAATCCCTCATTCGCCTTTACTCCGCCGCCGCCGCCAGCGCCGCCACACGCAGCCTGCCGCCGAGCGCCGTGCGCCAGACGTTTTCGAGTTCGTTGACGTCCTGCCTGACACACTCTTTGCCGCGCACCGAGATGCTTAAGTCTCCGCCGCCCACGCGCCCGATGACGCGGAAAGGGCATCCCGCCTGCGCCGCGATCTCTTCGAGACGCGCGCGCGCCGACTCTTCAAAACTGACGACGATGCGCGAGGGCGACTCGGCAAAGAGATGCGCGGTGACGCTCGCCGCGGCGTCACCGTCGAGGTCAACGTCCGCGCCTAGCCCCTTGCGCCCGTGCGAAGAGAAGCAGCTCTCGGCGAGCGCCACGCCGAGGCCGCCGTCCGAGCAGTCGTGCGATGATTGCAGCAAGCCCTCTTCCGCCGCACGCAGGGCCGCCGCCTGCACGGCTCGCTCGCGCCCGAGGTCGAGGCGGGGGACGCGCCCGACCGATCTCATCTCTTCGAGCGAGCGCCCCTCGACCGTCGCCGCGTACTCGCTCGCCGCGAGGTCTTCGCCCGTCTCGCCGAGGAGCGCGACCGTGTGGCCCTCGCGTTTGAAGCCGTGCTGGACGATGCGCCGCACGTCCTCGACTAAGCCGACCATGCCGATGACGGGCGTCGGGTGAATGCCGCGCCCCTCGGTCTCGTTGTAGAACGAGACGTTGCCCGAGACGACCGGCGTCTCGAAGGCGCGGCACGCCTCGGCCATCCCGTCAATGACCTCCGAGAAGGCCCACATCACCTCGGGCCGCTCGGGCGAGGCGAAGTTCAAACAGTTCGTGATGGCGAGGGGCCGCGCGCCCACGCACACGACGTTGCGCGCCGCCTCGGCCACGACGAGGCGCGCGCCCTCGCGCGGGTTGACGGCGCAGTAGCGACCGTTCCCGTCAAGGCACATCGCCAGCGCGCGCCGCGTCTCCTTGATCCGCACCACCGCCGCGTCCGCCCCCGGCAGCACCGCCGTGTTCGTCCGCACCATGTGGTCATACTGCCGGTAGACCCACTCCTTCGACGCCACGTTCGGCGCGGCCAGAAGCTTCCTGAGAGACTCGTTGTGGTCTTCACCCGACGCGGAAACAACTGAACCGGGAGCTTTGAGCACTTCGTCCAACTCATCCGAATTAACGACCGAGGCGACGTTCGACCTGACCTGTGACGCGCCTCCGGTCAGCTCATTGGCGTCGGACGAACTTTTGACGGACGACGGATTTTCGATAGCATGCCCTTCATCCTCCGTCCTCCCGACTTCGACCCACCCTTCGGGCGCGCGCATCGGTCGCTCGTAGCGCGGCGCTTCGTCTGTAAGGTACGGGCCGGGAATCTCGGCCAGTTTCTCGCCGTGGTGCTTGATGACGACGTTGCCCGTGTCGGTCACGCGACCGATGACGACGGCGTCCAAATCCCACTTGCGGAAGATGTCCACAACCTGTCGCTCGCGCCCGCGGTGCGCGACGATGAGCATCCGCTCCTGCGACTCCGAGAGCATGATCTCGTAGGCGGTCATCCCATCTTCGCGCTGCGGCACTGCGCTTAAGTCGAGCTCGATGCCGTTT